>NZ_LT160626.1:518495-908140 GCF_900065875.1 Prevotella phocaeensis | reverse complement strand
AAAATCGCTGTAATATTTGCAGGAAATCGGAAGTTTAACGCAATTCGGCTTGATTATTAGGGCTATACGGTGTAAATCGCAGCAAATCCGCCACCTGCCACGAGGCAGGAAAATGCGGATTATTGAAACAGAAATGTTTTCAAATCGTTACCCGAAAGCAGGATAATTACCTCCGCTAAAGAGGAGAAAAACAGCGGTTTTCCGTGCATCCGTTGCTGTTGCTCTATTGCTCTATATTTTGCATAGCAGGGTTAGGCTCTTTCATGTTTAATTTTGCAACCAAAAAGAAAAGACAATGGCAAGAAGCACATTCAAGGTGCTGTTCTATGTGAACGGCAGCAAGGAGAAAGACGGCATCGTCCCCATCATGGGACGGGTTACAATCAACGGCACGGTGGCTCAGTTCAGCTGCAAGCGCACCATCCCAAAGGAGTTGTGGGATGTGAAAGGCAACAGGGCGAAAGGCAAGAGCAGGGAAGCCATCGCCACCAACCTCTCGCTCGACAACATCAAGGCGCAAATCATCAAGCACTATCAGCGTCTTTCCGACCGTGAGGCGTTCGTCACGGCGGAGATGGTGCGCAACGCCTATCAGGGGCTGGGCAGCGAGTACGACACCCTGATGAAAGCGTTCGACAGGGACTGCGCCTCTCTGTTCAAGCGTGTGGGTAAGGACAGGAGCATGGGAACATACAAGGTGATGCTCAGGGCGAGGAACAACACGGCGAGGTTTATCCGCCACAAGTACAACCGCAGCGACATGTCGATGCTGGAACTCACCCCCGACTTCATCAGGGACTTCGCCGTGTACCTCAGCACGGTGAAAGGAAACAGGAACGCCACGATATGGATAAACTGCATGTGGCTCAAAGGCGTGGTGATGCGTGCGCACTTCAACGGCAAGATACCGAGAAACCCGTTCGCGCAGTTTCATATCAGCCCGAACACGAAGGAGCGTGCGTTCCTCACGGAGGACGAGTTGAAGACACTGGTTTCGCACGAGTTCAAGGACAGCCATTCCGCCTTCGTGCGTGATTTGTTTGTCTTCGCCTCCTTCACCGCCCTTTCCTTCGTGGACTTGAAGGAACTCACCACCGATGAGATTGTGGAGGTGAACGGCGAGAAGTGGATACTTGCAAAAAGGCACAAGACACAGGTGCCGTACCAAGTGAAACTGCTCGATATACCCTTGCAAATCATCGACAGATACCGACCGTTCCAGAAGGACAACTCCATATTCGGGGACATCAACTACTGGACGGTCTGCAAGAAGCTCAAAAAAGTCATCAGCGAGTGCGGGATAACAAAGGACATCTCCTTCCATTGCGCAAGGCACGGCTTTGCGACATTGGCTCTGAGCAAGGGCATGCCGATTGAGAGCGTGAGCCGTGTACTCGGACACACGAACATCGTAACCACACAACTCTATGCGAAGATAACCACCGAGAAACTCGACACCGACCTCTCCATGCTCGGCAGCAAGCTCAACGCCTCATTTGGCAATATTAAGATGGCATGACAATGAAAGGGAAAGACATAAGCAGCAATGCCCGTCGAATAATCACGATAGACGAGCACGGGAACATCGTCATACCCAACGGCGAAATATGGATGGGCGAGTTTGAGATTGCCGACCTGTTTGGCGTGTTCGGACATACCATCCACACGCTGGTCAAGAAGATATACAGGGATGGACTGCTGCACCCCTGCACGGCAGAGAGGAACATCAGGGTGGCGGAGGGTCGCTGGCTTGATGCGTACAGCCTTGAAATGGTCATAGCCCTTGCGTTCCGTATCAGGTCGCAAAGGGCAAAAAGGCTTTGGGAGCATGTCATCGCAATGCTGAACGAACGGCACGAAAGGTTTGTCATGCTCCTTCCTGCACGGGCAGGCAGTCCCTGCTGAAACGCCTTGACAGAGGTTTATAGAGGTTTATCCCCTTGTGTCGATGGGGGAAATAAACCTTTTTCTTTTTGGGTGGTTGAAGGGCAGGGATAACAGTTAGGGACGAGTCGTATAGGACTGCCGAGAAAAGAAAAACATACCGAACACAACTTCTTTTATTTTGATGAATTGATGAATATTGATATAATATGATTGAATATCAAGCGATTGCAAGTTCATCAACATATCATCAGACGCTTGCGAACGATGAAAGAAAAAGGCATTTTCCCTTTTTCAGCAACCCTCGACAAATCCTGCAAAATTATCCTCCTGTTCCCCTCAATTATTGCTCCGCACCTCCCTGCTTTCCCCTGTTTTTATTCCATTCCGTTTTTCTTTCACCGTTCCGCGCCATTCTTCACAAGTAGTTTTCCGAACGATGTCCGTAACTTTGCACGATGCTATATATCAACCATTTAAGCAAGAAAGAAATGGATAAGAAAAACAATGACGGGCTGCTGGAAGATATGCCCGAAAAAAGAAAAAAGGACGGGGCTTTCGTCCGTGTGGGCACAACGCTCTACAAACTTGCAGACATGCCTCTTGTCGGAGGCGGTTTTGTAAGGAAGCGCATCGTGTGGAACAACGAGACGCTCCGTCAGGACTACGGCAGGGACTATCTGGCGACCGTCCCGAAGTATGACGGTTTTTGCACCGTCCCCGACCATGTGAACTATCAGCCCGTAGTAGGCAGTTTCCTCAACCTCTACGAGCCGACGGGGCATCATCCGAAGCAAGGTGTGTTTCCCCATATCGAGGCATTGGCAAGGCACATCTTCGGGGAGCAGTACGAACTTGGCATGGACTACCTGCAACTACTCTACCTGCAGCCCATAGAGAAACTGCCCATCCTGCTGCTCGTATCAGAGGAGCGCAACACGGGCAAGAGCACGTTCCTCAACTTCCTCAAAGCCCTCTTCGGGGGCAATGTAACCTTCAACACCAACGAGGACTTCCGAAGTCAGTTCAACTCGGACTGGGCAGGGAAACTGCTCATCCTCGTGGACGAGGTGCTTCTCGACCGCAGGGAGGACAGCGAGCGGCTCAAGAACCTCAGCACCACCCTTTCCTACAAGGTGGAGGCGAAGGGCAAGGACAGGGATGAGATTTCATTCTTCGCCAAGTTCGTACTATGCTCCAACAACGAACGTCTACCCGTCATAATCGACACAGGAGAGACACGCTATTGGGTGAGGAAGGTGGGGAGGATAGAAAAGGACGACACGGACTTCCTGCAAAGGGTAAAGGAGGAAATACCCGCCTTCCTCTATTTTCTCCAGCACCGCACGCTCTCCACGAAGAAAGAGAGCCGCATGTGGTTCAGTCCCGAACTCATCCACACGCAAGCCCTGAGCAGGATTATACGGAGCAACCGTAACAGGACGGAGGTGGAGATGGCGGAAACCTGCCTTGAAGTCATGGACTGCATGAAAGCGTCCGCTTTCTCTTTCTGCATCAACGACATGCTCCTTCTGCTGAACTGCGCAGGCTGCAGGACGGACAGGACGCAGGTAAGGCGTATCGTGCAGGATATATGGAAACTCACTCCTGCCGAAAACACGCTCACCTATACGACCTGCCAGCCGAGCTATGACAACATGCGCCCATATACGGAGATTAGGCGCACGGGGCGTTTTTACACCATCGGCAGGAAGCAGTTGGAGGAAATGCAGGGATAGAGGAATCGGAAATGATGAAACTCCACTTTGACAAGCGGCTTGATGAGGGCATGATGAAAGCATATTATGTTGATTTCCAGATTATTGGAACGACATTCATCAATTCATCAGAATTTTCATCACTCCGACTTCGGTGGGAAACGGCAGTGGCATTACAGGCTGAAACGGAACAGGCAAGACACGCTGATATAAGCAACAGAAAAAGGCAGTCACGGCAAGCCGTGCATTCTGTATTTCCAAGCATGCAGGGTATTCAGATATTCGGGTGCAGTCCAAGTATGCCTTCGGAGAAACAAGTCCAATCGGCAGCACCGATGGAGAAACCGTGGGGACTTCAGGTTATAAGGGAAAGAAGTGGCAGGGGCAAATGCCCACGTGGTAAGCACGGTAAGGATATTTTCAAAAGAGAAAATACCGTAGCTTATTAGGGGATTTTCCTCACGCTTCACTCCGTGTCCGCTGAAAATCTCCCAATAAGCCAACGGGGTTGCACCCCTCTGGACACCCCTGCCGAGCCTGTCGGCATAAAGAAACGAGCAAGCCGAAAGGAAGTCTTTCCTCCTTTCAACGATTGTCCACCGACCGTATCTAAGGACATCAAGGCAACGAAAACAAGATAATGACAACATCTAAAAAAGACAAAAGGATATGGGATATTGCGTATTGCATTTGGAAAAGGCAAAGGGAGCCGACAGCGGAATGTCGGCTCACATCGAGCGCACCATCGTGCCGAAGAACATAGACCCTACGAGAACGCACCTCAACCGTGAGTTAATCAGGTTTCCCGACGGTGTGTGCAACCGCACGGCTGCCATACGCCACCGCCTTGACACGGCAGGGCTGAAACGCAAGATAGGGAAGAACCAAGTACAGGCAATCCGCATCGTGCTGAGCGGAACGCACGAGGATATGGAACGAATGGAAAACGAAAGGAGGCTCGGAGAGTGGTGCGATGACAGCGTGGCGTGGCTGAGAGAGACCTACGGGGCGGACAACCTCGTGTCGGCAGTCCTGCACATGGACGAGGAAACACCGCACATCCATGCCACCGTAGTGCCGATAGTGCAGGGTGAGCGCAGGAAGCAGAAAAAGGAAGAGAAGGCAAAGCGCAGGTACAGGACGAAAGCGACAGCCCCACGCCTCTGCGCAGACGAGGTGATGAGCCGTGCCAACCTCATCAGGTATCAGGACACCTACGCCGAACACATGGCGAAGTACGAGCTGAAAAGGGGTGTCAGGGGCTCGACAGCCAAGCACCTCTCCACGCATGAGTATTACCGCAATCTCATCACGCAGGGCGAGGACATACAGGAGAACATCGCCAACCTGCTGGCAAGGGAGGCGGAAGCACGGTGCATCATCGAGGAGGCGGAGCAAGCAAAAATGGAACTCGCACGCATCAAGGCGGAGAAAAAAACGGTGGAACTGAAAAACTCAGCTACCAAGACCGCCACAGCAGCACTCAACGGCATCAACTCCCTGTTGGGCGGTAATAAAGTGAGCAGGCTTGAAAGCGAGAACAGGCAGTTGCATGGTGAGGTGGCGGAACTGAAAGAGAGCATCGGACAGATGCGCACGGATATGCAGAAAATGAAGGAAAGCCACGTCGCCGAGCGGTTGCGGGCATCGGAGCAGCATCAGCGTGAAATCGGCAATCTCAGGCGCATCATCGACAAGGCAAAGGAATGGTTTCCCATGCTTGCCGAGTTTTTCCGTATTGAAAGGCTTTGCCGTTCGGTCGGATTGTCAGAGAGACACACGGACGAACTCCTGCAAGGCAAAGTACTCGTTGTTACGGGGAAACTGCATTCTGATGAGTACAGGCGTTCGTTCGCCGTTGAGAAGGCACGCTTGCAGGTGGGCAGGGAGGAAAGGGATGGCAAGACCGTACTCGACCTGCTCGTGGACAGAGTGCCGATTGCCCGTTGGTTTAAGGAGCAGTGGGAGAAATTCAGACATTTGTCCGTCCATTCCTCCCAAGAGAACAGGAGCAAGGGAGTGAGGCTGTAACCGTGCCTCCGCATGCTCCACTTCCTTTCCTGCATCTCACTCCATGACTTTCTCAGGCAAGGTTGCTTCCTTATAAGTCATTTCCGCCATGATATGCTCTTCCATGTCGTGTTCGTCAAGAAAGACGGGACAGATGAATTTCTCTTCATTCGGAAGAAGTCCGAGCCTGCCTAATCTCCCGAGTTTTTCCAAAGCCTCTTTCTTGTTTTTCCCTGTCAAGGTGAAATCACGGACAATTCCCTGTTTCTTGCTTTGCAGGCGCAAGTTCGTCGGAACGCCGTCTTTCATGACAATCTCATATACGCCCGAGAGAACGGCAGGACTGACATACCGATAGAGAGTGGGCTTGTAACGGCACAGATAAAAAGAATGCGCTGCGTTCTGGACAAGGAAAAGTCCCGAAACTCCGCTTCCTATTGACCATACAGGGTCTGAGCCTTCGTGAATTTCCAGTAACAGATAAGGCGGGAGGACTTTAACGGTCAGTTGCTGTCTTTCCTTTGTGAGGTTGTCGGTCAGTGAGACCTGAAATTCTCCCACTTGCAGGGCTTGGATTGAAAGAACACCTACATGCCCTGCCTGTTCGGGAGTTCTCGCATAGGCAATTCTAGCATAGTCCTTAAACGCATTGGAATTGCTTATCTGCAAGTCTCCACTGCCACTCGTGATGAACACACGGAGCGTAGAGCCTTGCATGATTTCCCTATAAGGTTTATCCAATTGAAAAGAAGATTTCCTGTCCTCGTCTTGGGGATTGGAACAGGACGCGCATGCCAGCAGGAATGCCAAGAACAATAAAACAAAACAAGTTTTACGGTGTGCCATATTTACATCTTTTTTAGTCGTACCTCGCAAATATACGAATTTTCCCGCCATTCCGCAAACGAAAGAGCGGAAACTTTGGGTTGCACTCGTCCATATCGCATTGCCATATAATCATTTATAGGTATTTTTCATGGTAACGAATGAAACATGCGGTCTTATTCCATGATTATTGCTACCTTTGTCGTTGAAACCATAACACCCCTAAAATAAGATGCAGTCAAGACAACTTAACCGAAGACAGTATTTCAACGAACTCGCAACCACAAGCGAGAAGTATTTCATTCCTTACATCAAGCGGTACAGGCAGGTAGGGAAAGGCACGAAAGTGTTGGAGATAGGCTGCGGGGACGGTGGAAACCTCCTGCCTTTCTCACGCATGGGCTGCGATGTAGTGGGCGTGGATATGGCAGAGGGACGGATAAGGGACGCAAGGAAGTTTTTCCAAGAGAACGGAGCAAAAGGGCGTTTCATCGCCTCCGATGTGTTCCTGTTGAAGGAACTCAGGCATCAGTTCGACCTGATTGTCTGCCATGATGTGATAGAGCATATCGACGACAAGGAGGAATTTATGCACAAGTGTAAACAGTTGTTAAAAACCCGGGGGGTAATTTTCATGTCCTTTCCTGCTTGGCAGATGCCTTTCGGTGGGCATCAGCAGATATGCCGAAGCCGCTTCCTCTCGCACCTGCCTTTCTTTCACCTGCTTCCGACGAGATTGTATGAGCGGATATTGAGGGCTCGGAAGGAAGACGAGGGATGCGTCAGAGAACTGTTGAACATCAAGAAGACCAAATGCCCGATAGAGTTGTTTGAGAGGACGATGAGAAAGGAAGGCTTTGAAGCCATTGACAGGACTTTCTATTTCATCAATCCGCATTACGAGGTGAAATTCCACCTGCGTCCCCGAAGGCTGTACGCCGTGATAGGGGCAATTCCATATATCCGCAATTTCTTCACAACATCGTGTTTCTACTTCTTGAAATCGGCAGGGGAATAATTTTTTCCTTGCCTTGAAAAAATAAAGCAAAGAGTAGAATTGTTCGGGAATAATCATTATCTTTGTCGGAGATAAAGAGTTCTTTGCAAGCAAAACAAAGCAGTACACAGCAAATGGAACGGTTGCCAAATCGTTACCCCAAAATCAGCCAATCGCACAAGGTGCCCTTGTATAAAGGATTGTCGCTATTCTATCCAAAGTTACACAAAAAACTTTGATTATCATTACAATATACATTACTTTTGCACACGGCAACAACAACTCATAATGACAGAAACGCTAAAGGAAAAAACGGCGAAAGGGCTCTTTTGGGGCGGCATGAACAACGGTGTTTTACAGTTGGTAGGTGCTTTGGTGGCAATAATATTGGGCCGATTGCTGTCTACCCACGACTATGGAATGCTCGCAATTATCAGTGTTTACTCGCTCATAGCCACAGCCTTGCAGGAGAGCGGGTTCAAGATTGCGCTCGCAAACATACAGCATCCCACCGACAAAGACTACAACTCGGTGTTCTGGTTCAATATCATTGTGGGGTGTTCCGCCTATGCCATCCTCTTTTTCTGTGCCCCTCTTATTGCGCTGTTCTACCCCGACGAAGATGCCGCAAGCATCGTCCAATTGTGCCGTTACGCCTTCCTAAGCATCATTATTGCATCTTTCGGCACCGCACAAGGGACTTTTCTTTACAAAAACCTGATGGCCAAACAGCAGGCAAAAGCCTCTATTGCAGCCGTAATGATATCGAACGCCATCGGTATTACGATGGCATTTCTCGGCTGCGGCTACTGGTCGCTGGCCTCGCAGGGACTGGCCTACGTCTTCGTGAACACCTCCTTGCTGTGGTATTACTCCCCATGGCGCCCCCATTTCGAGATAGATTTCGCTCCCGTCAGGCGCATGTTCCGCTTCTCGTGCAAGATTTTAGCAACCACAATCACGATGCATATCAACAACAATGTGCTCAACTTGCTCTTGGGGCGCTACTTCGGAACGAGCAATGCCGGTATCTATAATCAGGCTTACCAGTGGAACTTCAAGTGCTTCTCGCTTGTTCAAAACATGGTAAACCAAGTGGCTCAGCCCGTTCTTGTTGATCTGAAGAACGACGGGGAACGCCAGCTAAACGCCTTACGCAAGCTGATGCGCTTTACTGCTTTTATTTCCTTTCCGCTGCTCTTCGGCTTCGGATTGGTGGCAAAGGAGTTCATCGTTATTACCATCGGGGCCAAATGGCTGGCCAGTGCCGAACTTGTACGGATATTATGTATTGCAGGCGCCACGATGCCATTGAGCACCTTGCTGTCGAATATGATACTGAGCAAAGGCCGATCGGGCACCTATTTCCTTTGTACGCTGGCGTTGTGCGTAGTACAGATCGCTACTATGCTGCTCATCTATCCTTTGGGCATACGCACAATGGTGGTGGCCTACGTTGTCATCAACGTAATATGGCTGTTCGTATGGTACTTCTTTACGCACCGTCTTACGGGCTATCGTGCAGTGTGGTTCATTAAAGATACGGCGCCGTTTGCACTGGCTGCGCTCGGTGTAATGGCACTTATCCACCTCGTTACGGCATCTGTCGAGGTGCTATGGTTACTGTTTATCGTGCGTATTGCCATGGCCGTGCTGCTTTATTACGCCGTTATGCGCATCGCCCGCGTACAGATACTTGCCGAATGCATGCAGTTCGTCATGGCCAAAATAAATAAGAACAGAAAATAGAATGCCCATTCAGAAGACAAGTTTTATGGGCATTCGCAGCATACAGCCATAATTTTAAATCATCTACAAAAACGCTTATTAAAGCTACATTCTACACTTACAGCAAACAGAGCACCTACCTAACGCTCTCAGACGTACCATCTGCCCGAATTATATGTACCGTTTAAGAGCGCTACTTGCAACATATCCTTGTCGCACTATACCATATTATCGTAACCCTTCTTTCCTTCTTCCGCAAACACTCCGCCTTTTTTACAAACTTTATATAAAAATTCAACGCAAATATCAGGTAAAATTCGTACTTTTGCAACATAAGAATAATACGTGTTAGTTATGAAGCTCGACTTGCTGACTGCTATATCTCCCGTCGACGGGCGTTATAGAAGTAAAACCGAACCGCTTGCTGCTTATTTTTCAGAGTACGCGCTTATCCGTTATCGCATACGCGTAGAGATAGAATATTTCATTGCATTGTGCGAATTACCGCTGCCGCAATTGGCTTCTTTCGACCACGCTTTGTTCGAACGTTTGCGCGATATTTACCGCACATTCGGCGAAACATCGGCGCAACGGGTAAAAGATATCGAAGCTGTTACTAACCACGATGTGAAAGCAGTGGAGTATTTTATCAAGGAAGAGTTTGATAAGATCGGCCATCTGGAGGCCTACAAAGAGTTCATCCACTTCGGTCTGACATCGCAAGACATTAACAACACGAGTGTTCCGCTGTCTGTCAAAGAGGCTTTAGAGGCCGTCTACTACCCACAGATAGAAGAACTGATAGCCCTGTTACGGCAATATGCCGATGACTGGAAAGCCGTACCAATGCTTGCAAAGACACATGGACAGCCGGCATCTCCCACACGTCTCGGCAAAGAAATCATGGTTTTCGTGTATCGTTTGTCGGAACAGCTCGAACAGATGAAGGGTACATGCAAGCTATCTGCCAAGTTTGGCGGTGCAACAGGCAACTACAATGCCCACCACGTGGCTTATCCGTCGATAGATTGGAAAGCATTCGGCAACCGTTTCGTGGGCGAGAAACTCGGTTTGGAGCGCGAACAATACACCACACAGATCAGCAATTACGACAATCTGGGGGCACTGTTCGATGCCATGCGCCGTATAAATACCATCATTATCGACTTAGACCGCGACTTCTGGATGTATATTTCGATGGAATATTTCAAGCAGAAAATCAAGACCGGAGAGGTGGGTTCGAGCGCCATGCCCCATAAAATAAACCCGATAGACTATGAAAATAGCGAGGGTAACCTCGGCATTGCCAACGCCATTTTGCAGTTTCTTGCGGCGAAACTACCGGTAAGCAGGCTGCAAAGAGACCTTACCGACTCAACCGTATTACGTAATATAGGCGTACCATTCGGACACAGTATCATCGCTATTCAAAGCACATTAAAAGGATTGCGCAAACTTATTCTTAACGAAGAAAAGCTACGTAACGACTTAGAAAATAATTGGGCGGTGGTGGCAGAAGCCATACAAACCATACTCAGACGCGAGGCCTATCCGCATCCTTACGAGGCTCTGAAGGCACTCACCCGAACCAATGAGAAGATGACAGCGGACACCATTCGGCGTTTTATCGACGAACTAAACGTAAACGATAGCGTGAAAACCGAACTTAGAGCTATCACCCCGCTCAACTACACGGGCCTTTAAGCCCTTAAAAAGAAGAAAAAGAAAGAGATTATCATATTAAATTATTCATTTTAAAAAATTTATTAACCGGAGCCGTGAGGCCCATCGTAAAGCATTAT
This sequence comes from Prevotella phocaeensis, assembly GCF_900065875.1. NCBI lineage: Bacteria > Pseudomonadati > Bacteroidota > Bacteroidia > Bacteroidales > Prevotellaceae > Prevotella > Prevotella phocaeensis. The sequence goes on along the minus strand of NZ_LT160626.1, from coordinate 897,176 downwards.
TAAAGTTATGGAAATGGAATTAGACAACAAACTTCAGGATCAGTCTGCCGAGCAGAATGAAACTAACCGAGAGGGTTATAGCAGACCTACAGGTAACTATCAGGGAGAATATCGCAATGTAACGCGCCCACAACGCCCACGTATTCGTTCTCAACGTGCCTACAGTACCGACAAAACAAGTGGTGAAGGCGGCTTCCGTCCCAAAGGTTTCGGTGCCGGACTGCAGAACAACAATGAAGGAATGCAGCAACCGCGCCCGTATCGTCCGCGGTTCAACAACGACGGAGGATACCAACAGCGTGGAGGTTACGGCCAACGGCCGCAAGGAGGTTATCGCCCTCGTTACAATCAAGACGGCGAACAGGGCGGATATCAACCGCGCGGAGATTATCAGCAGCGGCCTCAAGGTGGCTATCGCCCACGCTACAATCAAGACGGGGAGGGCTATCAACCGCGTCAAGAAAGCGGGTATCAGCCTCGCCCGCAGGGTGGATATCGTTCTCAAGGAGGCTACCAGCAACGCGGAGGCTATAACAACAACCGCGGTGGATACAATAACCGTGGCGGTTACAATAATAATCGCGGAGGCTATAACAACTATGGCGGCTACAATAACAACCGCGGCTATAATCAAGGGGGCTACCGTCAACGCACGGCAGATTATGATCCGAATGCGAAATATAGCTTCAAAAAGCGCATTGAATATAAGGAAGAGCACATCGATCCCAATGAACCGATACGTCTGAATAAGTATCTTGCCAATGCCGGAATATGCAGTCGTCGCGAAGCAGACGAGTTTATACAGGCAGGAGTGGTTACGGTAAACGGTAACGTTGTAACGGAACTCGGCACGAAGGTGCTGCGTTCGGATGAGGTAAAATTCCATGAACAACCCGTATCTCTTGAGAAGAAGGTGTACGTTCTATTGAACAAACCGAAAGATTATGTTACTACAAGCGACGATCCGCAGCAACGTAAAACCGTTATGGAGTTGGTAAAGGGCGCCTGCGAGGAACGAATTTATCCGGTAGGGCGTCTCGACAGAAACACTACAGGGGTGCTGCTTCTGACTAACGACGGCGATCTTGCCAGCAAACTCACACATCCTAAATTCCTCAAAAAGAAAGTTTATCACGTCTTCCTCGACAAAGCGGTAACCGAAGAGGATATGCAAAAGATCGCCGAAGGCATAGAACTGGAAGACGGAGAGATACATGCCGATGCTATTGAATATGCCGACGAGCGCGACAAGAAGCAGGTGGGAATAGAGATACATAGCGGAAAGAACCGTATCGTGCGCCGCATTTTCGAGAGTCTCGGCTACCGTGTAATCAAGCTCGACCGTGTACAATTCGCCGGTCTTACCAAGAAGAACGTGCGACGAGGCGACTGGAGATATCTCACAGAGAAGGAAGTCGACATGCTTCGCATGGGCGCTTTCGAATAACGTAATATATGTGTATATATAATAATGTGTAAAGATGTAAGAACGACATACTGTCTTTTGCATCTTTACACGTTGCTTTTAAATAGATTTCCAAGATGAAAAGAACGAAGATTGTCGATGTTCTGCGCAGCACCGACTTTGGTAATAACGTAAACGTAAAGGGTTGGGTACGTACACATCGCAGCAGTAAAGCCGTAGATTTCATTGCATTGAACGACGGCTCTACGATAAAGAACGTGCAGATTGTGGTCGATCCGTCGAAGTTCGATGCCGAAACTTTGAAGAACATCACCACGGGTTCGTGCCTCAATGTGATAGGAGAATTAGTAGAAAGTCAGGGAAAAGGTCAGACCGTAGAGATACAATGCAAGACTTTGGAGATATACGGACCGTGCGGAAGCGACTACCCTATGCAGAAAAAAGGACAGACTTTCGAGTACATGCGCCAACATGCACACATGCGATTACGTACAAACACCTTCGGTGCAGTGTTCCGTATCCGCCACAATATGGCCATTGCAATCCACCGATATTTCCATGAACACGGCTTCTTTTACTTTCATACGCCCATTATAACGGCGAGCGATGCCGAAGGAGCGGGCGAAATGTTCCAAGTAACCACCAAAAATCTCTACGATCTGAAGAAAGATGAGAACGGAAAGATCATATACGATGACGACTTCTTCGGCAAGATGACGTCGCTCACAGTATCCGGACAGCTCGAAGGAGAACTCGGTGCAACGGCGTTAGGGCAGATATATACCTTCGGTCCAACGTTCAGAGCAGAGAATTCGAACACCCCTCGACACTTGGCAGAGTTTTGGATGATCGAGCCCGAAGTGGCATTTATCGACCTCAATGACCTAATGGATTTGGAGGAAGACTTTATAAAGTACTGCGTTAAATGGGCACTCGACAACTGTAAAGACGACTTGGAATTCCTCAACAACATGATCGACAAGGGACTCATCGAACGCCTGCAAGGCATTTTGAAAGACGATTTCGTGCGCCTACCTTATACAGAGGGCATCAATATCCTTGAGGAAGCAGTGAGACAGGGACACAAGTTCGAGTTCCCCGTATCGTGGGGTACCGACCTTGCAAGCGAGCATGAACGCTATTTGGTAGAAGAACATTTTAAGAAACCCGTCATCATGACCGATTATCCGAAAGACATCAAAGCCTTTTACATGAAGATGAACGAAGACGGAAAGACCGTTCAGGGCACCGACGTATTGTTCCCTCAAATCGGCGAAATCATAGGTGGAAGCGTACGAGAAGAGAATTACGACAAGCTTCTTGGCGAGATCAAGCGTCGAGATATCCCCATGAAAGACATGTGGTGGTACCTTGAAACACGCAAATACGGTACATGTCCGCACGGTGGATTTGGCCTCGGCTTCGAACGGCTGATACTCTTCGTAACGGGAATGCAGAACATTCGCGACGTTATTCCATTCCCCCGCACGCCGAAGAGCGCCGAATTTTAAGGAAAAATAAAATATATGTCACAGAAAAGGGAATTGAGTAAAGCGTCTCAATTCCCTTTTTGTTTGCCATCTACCAGCCGTATGCCGTCGTCAGACAACGTAATCAGCCGCCGTTTATAGAGGTCTCCCACGGCTTTCTTATAGACTTTCTTGCTTACTTGGAAGCGTCTTTTAATCTCTTCGGCGTCGCTTTTATCGCCTAAGTCGCACATTCCGCCGTGCTCTTTCATGTATGCAAGCAACGTGTCTGCAAAACCTTGCGCCTGCAGAAAACCGACCGGCTGAAGCGTTACGTCTATCTTGCCGTCGCGCCTCACGTTCCCGATATAACCTTTCATGCAGTCTCCCGTCTGCACATGTTTGAATATCTGGTCTTCGTAGGCCAATCCGGCATACTTATCGTCGATGAGCACTTTAAATCCGAGGTTGGTCTTCTGCCAGACGAGCAGGTCTACTTCTTGCCCTTTGTCATATTGCGGAAAGTTTTTACAGAGGAAATGCTCCACTTTGGCAGAAGCTACGATGCGGTAGCTCTCCTCGTCTATATACACGAAAACAACATACTTATTTCCGATTTCCATGCGTTTTTTCTGCTCGCGAAACGGACAAAAGAGGTCTTTCATCAGCCCCCAGTTCAAGAAAGCGCCATATTCGTTCACCCAAGAGCATTCAAGAAAGGCGAAGCTGCCGACTTTTGCCAAAGGCGTCTCCGTGGTAGCAACCAGCCGCTCGTCTTGATCGAGATAGACAAACACCGCGAGCTTTTCGCCCATTCGGTATGTCTGGGGCACATAGCGCTTGGGCAAAAGAATCTCGCCCTCATCTCCCCCGTCGAGATAAAGCCCGAAGTCTACCTCTTTTACAATCTCCAGATTGTTGTAATCTCCTAATTTAATATCTTCCATACGCGCTATTTGTTTTCGTCAGCCGTCGGTTTGGCCGGCGTATCCATGCCCACTATCAGGCCGTCTTTCAGGTGAACGGTGCGGTCGGTGATCGATGCGAGCCCCTCGTCGTGGGTAACGATAACGAACGTTTGCCCGAACCTGTCGCGCAATTCGAAGAAAAGCTGATGCAATTCCGCCTTGTTCTTCGAGTCGAGACTGCCCGAGGGCTCGTCGGCGAGTATCACGGCGGGATCGTTGATCAGCGCCCTTGCCACCGCCACGCGCTGTTTCTCGCCGCCCGAAAGCTCGTTCGGCTTATGTTCAGCGCGCTCGGCAAGCCCCATAAACCGCAGAAGCTCTTCGGCTTTCTTCCGCGCTTCGCCCCCCGACAGGCCCGCAATATAAGCCGGAATCATTACATTCTCAATGGCCGAGAATTCGGGCAGCAGCTGATGAAACTGAAACACGAACCCGATGTGGCGGTTACGGAAGTCGCTCAGCTTGGCAGCGGAAAGCTCACGCAGCTCCGCCCCCTCTATCTTCACGCTACCGCTGTCGGGCTTGTCCAGCGTACCGATGATCTGCAGCAGCGTGGTTTTGCCCGCTCCGCTCGGCCCCACAATGCTGACAATTTCTCCCCGCGCGATGCTTAGATCGATGCCTTTGAGCACCCGCAGCGAGCCGAAGCTCTTCTTTATGCCTTTAATTTCTATCATAATTTTACTTGAATGTGCCGACAAAGATACGCCAAAAAAACGAGTAAACAGACGCTATCGCCGATTTTATTTTGCGGCATTCGGCCGTCGCGGCGGCAGGGCGTAAAAGTCCGGCGCGCCGTCTGAGCGTTCCCGTTGATCCACCCGCCGTAATAGCGCTAACCGCTTATCGTGACAACTCTAACCGTTTGCCGTGACAACGCCAACCGCTCGCAAGAATATCGCCAACCGTATGTAGAGATATGTGCGACCGCTTGCAGAGAAATCGCCAACCGCTCGGAAAAATATGGCCATCCGCTAAGCCGGTCGCCGCGGCACGGGAAGAGCCGGCAGGGCGGTCGGCGGGGAAAAAGACGGCAGCAGCGAATCTGCAACAGGCAAGCTGCGAACAATGTATTCGCAAGCTACTTCACCTGCTTGCGTATCCACGTGCTGATAACGTCGTAGGCGCTGTTCTCTTCCGTATGTTGCGGCTGCGCGAAGGTCATCTCGTCCATTGCGTCGCCAAATTGGTCGGGGAATATGATCAACAGGTTCTTGCCCGAAAAATGGCGCTTGATCTCATCAGACAGGCCCTCTTGCGCGCTTTTGTAAGACACGGTGCCCTTGCGCGCCGTCACCACCACGAAGAGATGGTCGTCGGCAATGGTTTCCGCCAGCCGCGGGAGGCCGTTCCAGTGCGTCATCTCGGCATAATCGGCCCGCACGTCGGGGTGCCTGTTGCGCACGTATTCGCTGATCAGCGCCAACGTGTCGGCCCGCCCGTGGAACTGTATGCGGCATTCCAAGTAGCCGGCCACGCGCGACAGGCGCTCCAGCCAGCGATAGAAGCCCTGCTCGAACTGTGCTCTCGAGGGCACTACTACCTGTATCCGGCGCAACGTGTTGAGCGGCTGCATCAGCCGGCACATGATGATCTGCCGGTTGAGTCCGTTGAACAGGCTCTGATGAAACTCTCCCCAAAACTTTGCAGACACATCCTTGTGCATGTGCATCCCGATTAATATTTCCGACGCGCTGAACTCCTTGAACGCGTGCTTGATACCGTTGGCAATGTTGGCCGCAATGCGCACCTGCGTTTGCATCTTCACGTCGGCCGCCGCAGCATACTGCGTGACGTGTTCGAGCAGTCGCCTTCCCTTTTCTTGATTGGCTCTCATGTGGTCGTCGTCGTACACCACGTTGAGCCCAATCAGCTCTCTGTTCAGCTTTGCATTGCGCATGAGTATCGCCAAATTGACCAACCGGTCGGCGTATTCGGGATATTTTACGGGGATGAGTATTCGCTCGTCGTCGCCATTCTTGTCTTCTTCCACGGGTATGTCCTTGTCGCGCAGCGTGATGATCTGGGCGGAGCGCTCGGTAATCATCGAAGAAATGACGCACGTAAACAAGATGACGAGCACGATGCCGTTGAGTATTTCACTGTCGACCAGATAACGCCCTTCCGACACCTCTATCTTCATGCCCACCATTACCATAGCTATGGCGCCCGCAGCATGGGCGGACGTGAGGCCGAACATCATATGCCCCGACGACCGAGGCAGCCTGAATATCATGGCCGAGAGGTATGCGGCGAGGCCCTTTCCCAGCGTTCCGAAAAAAGTGATGCACAGCACTACCCAGATGATATTGCCCCCGCGGAAGAGCCAGCTAACATCGATGAGCATGCCCACGCCTATGAGAAAGTAAGGTATGAACAGCGCATTGCCGATGAATTCGATGCGGTTCATCAGCGGAGACACGTGGGGTATGTATCGGTTGAGTATCAGTCCGGAGAGGAAAGCGCCGAAGATGCCTTCCACGCCCGCTACTTCCGACAGCGCCGCCCCCATGAACATGATGGCCAAGATAAACGTGAATTGCATCACAGCGTCGCTGTATCGCCGCAGAAACCAGCGCGTAAGTCGGGGCACAAGCCATATCATACCCGCGCAATAGAGTGCAAATTTCGCAACGAACAGCAGCCAGAAACCCACGTTATTGCCATTGTTATAAAAGGTAACGATGCCTGCAAGAAAGATCAGGGCAAGCAGCAAAGCTATCATCGACGAGCCCACGCTGAGGATGACACTCGGCTTTCGCTGCAGGCCGTAGCGCCCTACGATGGGATAGGCTATGAGCGTGTTCGAAGCCATGATGCATCCCAAGAGCAACGAAACCGCCAAAGAATAGCCCAGAATAGTAATCCCCATGAGAAAGGTGAGCAGGAAAGGGAGTACGAACGTCAATACACCGAACACAAGCACGCGGTATTTATTCTTTTTGAAGCCCTCCATGTCCATCTCCAACGCGGCAAGAAACATGATATAATACAGCCCAACTTTGCCGAAAAGCTCGAAAGAATTGTCGCGCTCGAGGATGTTGAGCCCGTATTTTCCTATCACCACGCCCGCCAGAACCATGCCGATAATGTGTGGGATGCGCAGTTTTCCCATGACGATCGGCGCAAACAATATAATAAGGAGCACGACAAAGAACACCAAAGTCGGATCTGTAAAGGGAAAATAGGACGAAAGATGGAACATAGAGCTATTGTTTAAAGGTACAAAGATACAACAATAATCCGAATAAGATTGCTAAAAAATGGCTTTTCATCGCTGCTTTCTCATTTTAGTACTGCACATATTGCAACGATATTCTTTAAATTTACAATAAATCGTTCTTATAATCAGCAGGAATATAGTAATTTTGCAAGGCAATCGAGTATAACATATAAATAATACAGATTATGAAAGTAGCAATTGTAGGCGCAAGCGGAGCGGTCGGTCAAGAGTTCCTCCGTATCCTCTCCGAGCGCGATTTCCCGCTGGACGAGCTGGTGCTTTTCGGTTCTGAACGCAGTGCCGGGCGAAAATACAACTTCAGGGGAAAAGACTATGAAGTAAAACTTTTGCAGCATAACGATGATTTCAAGGATATCGACATCGCCTTTGTATCGGCAGGAGGTGGCACCTCTAAAGAATATGCAGACACTATCACGAAGCACGGGGCGGTGATGATAGACAATTCGAGTGCGTTTCGTATGGACGACGACGTGCCCTTGGTAGTGCCCGAATGCAATGCTAAAGACGCGCTGAACCGTCCGCGCGGCATCATTGCCAACCCTAACTGCACTACCGCCATGATGGTTGTAGTGCTGCAACCGTTGGAAAATATCTCGCACATCCACCGCATCCACATAGCAAGTTACCAGAGTGCAAGCGGGGCAGGCGCTGCGGCAATGGCCGAACTGCAGCAGCAATATAAAGAAATGGTGGAAGACGGAAAGGTAACAACCATCCGGAAATTCGCCCATCAGCTGGCCTACAACGTAATACCACAAATAGATGTATTCACGGAAAACGGCTACACCAAGGAAGAAATGAAGATGTTCAACGAGACGAAGAAGATTATGCACACCGATGCGAAGTGCTCGGCCATGTGCGTCAGAGTAAGTTCGTTGCGCGCTCATTCTGAGAGTGTATGGATAGAAACCGAGCGGCCTATCTCCGTTGAAGAAGCAAAGAAAGCGCTTGCAGCAGCCCCCGGAGTCACATTGCTAGACGATCCGTCGAAAGAACTTTACCCGATGCCGCTCGATACGGCAGGTAAAGATGATATCTATGTGGGGCGCGTGCGCAAAGACCTTGCCGACGATAACGGCCTTACTTTCTGGCTCAGTGGCGACCAAATACGCAAAGGAGCGGCGCTGAATGCCGTACAGATTGCCGAATATCTTATTAAAGTAGGCGACGTGAAATAGTTTTCTGCCTGTTTAGGCGCACTGATCGTGTGCGTTACAGTTATGGTGTAATCTTTATGCTGTCAGCGGAATATCAGTTCAGACCGATGTTCCGCTGATTTCGTTTCACCCGTAACGCACGATTACATAGCCCCTGTAAGCTCGATACATCCCATGCCTATACCAGACATACGGGCCTTTTACGTCCGATATACCATACATTTAATATCCATACGGTGGCGAAATATGTCGCATATTCGTACCAATTATTCTCCCCAAATGTGCTCTAAAGCAGGAAATAGCCTCTGAGTAAAGCCCGTCGTATCATGTATCTACACAAATTATTTCCTTTATTTTGCAATATTAATATAGCAAAATAAGGGTACTATTTGCAATCTCTACATTACAAAAATCATCATTTATTAGTATTGCAACGATAGGATTTTATTCATACCTTTGCAGCGTCGGAGAATTAGAACGCGCTTCTTCCCCTTCGACATTATCAGGATATTAGTGCTCTATGCACAATTGTCTAATTCTAAATAATACAAAATTACAATGAAAAAGGAGTGGAGAGAGTTCAAAGGAACCCGATGGACAGATGATATCGATGTAAGGTCATTTATACAGGATAACTACACTTCGTACGAAGGCAATGAAGGTTTCTTGGAAGGACCTACGGCCGCAACAGAGAAACTGTGGCTCATATTGCAGGGACTGCAGAAAGAAGAACGCGCTAAAGGAGGCGTTCTCGACATGGAGACCGAAGTTGTATCGGGACTAACCGCATACGGTGCCGCCTATATAGGCGAAGGAACGAAAGATTTGGAACAAGTTGTAGGGCTGCAAACCGATAAGCCCCTGAAGCGTGCTTTCATGCCCTATGGTGGCATAAAGATGGCAGAACAGGCTTGTACTACCTATGGTTATGAGCCCAGCAGCGAACTCCATAAGATATTCACCGAGTATCATAAGACGCATAACGATGGCGTTTTCGATGCATATACCGACGAGATGAAGCTCGTGCGTCATAATCATATCCTCACCGGACTGCCCGACACTTACGGACGAGGCAGAATTGTAGGCGACTATCGCCGCGTGGCTCTCTACGGTATAGACTTCCTTATCGAGAAGAAAAAGGAAGACCTGTCGAACGTAGGCTGTGGCATAATGACCGAAGATGTTATCCGTCTAAGGGAAGAAGTCTCCATGCAAATCAAGGCTTTAAAGCAAATGAAAGAGATGGCGGCCATCTATGGGTTCGACATATCCCGTCCGGCCAAGAACGCCAAAGAGGCCGTGCAGTGGCTCTACTTCGGCTATCTGGCAGCCATCAAAACGCAGAACGGCGCCGCCATGTCGGTAGGACGTGTGTCTACTTTCTTGGATATATACATCCAACGCGATATGAATGAAGGCGTTCTTACCGAGGCGCAGGCTCAAGAACTGATAGACCATTTGGTGATGAAGTTCCGTATGGTGAAGTTCGCCCGTATTCCTTCTTACAATCAACTGTTCTCCGGTGATCCCGTATGGGCCACTTTAGAGGTGGCAGGCATGGGACAAGACGGCCGTTCTATGGTAACTAAGAATGATTTCCGCTTCCTCCATACACTCGAGAATATGGGGCCATCGCCAGAACCCAACCTCACTGTGTTGTATTGTTCGCGCCTTCCGGAGAATTTCAAGTGCTATGCATCGAAGATATCTGTCACTACGAGCTCGATACAATATGAGAATGACGACGTTATGAGGCCGGTTTGGGGCGACGACTACTCCATCTGTTGCTGCGTTTCAGCCACCCAGACAGGAAAGGAGATGCAGTTTTTCGGCGCAAGAGCCAATTTAGCGAAGTGTCTCACGTATGCTATCAGCGGTGGAGTGGACTCCAAGACGCGCGAACAGTGTGGTCCGGCGCTGCGACCTATAGAGGGTGATGTCGTTACATACGATGAATTCATGCCACGTTTCGACGATATGATGGAATGGCTGGCAGGTATATACGTGAATACCTTGAACCTTATTCACTATATGCACGACAAGTATTTCTACGAGGCGGCCGAAATGGCTCTCATAGATACCGATGTACGCCGCACGTTTGCCACAGGTATCGCCGGTTTCAGTCATGTTGTCGACTCTATAAGCGCCATCAAATACGCCAAGGTCAACATTATACGCGACGAAACCGGCTTTCCGCTCGAGTTCAAGACCGAAGGCGACTTCCCCAGATACGGCAATGACGACGACCGGGCAGATGAGATAGCCGTGTGGCTGCTAAAGACTTTCATGAAAAAGATACGCAAATACCACACTTACCGCAACTCTGAACCCACGACAAGCATCCTTACAATAACTTCGAACGTGGTGTATGGAAAGTACACAAGCAATATGCCCGACGGACGTCCTGCCGGTGCACCGCTCTCGCCCGGGGCAAATCCCTCCTACGGAGCAGAGAAGACGGGCCTGTTGGCATCGCTCAATTCGGTGGCAAAGCTACCATACGAGTATGCTCTCGACGGCATTTCGAACACACAGACCATCAGTCCGTCGGCATTAGGTCATTCTCAAGACGAGCAAGTAGAGACGCTCGTCGGCGTTATGGACGGCTACTTCGATCGCGGCGCCCACCATCTGAACGTGAATGTCTTTGGGGTTGAGAAGCTTATAGACTGCATGGAACACCCCGAAAAGGAGGAATACGCCAACTTCACCATCCGTGTAAGCGGGTATGCCGTGAAGTTTATCGACCTTACACGCGAACAACAATTAGACGTTATCGCGCGTCAGGCGCACGAACGTCTGGCCTGATCCGCTTTCAGCCGCCCTGTTCGGGGCGGTTACACACTGTCGGAGGAGCAGTTTTAATCACAATACATTCAAGGAAATCCTCCCATAATGAGAGGATTTCCTTATTTTTTACAGCGAACAAAGACAATGATATCAGGCAATAACATGTTAACAGAAGCAACACAAATCACCGTTCCCGTCGCCACGAAAACAAGCGGCGAGCCTCTCATGGGGGCCGTTCATTCGGTAGAGTCGTTCGGTTCGGTGGACGGACCGGGTATACGTTTCGTCATTTTCCTTAAAGGATGTCGGATGCGGTGCCGCTATTGTCATAACCCAGACACATGGGACAAGCATTCCAAAGATATGCGCTCGGCCGACGAACTGATCGAACAAGCGCAGCGATACCGCTCGTATTGGGGTGCTAAAGGAGGCATAACCGTGAGCGGGGGAGAAGCTCTGTTGCAGATAGATTTCCTGATCGACCTCTTCAGAAAGGCAAAGAAACTGGGCATCAACACCTGTTTAGACACGTCGGCACAGCCTTTTACGCGCCGAGAACCGTTCTTTTCGAAGTTCAACGAGCTGATGCAATATACCGATCTTATACTTTTAGACATCAAACACATCGACTCCGAAGAACATAAGAAACTCACCGGCTGGGGTAATGAGAACATTCTGGACTGTGCACACTACCTGTCTGACATCGATAAACAGGTATGGATACGCCACGTACTTGTGCCCTCAATCACCGACAACGATGCTTCTCTTCGCCGTTTACGGGCGTTTTTGAAGACTCTCCGCAACGTCCGTCGCATCGAGGTGCTGCCTTATCATTCGATGGGCATGTACAAATGGGAGGCTTTGGGCATCCCCTACACCCTCAAGGATATAGATGCACCGACAAAAGAGCGCGTGCGCAATGCCGAAAGGATATTGCGCGGCGAAGACGAGGCATAGCCTCTTAGGCATAAAAAATTTTCCTCTGTGTGCGCAAGATTATTCGTTTTCTGCGTTTTAAGCATATAAACACATTCGATAGATGTATCATTTATATACCACAGATTATGAAAATAACCTTCTTACACACATGCTCTATCGCCCTTATAGGAGCGGTCTGTCTGGCATCTTGCAGCACTTCTGAAAACACAGAAGGCTACACTTACACCGAAAAACGCCTTTACGATTTGGTAAAGATAGACTTGGATGCCAAGCAAAAAACCTACGTCAACAGCAACAACCGGTTCGCCTTCAACCTCTTCCGCACAGTTTCGGATGCAGAAAATGCACAAAACAGTTTCCTTATTTCGCCGTTGAGCGCCACCTATGTGCTCGGTATGCTCAACAATGGCGCCACAGATGTCACCCGCGAAGAGATCAACCGTGTGCTCGGTTTCGGCGGTGCAGATGCGCAAGGCATCAATGCTTTCTGCAAAAAACTTATCGAAGGAGCGCCGAATGTAGACAAGAGCGTAAAGATAAACATAGCCAACTGCATTGAAGTGAACCGCGACTATGCGCTGAAAACCGATTTCAAAAAGACGGTAGAAACAGCCTATCACGCTCAAGTAGAGAACTTGGATTTCGGCGACAGCCACACCCTGACGCATATTAACGACTGGTGCAATCGCCAGACCAACGGCATGATTTCTTCGATTTTGGATAAGATAAATCCCTCGGCTGTAGCATATACGCTCAACGCCATCTACTTTAAAGGCGTATGGAGCACTCCGTTCGATCCGAAAGAAACCAAAGAGAAACCCTTTACAACGGCTTCGGGCAGCAAACAACAAGTACAGATGATGCACATGAACGACCTTCTGGCCTACACAAAGAACAAAGATTACGCCACTCTGCAGCTGGGCTACGGCAACGGGGGATACCGTATGTTGCTGCTACTTCCCAATGAAGGCAAGACAGTGGGCGATGTTATCGGCGGTCTTACTGCCGACCGTTGGATAGAAAACCTGAATGCATTGACGTCGTACAAGGTAGATGTGGAGCTTCCGCGCTTCGAATCGGAATACAAGATAGAGCTTAACAAAGCGTTAGAAAGCCTCGGCGCAGCAAGTATGTTCGACAAGAACAACGCACGGTTCCGCAATCTATGCGAAAGAGATACATATATTTCGATGATTCTGCAGCGCTCCAAAATAAAGGTAAACGAAGAAGGAACCGAGGTAAGCACGGTAACTGTCGCCGAAAGCGCATGCACATCAATCGGTCCGCAGCTTGTTAAAACGGCTGTATTCCATGCAGATCGTCCGTTTATCTATGCCATTGTAGAGAGCACCACAGGCTCTATCATTTTTATAGGTACCTACAAGGGCGCCGAAAAATAAACAAATAACGACCGCAATATATCCAATACGTTTGCCCCGACAGCCATTTCCGTCAGGGCAAACATATTCTTTTTTCGGTTGTTTACAGTGCTTTTACCGTTACCGTATCGCCGTACTGCCGACCTTACACTGCCTATCTGTCGAAACCGCCCACCTACTTTACGGCGATACATTCTACTTCTACCAGCGCCTCTTTGGGCAATGTTCTTACGGCAACTGCCGAACGCGCCGGAAACGGTTCCTTGAAGAACTGTGCATACACCTCGTTCATGGCAGCGAAGTTCCCCATGTCTGAAAGAAATACAGTGGTCTTCGCAACGTGCGAAAGGTCTGTTCCGGCCTCGACAAGTATATGTTGCGCATTAGTCAGACTTTGCCTTGTCTGCTCCTTGATGCCACCTTCAACGAACTTACCCGTTACAGGATCGACGGGCAGTTGTCCGGATACGAACACTAAACCATTGGCCTCGATGGCCTGACTGTAGGGGCCGATTGCCTTGGGCGCCCTGTCTGTGTGCAATGCTTTCATAAGCTGTGAAATTTATATCGGTTCTGTTTTATTGATAATCTTCCCAAATACATGCCACGTTTTATAGGAAATCTCTAACCGCAACATCTTCCTATCATTCTTATCCGGTTGCAAAATTAATCATTTATCAGGAATGTAGGCCACACGGAAGCATATAAAAATCTATTTTCTTTCTCCAAATATGCGAATTATATATAAGTGGTAATAAAAACAACTCATTCGCACATCGTAGATAGAAGTACGTTCTAAGCCCGACAGGCATACGGTTTAACGATGATAGGAGTACGGTTTGTCTGCGACAGACAACACATATATTGGCAACGGCTGAACAGAGCAAGACAAACGGACACTGCAAATTTAAACGACGGTTGCCATCGTTTTTCAAGAATATTTGTGTATCTTTGCCTGCAATCCCGCATCACTACGAACACTATACGATTATGAACGTTGCATTACTTACGGCCGGCGGCACGGGAAACCGCATGGGACAAGACATTCCCAAGCAGTTTATGGCCATCGATAACATTCCCGTTATCATCTATACCCTGCAGGCTTTCCAAACACATCAGCAGATAGATGCCATTGCAGTGGTATGCCTTAAAGGTTGGGAAGTGGCCCTTCAAGCCTATTCCAACCAGTTTAATATAACCAAACTCAGATGGATTTTCGAGGGTGGAGACAGCAACCAACACTCCATTCGCAACGGTCTTGAAGGGCTGAAGCAGGGCGGTTGCGCCGACAGCGATATCGTATTGGTGCACGATGGCGTGCGTCCGCTCGTGTCGGAACGTATCATTTCGGAGAATATCGCTAAGTGCAAAGAGTTCGGTTATGCCGTTACAGGCATGATATGCAAGGAAGCTATCATGCAAAAAGTAGACGACACGGTGAAGAATATAACCATCCCACGCGAAGAACTCGTGCGCACTCAGACACCTCATACCTATCGCTTGGGCGATTTGATAGACGCTCATCGGCGGGCAGAACGCGAACATATCGAAAACACAGTGGCCTCATGTACGCTCATGGGGGCACTCGGAATTGAAGATCAGCACTTGGTTATGGGCTCCGAACGCAACGGATTGAAGCTCACTCAGACCGAAGATATAGAACTGTTCAAGGCACTTATTCATACCGAGCACGACACATGGCTGAAATAAACGCAACGAACCTCTATGCAAGAGATATTCTCTCCGTGGGACAGTTCGACCTGCCATGGCAGCAACTCGATGGAAAGAACATCCTTATCACCGGCGCCACGGGGCTCATCGGGGGCTGTATAGTAGATGTACTGATGGCCGATAGGCATGCCGATTACACCGTCTATGCCGCCGGCCGCAACGAACTACGCGCCAAAGAGCGTTTTTCCGCCTATTTTGCATCGCCGTATTTCCGGTTTCTGAAATTGGATGTAACGCAGCTGATCGACTGCGATATTCCTTTCGAATATATCATCGATGCCGCCGGAGGAGCCGCTCCGAAGCTCTACAGTACCGATCCTGTGGGCGTTATGATGTCTAACTTCTACGGCGCGAGCAACCTTCTAACCTACGGAAAGCGCCACGGTTTGAAGCGTTTTCTGTATGTGTCGTCGGGCGAGGTGTACGGTGAAGGCGACGGACGTGCCTTTACCGAGGACTATAGCGGTTATGTAGATTGCACACAGGTGCGCTCTTGTTATCCGTCGGCCAAACGGGCTACCGAGACTCTGTGCGTATGCCATGCGCAACAACATGGCATTGAAACGGTGATAGCCCGCCCGAGTCACACCTACGGACCGTGCTTTACAGAGGCCGATAACCGCGTATATGCACAGTTTATACGTAATGTCTTGCGCGGCGAAGACATCGTTCTACAGAGCAAAGGCGACCAGTTTCGCTCGTGGATATACGTGGTAGACTGCGCCAATGCCATACTCTTTCTGCTGTTAAAGGGCGAAAACGGGCAGGCTTACAACGTGGCCGATACGCACTCGAACATCACTATATTCGAATTGGCACGCACGGTTGCCGACCTTACCCGCCGCAAAGTGGTGTCCAAGATACCCGATGATGCGTCGAAAGGCGTAACGACTCCCATCACCAAAGCCGTATTCGACACCTCTAAACTGCAACGCTTAGGATGGATGCCCCGCTACTCTATCCGCGATGGAATGGCCCATACGCTCGATTATTTTACAGCAATTCGGGAAGAATAAATACCGCGTGGAACTCACGTTTGTCTACAGGCGGCACCGTCATATAGTCGCCATAAAGGTCTGTAAGGTACGAGTGAACGTCGCAAGGACATGGAAATTCGCGTCCTTCGAATAATATCTTCTTCAGCGGTTTGATGGCTTTTTTATCGAAAGACACACCTCTTCCGTTCAACACAGGTATGTCGGAACAGCGCGTTTTCTTCCCCCAAAAGCCGACAAACCGCCACAATAAACTCAACAGACAATACTTTCCGCCGAACCAGAAGAACTCTGCAAACGAACGGAACGAATAATAATGCATGCGGTGGAGCACCGAATAGCTCTTCGATATGCCCTTTGTAATATGCCTGATCCATGCAGACGGAAGGTTCGGATAGTCTACAAACGGGAAGATATCCACAAAGATACCTTTGCCGTAATCGGCTTCGAACGTATCTGCACGTTCGATGTAAAGCGAATTGAGATCGCGTATTTTGGTAATAGGTTCCCTTACGCCGGCATCGGTTCGCCTGTTTTGCAGAAAAAGATGTGCGGGCAATTCCTGCGGGGCTATGGCTTCGAACTTCTTAAAGTCCTCGAGTGTCATCGCTATGTCTATATCATCGTCCCACGGAATGAACCCTCTATGGCGCACAGCTCCCAAAAGACTGCCCCCATCCAGCCAATATTCTATGCCTTGACGGGTGCAAATGCGGTCGATTTCGGTTAATATATCAAGCTGTTTTTGCTGACATATCCGCAGATTTTGCTGTGTATATCGCTTCAGTTTATCTTGTTTGTCCATCGTTATTCTTTATTGTCAACACCTTATTCATAACTTCTAAGCGCGACAGGCAGCATGCCTATCGCCGACAGGCGGCACATATAAAACGGTTAAACGGCATATCTATGCTTATCATTCGTATTTCTTCTTTGTGCAATTTTACTCGACCGAATGAGTAAAATCGGGCATTCACGCCTTGCAAATATAGCTCATTTCCCTGATACGAGCAAGTAATATGCAAAGAAGTACATACTTTATTTTGCAGAATATGCTTTGTTTTTTAACGCGTTTCGTGTATCTTTGCAGTCGAATGTCATGCTTTCAAACCATCTGAACAAATATTCTTAATGCCGAAGACATGTCGTTTCTTTACGAAACAAACGCTATCAAAAAAGTATATAACATAGAATATGACAACCCAAAAGCCCTATAAAACCGATGTAGCGGTACTGATTTTATTCTTTAACCGCCCCAAACAACTGCAAGACGTATTCGATGAAATCAAGATAGCACGCCCGAGCAAGCTGTTTCTTTATCAAGACGGACCGCGCGGAGAACACGATATGGCAGGCATAGAAGCCTGTCGGAAAATCGTCGAAGATATCGACTGGGACTGCGAAGTGCACCGACTATACCAAGAAAAAAACTATGGTTGCGATCCTTCAGAGTACATGTCGCAGAAATGGGCATTCTCTCATGTAGACAAATGTATTGTGCTCGAAGACGACGATGTGCCCTCCCAATCGTTCTTTCCGTTCTGCAAAGAATTGTTAGACAAGTACGAAAACGATGAAAGAATCAGCATGATCTGCGGTTTCAACTACGATGAAGTAACGAAAGATATGCCTTACGACTACTTTTTTACTACCGCATTCAGCATCAGCGGATGGGCTTCATGGAAGAGAGTTATCGACTCTGGCGACGAAAACTATACCTTCTTAGACGATCAGTTCAACCGTCATCAGCTCCAAGAGCTTATCAAAGAGCGCAGATTTCAGCAGGATTTCATCCGCTTCTGCGAGTATCATCGGTCGTTAGGCAAGGCATATTACGAGACTATTCTGCATGCCACGATCTTCTTCAACTCGGGGTTAAGCATCGTACCCCGTGCAAATCTCATCAATAATGCAGGCGCCACGGGCGAAGGAGTGCACCTTTCAGGAAGCAATGACGACCTGCCTCGCGCCATCAGACGTATCTTCACAATGAAACGCCACGAGCTTTCGTTTCCGCTGAAGCATCCGCGTTACGTTATCGAAAATGTGGAATACAAGAAACGTATGTTCAAGATTATGGCGTGGGGGCACCCGTGGATCAAGATCGGGCGATCGTTCGAAGAGCTTTGGCTCAACCTTTTACACGGCAACTTCAGGCGCATCGTCTCTGCCATAGGTAACAGATTACGCATAATGACTGGCCGTTCACGTTTCGATTAATCCCTGAACACCACCGAAATACGAACAGTTTGCAGACTAAAGAAAACAATCTTATCGAGATTACACGTACAAGAGCGCTCGCCACAGTGCTCATTGTATTGGGCCATAGCTTTGCCTTTTACGCCACCGGAGAGGGCAGTTGGCGCATTCACAGTGCCGTGGGAATACCCGCATACGGTTATTGCGCCACACTTTGTTCTACTATCGGACTGGCTTCTTTCATCATCATATCGGGCTATCTCTATGCCTATTTTCTTTATTTCAAGGACAGATATGCCGACACCAAGACCTTTCTGTTGAAGAAATACAGACGACTTCTCGTACCTTATATTATATGGGGAGCGGCGCAGATCGTGCTCATGCCCGACCAATACGGTCCGGGCACGCTCCTTAACGGGGCTGCCCATCTTTGGTTCCTGCCCATGCTGGCGGTCGTGTTCACCGTGTTTGCACTTACCAAACGCCTGTGGTTTCGGGCTTCGACAGTGCAAGAAACGCTGTTGCTCGCAGCACTCGTCGCCTTTTTCGCCCTATCCAAAGCGCTGCGCACATACGGCATATTCCCGCCGCCCATACTGAAACAGGCGCTTTACTTCATGCCCTTATTCTATTTGGGTATGCTTACGGCGAAAGAAAACCTACGGTCTATGCTCGACAGGCAGCCTCTCTATGCCCGCTACATCTACAGTCTGTCGGCGATAGGTATTATCTCTGCCTGCATCGTCCTCGGCATCAAGGTGGGCATCAACATGTTTTCATCGGCAATACTGGTGCTACTTATGCTCTCCGTATTCGCAACGAAGTCCTGCAACAAGACGCTCCTACCCGCCGTAAAAAACATTGCCGACAACAGTATGGCTATCTACGTTCTGCATCATATCCTCATTTGGTTCGCCATCAGATACGCATGCGTCGCCGATACCCTTACCGCATGGGGCTATTGGGGAGCGCCGGCAATCTTCCTTGCGGCCTTCTCCGTATCGTGGATATTGGCCGTATGTATAAGGAAAACGGGCGCCTATAAACTGCTGTTCGGCTGAACTGTTTCCGATATGCCTACCGAATCATGTACCCGACCAGCAGGCCTCCGTTATATATCCATAGGTAAACGGCCAGACAAACAAGCAAAACACGCAGACCGCAGGCATAATGCACCGGCAGTTGTTTCAACAGATATGCCACCGACAGCGGCACGATAAACAACCAATTCGCAGCCATTATATACACTTCATTGATAGCAAAGCCGAAACCGATGTGCATTATCATATCCACAGCAAACCAACTTAAGCAAAGCAGAAGTAACTTTTCGCGCCGTCCGCACCATAGTCCGGCAACGAAAAGCAGTACCACTAAGGCCTCTACCGCATAGCGAAAGGGATGACGATACGGCACGAAAATGGGCCTGCTTATCTGCACATCCTCGAGCAGATGGTCTTGGTGAAGCTGCAACGACTCACCGAAAAGGTTCTCAACCACAGTTTCTATGCGCGACGTAGAGAGATCCATCCATTGTAGGAGTGGCACCTCGGAGTCTAATCCCTTACCGTTATGCTGCTCCACCCATACATTATGCCTTGCTGTTTCGGCACGGAAAGCCGCATCGGTCTTCGCTTTATCTTCGCCGATCTGCCTGCTTTTCTCGTTTTGAGGTATCACAATCTCGCGGTATTGATAGCGCTCAACAGCGAAAAGCAGTATTAGCGGCACTGCTACAACCGGCAAAACGAACCGCAAGGAGAACACTCTTCGACCGTTGACAAACCATGCTGCGAGGAGTGTCTTTAGCCCATTGGTCAACGTAACACCGGCTGTAAGCGTAAAAAGCAGTGCGGTTTGCCACCATCTGAATACCTTCTGCTGCTTCAGATAGCAACCTGTAAGATACAAAGTCGTGCTGAGTAAGAACAGCGAAAGGCCAAAATGGTCGGGTACAAGTACGGTCAACATGATATGGGCGAACGAGAAAAAAAGAACGCACAATATAAGCGAATCGGTTAAAGATAACTCTATGACCTCACGAAACGTACGAAAAAGAAAAACGAATGTATAAAATGCGCACATTACAAGTAATGCCATCATAAGGAACATGGCGAAATTAACGCCGTATTGTGCCATCAGAAAATCGTTAAACAGATAGAATGGATAGAGTAAAGAGTACAACAACGGATGACGGGTGGTCTCGTAATATGAAGCAGCATTAGAAAGTTCGATGTACGAATAGGCATCGTAACCGCTTACATGGAAGTTTTTAAAGAACAAAGACCAAAAGCCTACGTTCTTTGCCCGCGTAAAGAGTCCGAAATATTTGTATGCAAGCAGTGCGTTCAGAGCTATAAACACGACCATTGCAACAAGCGAAGGAAGTGCTTCTTCGCGCCTTATTCGAAAGATATTCCGCATCTTCATCTTGAACGTTTAGCAATTATAGCCCATCAGATAGGCCGATATCAGCGTGCCGTTGTATATCCACAGATACGCCGTAAGTACTGTCAACAGCCCCAACAGCATGCGCCTGTAAGCGCCGTTCGCAGCAATCAATAGGTACGCAACGGCTATCGGGATGGCATAAATCCAATGGGCCGCCATGATATACACCTCGTTCAGCCCAAATCCCAAGCCCATGTGTAACAGCATATCAAGCCCGAAATACGACAATACAAGCCATAGAAAGCGGCTTCGCCTGCCACACCAAACGCCCATGACGAACAGCAACAGAACCACTGCTTCTACCACATAACTCAACACCCACCGGTATTTAACGATCATAGGCCTGCTGTGAAGCCCGTCTTCAAGCAGGTAATTGCGGTGCAACTGTATAGATTCGCCGAACAAATTCTCTACTGCCGACGCCATTCGAGATGTGGAAATGTCGGTCCAACTCATAAACCCGTCATTGCCAATCGGCACACTTTTCTCCTGTCTGTTTATCTTCTGTATCTGTTTTCCGGCCGGTTCGGGGCACCCGATTGCTGTGTCCGCCGGCCGCAAGCGTACCGTCTTTCGTTGCTGCATGGCAACTTCTTTTTCCTTATCCTCAGCCCTTTTCTTCGCTTTAGCGGCATGGCATGCCACTTCCGTAGGCCATACAAGCGTGGCATATTCCCATTTGCTGAAGCTCCACAGTAGAGCTACCGGCAATATAACTGCCAAGAACAGATACTTGGGCCTAAAGAAACGACGGCGATTTACGAAAAGTACCGACAGAAAAACCTTTATTCCGTTGTTCAACGAGATACCTGCAACGAGCATGAAATATAGAAAACTCTGCCATATCTTAAACACCTGTCTGCTCTTCATACGGCGTCCGGATATGTAAAGAGTGACAAGCAAGAGCATCATAGAGATGATGAAATGGTCGGGAACCATTGCCGAAAGCATGACATAGGCAAAAGAGAAGAAGAAAAAAGAGAGCAACAAAGCCTCTCGGCATGCCAATCCAACGATCTCGCGCATGATGCGAAAGAAGAATACGAAGGCATACAAAGCGCAGAATATCTGTATGGCAGCAACGATAAACACGGCACAGTTGATACCTGTAAGCCACATCAGCGCCTGATTGAGCAGATAGGGAACGTACATATAAAAGGCAAGCAACGGATGCCTGTACACGTTATATCCGGCCGACCAGTCGCTTACGACGGCATAAGTAATAGGATCGAAGCCCGACACATGGAAATTGCGTATGAACAACGGCCAATAAGTATTCCGGATAGGCGTAAAAAGTTCATAGTATTTATAGACGACAAGAGCATTGAACAAGGTCAAAACAAACAGCATAAACACTGTGCCCATGCGTTCTTCACGACGGATACGAAAGATATCGAATATAGGTTTCACTCCACTATACCAATTTGTTAGATTGTGCAAAAGTAATAAAAAACATTAAATAAATACGTTTTCGCAGGAAGATAAAGACCATTTAGAGAGGACATTCGCAAACGTCGTCGTTGACGGCCTTTACGAACAGTACAGACAGGATGCCTCCCTACGGTTGTTAAACAGGCATTCTAAGGGGCTTAGAGTTATGGTTTATCGTTTCAAGAAATAACGAACAAGCACGAAGTTCACGGGAACACACACGGCAAACATGGGTATCATGGCGAGTTGTTTGCTCATTCCAAAGAAGATAAACAGATTGAGCAGCAGCGTTTGGAGCAGGTAATTCACCGCATGAGAGAGGGCAAAACCGGCGCCATGAGTTACGTTCGACTTCACTCGGAACGTGAAACGTGTGGACGCAAGGTAATTGAAAACGAAGCTGAGTGCGTATGCCATCGTGTTTGCCACGGTGGGCGAAAGCCACTGAACAATAATTAGATACGCGCCATACTGTATGAGTACGGCCGCCACACCCACTATGCCGAAGCGCAACACCTCGGCCAATCGGTCGTTACGCCCTCCGTCTGAACGGCTTAAAATATCCCTTATCCGCATACGCAAGCATCTCCTTATCGCCACAGCTGTCGCCATAAGCGGTCAATTCATAGGTTGTACGGTCGCCGCAGTGTGCCTCTATGCGCCTTACCTTTTCCGCCCCGTAGCAATTCTTGGTAGCGAAACGGCCGGTAAGCAGCCCGTTTCGGTCGGTTTCTACCTGCGTTCCGAGCACCGAAACGCGCTGTCTGTCTTCATCGCTCGTGCCGAAATAGGGCACGAAACATTTCACCCAATTGTCGATACTAGCACTTACGATGAGCACTTCCGCCCCGTCTGCCAACGCTCGGTTCACCGCTTGTATGGCCTGCGGGCGCAAGATACCACCGCGATGCTCGGCAAACGACCGGCACAGGACATCGAAATCTGTCAAACGCATGCCCCTGAAAAAGTGGGCAAACACCCGCTGTTTCACCTTATAATTTGGTATAAATCCGAGTTTCATAGCCACAAGAAGCGGACTATAAAGCAGAAATCCCGTCGCGAAACACACTGTGCCTTTGGCATATGCGATAAAACCGAGGAGCGTATCGCTATAGGTCAGCGTACCGTCAAAGTCGAAAGAACAAACTTTCCTACACCTCATAAACAATATATAATGATGAAGAACGACAGACACCATAACAATACGATGAGCTGAATGAACAGGTCTTTGAGCATTACCTTGGTGGGATCGCCGCTTCGTTTGTCTACTACGGCGAGCTGAATGTAGCGCAATAATCCGAGTAGAACGAACACGCTCGTGAGATAGAGCTTATCGGTATGGAAACGTTCTACCACCTCCGGCGACACCGTGTACATGATGTAGCACACGAGCGTGACCGATGCAGCAATGGTAATGGCTTGGTTGATGAACGTAAGGTTGTAGCGGATGGTGTTCTTGCGGGGCGCTTCGCCAGTGTCGTTCATACGCACTACGTCGTCTCTCCGCTTGGCAAAGCTGAGGAAGAGGGTAAGCAAAAAGGTCATGAGCACGATCCATTTGCTGAGTACAACGCCCGTAGCAATGCCTCCGACGAATATCCTAAGCACGAAACCCAGCGCCACTATGCACACATCCAATATGGCATATTGCTTCAAGCGCATGCAATAAGCAAGGTTGAGCGCGTAGTAAAATAAGATTACCGCGCCCGTTTCGAGACGCTTTTCGGGCAACAGCAAGAGCATAAACACGCAGAACAGCAGCATCAGGCCCATGAGCATGTAGGCCTGCACGATGCTTATAGCACCCGAAGCAATGGGGCGCAGGCGCTTTACAGGGTGCCGGCGGTCGGCCTCCGCATCGTATATATCGTTGAAACAATAGACAGACGATGCCGCAAAACAGAAAGCCAAAGTGGCAATCACACCGCGGACAACAGACGTAGCGTTAAGTAATTCGCCACCAAAAAATAACGGAATCAGCACGAAGAAGTTCTTTATCCACTGCTGAGGACGTATGAGTTTTACAATTGCTTTCATCTTTTAATTCTCTTAAAAACGCTTCCTATTGATGCATGAAGTGCCCACGACAAGGGCAAGGTGATGGCTACGGTAACCGCAAACGTTACCCAATAGCCCAGTCGATAGGCCTCTAAATAGTCTAATACGAAGTGTATATGGATGAGATATGCCTCAAGACTCACGGTTCCGATGAACTTGCAAAAGCGGTTGAAGCTCTTCGGAGTGCGCCTGAATATACGGTTCAACAGCAGTACACTGGTAATTGTGAACGGTATGTATAGCATCCGTTCCACGAAGAGGGGGAAACTACCATGCCTAAACTGCTCGAGGTAGAGGCATGTACCGAAGGTCAAAAGCCAGATAACCATAAGCATCCACACGGATTGTCCATCAAGTTGTCGCTTTTCTTTTACCATCTGTCCCATGTTGATGCCAATGAAAAAGATGGGAACACGGCTCCAGAATATCTCTAAATGGCCAACTACGCGGTGTATAGGTACCACCCATTCCACCATTACGCACCATATAACCATGACAAGCGGCAACCAACGGTACATAGGATGATGCTGTATGAGCTTCATATAGGCAGGCGCGAAGGTGTAGAGCATCATGATGGCGGGCACATACCAAAAGGTTAGCTCGTCATGAAGCCAGAAATCCCAGTTGAAGGTGATATCTCCGATGAGGTCGACAAGGCTTGTTGTGTGCCCTCCCCCATGCAGATAATCGGGAATGTAGTACAGACAAGCGATGATAAGCCATGCAGGATACACCCGTAGGTAGCGGCTCTTGAAGAAATGTTTCAATGAGGGAGTCTTCGTCCACGAGAACCATAAGCCCACTCCACTAAGGAAGAGAAACATATCTACCCCCACATTACCGCACCTACGCAGCCCGAAGAAAGGATCTGAACGGTCGAGACCGACGTGAAAGAGGATAATGAAAAGCATGGCAACCCCCATCAATTCCCCGCGATAACGGCTGATATTCGCCAGTTCTATGTTCGGTATTTTCATCGTCTTTCTATTGTCTGTTCGTGGTATATGTTCCGCCCATGCCGCCTCCGGTATTTATTTAAGGCGCGTATCGGGTATGCGTTTCATCAATTCGCGTACCGCCCATGCCACGGCAATGGATGCTATAACGTACAAAAGCAGGCCGGTATAAACGTCTCCCCTACGGCTGTAAGGGATGAATATCTTGCGGATAACGGGATGACACACAAAGAGCGCCGCCGACAGGCTGCCCATCCATGCCAGCCACGAAACCGCCGTACCGCGCTCAGGTAGCAGTTTTACTGCCGCTACACAGCCGAAACACACAAATAAAGGTACGAAGAACCACGCTTGGAAGTTATAACTAAAAGCAACAACCGCCCCGATCGATAATAACAACACGGCAGCATAGGCAGGCTTGGAGCACTCTCTACCGAAACGGGCATATAGGTATCCCGCCCCAAAAGGCAGCATTCCGCCCACGAAGTTGTACCGTATACGGTTGAGAGTTTCGCCTTCCGGATCGCAAAAAGCCTGCATGAGCCAGCAACAGACGATAAGCGTAACGGTGACAGACCAATGTTTTCGGTACATCAGAAGTCGATATACCACATATAGTTGCAGCATCAGTCCGAAGAACCAGTAAGGTCCGGGCCAGATAATACGGTCGGGATCGGGCAACAGATTGTTGAACATGCCCAGTTGGGCTATGATGTTGACGAACTTATAATGAAAGGACGGGGGCGTAAGAGCATCTACTATCGTGAATAAAACGAAGCCTATAAGCATCATTTTGAATAGCTTTAAAAAGTGAGAAACGATGAAGTTCAGGCCTTCACCTGCCCCGCTAAAGACGGCAAAGCGAGACTCTGTTACCCCTTGAGAGGGGATTGAAGAGCCGCTTTCGTACTTCCTGACCAGCCCATACGCACTCAAAAACAAGAATACAGGTACGCCGTAATGACCGAAAAACGACAATATATGCAAGGGGAACAGCATGTCCGGATGTAACATCACCTGCGTAAATCGCTCTACATTGTACCGTGTAAAGGTGTATTCGTTCTCCTTTACCACCGGATTAAGCCAGTGGCAATAGTTATGGAGGAATATTCCGAGGATGGCAACCCCACGCAATAGGTTGCATTGAGTGCGCGAAAGAAGCTCGTTTCCGCATGCTTTTATAGCGCAAGAACTATTCTCTTCCGGAGCTTTATGTACCTGATCGTTCATCTTTACTTATCTTTTGCAGACCTTAGCTTATCGTAATCGGCCACACCTTTCAATATTCTGGGGCGTTTCTCATCATACTTTGTCGAAAGAACATTATACTCCTCGCGGTAATCGGGTGCCGATATGCCGGCAAGATACAGCAGTGTATGCGCCAACGCATCCGTCATCAAAGGGCGGTCTTTTGCCTGCACAATTTCCTTATATACTTCGGGATGCTTCACTGCATAGCGGTGAGAACACCATATCCAGAACGGTATTTCGAACTCATACCGTGCAAGATCGTAGTCTATTTCGGCGGAATGATTGCGACAGATAAAATTCCTTGTGTCCTCGAAGCACTCTTCTCCGTGGTCCGGAACATAGATCACGATGGCATCCTTATGCTCGAAAAGACTGCAAATGCGGTCGACTATCGAGTCATTATACAGCACCGCGTTGTCGTATTCGGCAAGCATACGCCTCTGTTTTGCATTCAATTCGGGGCGTAGATCGTTATAATCGTCGCCCTTGAAGTGCTTCCTGTCTTTCGGACTTCGTAGTTTATAGGCCACATGCTGCCCCATCAAGTGGAATATAATCAGATTTCTATGCTGCGTATTTGCTGCCGGCACAGCATTCGAACGCACAGGGCGATAGGCGTTTCCGGTATCATCGACCTTCACGCGCCCGTCTTTTATCATCTGTTCAT
Organism: Prevotella phocaeensis; assembly: GCF_900065875.1. NCBI lineage: Bacteria > Pseudomonadati > Bacteroidota > Bacteroidia > Bacteroidales > Prevotellaceae > Prevotella > Prevotella phocaeensis. Next base: position 870,068 of record NZ_LT160626.1, on the reverse strand, counting down.
AGTCGGTAATGAGCGCCTCGTCGTACTGGTGAAGTTCGGTATTGCGCGTATCGAACTGTGCTGCACTTAGCTTCGGATTGTTCAAGAAGAAGCCTCCGCTGAAGTCGTACACGGCCTCTTTAGCCTGCGGAAGGAACTGATTGGTGATAAAGGTAACATGATAACCGGCCTTACGAAATAGTTCCGTGAACAACGGATAGTCGCACCATTCGCCTTGTTGCCCCACTACATGCATGGAAAACAGATTTTTAAAGACGAAACTCGTAAGGTTCCACGGCGACACCACATCGGTGTATTTCACGAGTAAGCCGGTTCTTTCGCGCTCGATCTGGCGGGGCGTGGTAGGCATGAAGTAGCCATATTGCTGCGAATGATGCTTGCCGTAGCTCTCGCCGATAATCAACACGATGTTCGGCGAAGTAAAAGAACAGCTGTCTACCCGCACTTTGTCGGTAGCAGCCACGAGTTTTTCAATCTGTTCCGACGCCAAAGAATTGGCATAAAGACTGAACACAAGGCGCATGATGGGCGTGTATAGCACAGCATGATCGCGCTCCGTGAGCACATGTTCCACACTCCCGATAGTAGAAGACGTCATAAGTTTCCACGTTGCAAGCTTATTATGACAGCTCGAAACAGCGCTCCACACGAGCAACACCGCACATGCAAAACCTATATACGGACTTGTCGAACGAACGGAAGCCCTGAACCGTCGGCCGTATTCCGCCCGAACGCTGTCGACGGCAGGCGGCAGCAAGCGTTCCAAGCGATGCCTGCAAGCGAAAATAATGTGCAATGCGATGAGCAGGAACAGCCACCCTACGGCGCTGAAAAGCACATCGAAAGACAGATAGGAACGCAGAAATTCGCCGGCTTCGCGCCCGTTCGTCTCGCCTACAAGCAACAACATCGTGGGTGTAAGCGTAGATTCGAACTTTACAAAGCAGTAAACATCTGCCACCGCAACGGCATAGAACAGGGCATAGAGCAACCTTCGAACCCACTTGCGCAGGCGTTCGGGCAGCGCTGAAAGCACCAAACAAACCAGATAGATGTCGAGAAACAGCTCTAAATAGAGGTTTCCGTACAGCTCGGCTCCCTTGCTTTGCGGCAACGTAAGCCATGCACAAAGCACTCCCAACACGTACATGAATACGAAAAACGCCGCATTCACGCGTACCGGATGGAAAACCTTGCCGAGAAATTTGCCCAGAATGCTTAAAATATCCATTCTCTCTGTCATTCACGGACAAAGATACAATAAGAAAATGACACCTGCAAAAAAACGTGAAAAATTAAGCTCTATCGGCGACGGAAATTGCTTCTGTCTGCACCGCCATAACGGTGTTCGCCGCAGACAAGACGTCCCTGTCGGCGACAGACGGCATACCTATGCCGCATAGATACATCGTCTATGCTGCTTATCCCTACGCTCTATCGACGATAGACTATAGGGACAAGGGCACACAAAGCGCACCCTGAACAAAGTAACTCTTGGCACTACGACCGCCCCAATGCGTGGTCAGCGGCGTAAGACCTATGCCCCCTTCCAGAGAAACATTTATTATACCGAAAGCAACGACATCTACTCCTGCAGCTACACCTGCCTCGCATCGGTTCAGTTTGTCCAGATAAGCAGCCGTACCATCGGGAGCTTGCAGAGACAGGTTATTGTAATTGTAAGAACGGCTGTAAGGGTTACCGTTCACAGGCAGCCACTCTCCTGCTGCACTCTTCTTCAAACGTCCACCCAATCCGTAACCTACGTAAGGACCGAATTTCAGGGTTATGAGCGAAGAAACAAAGCCGTAATGGTTTTCGGCATCGCCCATAGGGATGTGATAGGTAAGGAAAAGAGGTGCATACACCCCATGCAAGCGCATACGAAAGCGGACTGCAGTTCCGTCGGGCGCACTGTTTTCAACAGTCCACAGAGCCCCCTTGTTCATATACGACAGCCCTGTTTGGAACCCGAACGTACGCGATAGCGGGATTTCCACCGTGCCCCCGATCTGCAAAGAGGGTACACCGTCGCCGTTGGAATGTATCCAATCGGATATTCCATACCCCACACGTATCGTCCACATAGGGCGCTTCTGTGCTGCGCAAGTAAGCACTACGACGCTCAAAAGCAATACAAAGGAAAAACGTTTCATACCATTTTATCTTTATTTTAAGCCATATAGCAAACAAAGATACAGAATGCGAGCGGAATAACTGAAACGTTGCGCGTTAAAAAAACTGTCGGTTACGGCTGCTCGCCATGCGGTTTTCGCTCGGCATTTGCATAGTATGCCTTTACAAGGGGGGCTATGCAGGGCGGCACAAGACCGTCTATAGACTCGCCGCACCTTACGCGTTGCCTTATCATCGTGCTGCTCAAATCGTAGAGTTCGGCATGTACAAGGTGCACGCGCGGAGGCAATAGCGCCTCTTCCACCGGTGATTGTTTGCGGGGATAGATAACGATATCGAAATTACGAACAATGTCTTGGTGCCTGAACCAGTGCGGAAAAGCCTGCCAATTGTCTGCTCCGATGAGCAAAACAAAGGTTGTATCGGGCATATCCCTACGCATCGACTGCAGCGTATGCCACATGTACGAGGGTTTGGGCAGATGAAATTCGTAGTCGCATGCCGTGAGTTTCGGCTCTTCTTCGAGCGCCAAGCGCACCAACTGCAGCCGTTTATCGTCGGCGAGCAGTTCGGACGATTGCTTAAAAGGGTTCTGCGGAGACACCACGAACCACACTTCGTCGAGCCTGCACGCACGGAGCAACTGCTTCGCCAAGGCGATGTGACCGTTATGAATGGGGTTGAAAGAACCGCCGTATATGCCCACCCGTTTCGACATACGCTGCTTTTGTTTGTTTATGATTTATCTTTTTCGGCGTTCAGGAATGCCTCGACAAGCGCCAATGTATCGCGTTTGGCTTGCTCAAGATCATCGTTTATCACGATTTTATCGAACTTCCGAGCGAACGAAAGCTCATAAGAAGCACGGGCGATACGGTCGTCTATCACCTCCGGAGCATCGGTGGCACGCCCTTCGAGCCGCCGTCTGAGTTCTTCGACCGACGGCGGTTGTATGAATATACTCAATGCCCTATCGCCATAGAATTTCTTCACGTTGCACCCGCCCTTTACGTCTAAGTCGAACACAACGTTCTGTCCGGCCTCCAACTGGTGGTCTACTTGCGCCTTCAACGTACCGTAGAAGCGGTCGCGATATACCTCCTCGTACTCCAAGAACTCATCGTTAGCGATCCTACGCCGAAACTCTTCGGGCGATACAAAGAAGTACTCAACCCCGTCTTTCTCCATTCCGCGCGGTTGTCTGCTGGTACAAGAGATGGAAAACGCAAGGTTCAGTTCCGGATGTTCTGCCATCAGCCAATTGATGATGGTGCTCTTTCCTGTGCCGGACGGGGCGGAAAAGATGATTAACCTCCCCCTTCCCCTCCAAAGGAGGGGGGGGCCTAACGGGGTTAAAGCTTCTTTTTTGTTACCATATATAGGATATTCTTCGTTCATAGTTTCTCTGATTTTTGAAAGTACATAATCAATATTTGCCACCACTTCTTCATTGGTAAACCGGATAACGCGAAAACCTTGCGTTTCAAGATAATGCGTGCGTTCCTCATCTCTCAACGGTTGAGTGCCGATAAAATGATATCTACCGTCGATTTCTACGACAAGTTTCTTCGATAGACAGACAAAGTCGGGGATATATTCGCCAATAAGATGTTGTCTGCGAAAACGATATCCCAAGGCTTTACCACGCAAACATTGCCACAATATGCTCTCTGCTTGCGTGGAATAACGCCGATTACTTCTGGCATTCCTACGTAATATTCCATACGAAATGGCAGGAGAAGTTTCATAATTAAATTTATTATTATTATCAGGCATTCGTAAAATTAAAAATAAAAGCAATAGCTTTCAACCCTATATGCCCATCCCCCGTAAGGCACACCCCTCCTTCGGAGGGGAAGGGGGAGGTACCTACAGCACATTCAGCACCTGTTCTTTGATCTGTTCCAGTTCGTCTTTCATCTTTACAACGATGTTCTGCATCTCTGCAAGGTTACTTTTAGAGCCGGTAGTGTTGATTTCTCGCCCCATTTCTTGTGCGATGAAGCCCAGCTTCTTGCCATTGGGACGGGCCTCGTTCATTGTCTCCGTGAAATATTTCAGGTGGTTCGAAAGGCGTTGTTTCTCCTCGCTAATGTCTAATTTCTCTATATAATAGATCAGTTCTTGTTCCAAACGATTCTTATCGTAATCCACTCCGGGGAGCTGATTCAGCCCCTCTACGATCCTTGCACGTATCTTCTCGACGCGCAATTTCTCGTAAGTTTCGATGCTGGAAAGCAATATAGCGATGTTATCTATCTTCTCTGTGAACTTTTTATGTAATGCCTCGCCTTCCTGTTTGCGGAAAGCGACAAGATTGGCAATGGCCTCTTCGATGGCTTGGCGCGCTGCTTTCCATTCTTCTTCGGTAAGCGTTTCTTCTTCGGTACGTGTGGTTACGTCGGGCAGATGCAGCAAAGTGGCAAACCAGTCTTGCGGTTCGGGTATGCCCGAAACGGCAACTATGTTTTTTATCTGCCGGTAGTAATTGTCTACAAGTGCCGTATTGATGGGGGTAGCAGCCACGAATTCGTCTTTTTCCACCCATATAGAGAAGTCTACTTTCCCACGTTCGAGCGCCTTAGCTATCATCTGCCGCATCTCCATTTCCTTCTCCCGATAGAGCGGGGCAATACGTGTAGACAAGTCAAGCGCCTTGCTATTCAATGATTTCACCTCTACATTAATCTTCTTCTCCTTATAAGTTACGACCGCCTTGCCATAACCTGTCATTGATTGTATCATCGTATATTGCAAGTTAAATTTATGCAAAAGTAATCAATTTGCGGGAAAAAAAGCGTAAATTTGCACCTTATTTAGTATATATTTGTATTATGTCGTGCATATTGAACATAGAAACAAGTACGGATGTGTGCTCGGTTGCCGTAAGTAACGATGGCGAATGTATCTTCAATGAAGAAGATCATAGCGGGCCGAACCATGCTGTTAAGCTCGGTATATTCGTCGATCAGGCTCTTTCGTTCGTCGATAATCATGCCATACCCCTCGATGCCGTGGCCGTTAGTTGTGGCCCCGGATCGTACACGGGCCTACGTATAGGCGTAAGTATGGCTAAGGGTATCTGCTACGGACGCAACGTGAAACTCATCGCGGTGCCCACTTTAGAGTTGCTATGCGTGCCCGTTTTGCTGCATGAAATGACCGGAGAAGAAGGCAATGCACTGCTTTGTCCGATGCTCGATGCACGACGTATGGAAGTTTATGCGCAGTTCTTCGATCGTTCGCTCAAAGAAATACGTCCGATACATGCCGACATCGTAGACGACACCTCTTATAAAGAACTGCTCGATAAATATCCTGTTTATTTCTTCGGCAACGGTGCCGACAAGTGTACCGGCACCATTCGTCACAAGAATGCACACTTCATAAAAGACATAGAACCGCTGGCCAAGAACATGTTACCATTGGCCGAAAAGCGCATGGCACAAGGTGTATTCGAAGATGTTGCATACTTTGTGCCGTTTTACCTGAAAGACTTCGTGGCCAAAACACCCAAGAAATTACTCTAATATAGATATGAAGATAGAAGGATTAGACTATAATACCAAGCGCGAAAGGCTCATCTTGCCGGAATACGGGCGCGAAATACAAAACATGGTCGACTATGCCGTGGCGCTTACAGACCGCGAAGAACGCCAGAAATGCGCCGAGGCAATCGTGCAAATAATGGATCGTATGTTCCCTCAAAACCGCGAGAACGAAGATTACATGCAAAAGCTATGGGATCATCTTGCCATTATGAGCGACTTTAAATTGGATATAGACTACCCGTATGACGTATCTCAAGCCAAGGAAATAGATACGAAACCGGAGCCTTTGAAGTACCCTATGCAGAACATACCCGTAAGGCATTACGGCAATATGTTGTTCGAACTCTTCGAACAACTCAAGCACATGGATGCGGGAGAAGAGCGTGACGAGCTCATCAGAGTAACCGCCAATCAGATGAAACGCAACCTTGTACAGTGGAGTCATGGCTCGTCCGACGATGAAAAAGTGGCCTCCGATCTCGCACGTTTTACCGACGGAAAGGTGCAATTAGACCTCGATACCTTTCAATTTGATAAGGTAAATGTGAAAGAAACCGAGAAGAAACGCAAGAAGAAATAAGCGCCTATGGAGTCTTTTATTATAGAAGGCGGGCACTATTTAAGCGGTACGATCACCCCGCAAGGTGCTAAGAACGAGGCTCTGGAGGTTATCTGTGCGTCGTTGTTGACGCAGGAAGAGGTGACGATCGATAACATTCCCGACATTTTAGACGTAAACAACCTCATTAAACTGCTGCAAGAAACAGGTGTAAAGGTTACACGCAATTCGCGTAACAACTACACTTTCCAAGCGGATAATCTGCATTTAGACTACTTACAAAGCGACGATTTCGTTAAAAAATGCTCGTCATTGCGAGGCAGTGTGCTGATGATAGGCCCGTTACTCGGCCGTTTCGGCAAGGCTACCATTGCCAAACCGGGCGGCGATAAGATAGGTAGACGCCGCTTAGACACCCACTTTCTCGGCTTTAAAAGGCTGGGCGCCAAGTTTATTCGTAACGAAGAACGCAACATTTACCATATTGAAGCCAAGCAACTCAAAGGATGTTACATGCTTATCGATGAGGCCTCGGTCACAGGAACGGCCAATATAATTATGGCGGCCGTGCTTGCCAAGGGCACCACAACGATATACAACGCGGCTTGCGAACCCTATATACAGCAACTGTGTCGACTTCTGAACGCGATGGGTGCCAACATCAGCGGCATTGCATCCAATCTGTTGACCATCGAAGGGGTAAAAGAACTGCACGGAGCAAGGCACTCTGTTTTGCCCGACATGATAGAAGTGGGCTCTTTCATCGGCATGGCAGCCATGACAGGCAATGGTATCAGGATTAAAGATGTATCGGTGAAAAACCTCGGCATGATACCTGAAGCCTTCAAAAAACTTGGGGTTAAGATCGATATAGAGGGCGACGACCTGTGGATTCCGCACCAACCGCACTACCAAATCGAATCGTTTATCGACGGTACCATCATGACCTTGGCGGATGCTCCGTGGCCCGGACTCACGCCAGACCTACTGTCTGTGTTGCTTGTAGTGGCCACCCAAGCCCGCGGAAGCGTCCTCTTCCACCAGAAGATGTTCGAAAGTAGGCTGTTCTTCGTAGATAAACTCATCGATATGGGGGCACAAATCATCCTTTGCGATCCGCATCGAGCGGTGGTAGTAGGCCATGATCATAAGCTCAGACTGCACGCCGGGCACATGACAAGTCCCGATATACGTGCCGGAATTGCACTGCTTATCGCCGCTTTGAGTGCCAACGGAACCAGCCGCATTGCCAATATAGCGCAGATAGACCGCGGATATGAAGACATCGAAAAGCGACTCAACGCCCTTGGAGCGAAAATCAAACGCGTGAATGATTAAACAAGAAGACGTTTACAAGATAGGGAAACTGGGCAAACCCCACGGGGTGAAGGGAGAAATCAGTTTCATATTCAACGACGATGCGTTCGACCGAACGAACGCAGAATATCTTATTATCGAAATTGAAGGTATCCTGATACCGTTCTATATGGAGGAATACCGGTTTCGCAGCAACGAAACAGCATTCATAAAATTTTGCGATATCGACACTCAAGAGCAGGCCAAAGAGCTCACGGGGCACGATGTGTATTTCCCAAGAGCACAGGCCGATGCTGATAGAAGTACCGTATCATGGGCACAGATGCACGGTCTAAGGCTCATAGATGCCATATCTGACAAGCCTATAGGTACTGTCTGTCGCGTAGATGATACCACTCTAAATGTTCTCTTCGAGGTAAACATCGCCGACGGACGCACGGTCCTCATCCCCGCCAACGAGGATTTTATAGAAGAAATCGATACGGATAAGCGGGAAATAAGAATGAAACTGCCGGACGGCATCTTAGACTTAGAATAAAATGAAACAACAGATATGTATCTTAGGCTCTACCGGTTCGATCGGTACGCAGGCACTCGACGTCATCGATCAGCACCCTGATCTTTACGAAGTCTATTGCCTTACGGCCAACAACCGCGTGAAAGAGCTCGCAAAGCAGGCACGCAAATTCCGGCCAGCTGCCGTGGTTATCGCCAACGAAGCGCACTACAAGGAGCTTTGCACGTTGCTCGAAGACCTCACAGATATTAAGATATACGCCGGTAAAGAGGCACTCGACCAGATTGTAGAGGCCGGTCCGATAGACATGGTGCTTACTGCTATGGTCGGTTTTGCGGGACTTTCGCCCACTATACATGCCATCAAAGCCCGTAAGAAGATATGTCTTGCCAACAAAGAAACACTGGTTGTGGCCGGCGAACTTATCTGTTCCTTGGCGCAGGAATACCATGCACCGATACTGCCCGTAGACTCTGAGCACAGTGCAATATTCCAATCGATCGTCGGAGAGGGCGATAATACAATCGAAAAGATACTGCTCACCGCCTCCGGAGGGCCATTCCGCAACCATTCTTTGGAACAAATGAAAACCGTAACCGCGGCAGATGCCCTCAAACATCCTACGTGGGAAATGGGCTCGAAGATTACTATAGACTCGGCATCCATGATGAACAAAGGCTTTGAAGTAATCGAAGCGAAGTGGCTCTTCGGCGTTCCATCAGAGAAAATACAGGTACTTGTGCACCCTCAAAGCATCGTTCACAGCGCCGTTCAGTTTACTGATGGAGCCGTAAAGGCACAACTCGGCGTGCCTGATATGCGCCTCCCGATACAATATGCGTTCTCTTTTCCGAAACGACTCCCACTGAACAGCGATCGTTTAGACCTGTTCAAGCAGCCGTTGGAGTTCTTCGAACCCGACTTAAACAAGTTCAAATGCCTCGCTCTTGCCTTCGAATCTATCCGACAGGGGGGCAACATGCCCTGCATAGTCAATGCTGCCAACGAGATTGTAAACGAAGGTTTCCGCCACGGGAAGTGCTCTTTTCTCGGCATGGGCGACGTTATAGAACAAACAATGCAGCGGGCTACGTTCGACAGGAGTACCGACTACGACACTTACATACAGACCGATGCGGAAGCACGGCGCATAGCTACAGAATTAATGAACAAGTAATTTACGGAAGAAACGAACCGAAGAACCGGCGTTCTTTGTCGTTTCTCCACTCTTAATCCCATCAAACAACATGGAAATATTTTTGATCCGATTGCTACAGTTTATACTGGCAATTTCGCTTTTGGTACTGCTCCACGAGGGCGGACATATGTTTTTCGCCAAACTCTTCGGCGTAAGAGTAGAGAAATTCTTTATCTTTTTCGATGCCGGAATAGGCAAATGGAACGGAAGTTTGTTCAGTTTCAAACCAAAAAACAGTAACACTACCTACGGTATGGGGTGGCTCCCGCTGGGCGGTTACTGTAAGATATCGGGCATGATCGACGAGAGTTTCGACACCGAACAGATGAAAAAGCCCGCACAGCCATGGGAGTTTCGGTCGCATCCCACATGGCAAAGGCTGCTTATCATGATAGGCGGAGTGCTCGTGAATTTCCTTTTAGCCCTCTTAATTTATTCGATGGTGCTCTTTCACTGGGGCGAAGAATACATTCCCATGAAAGATATGTCGATGGGAATGCGGTTCAACAGCGAGGCTAAGGCCATCGGATTTCAAGATCACGACATTCTCTTAGGTACCGATAAGGGCGACTTCAGAGGCCTTAATGCCGATGTGTACCGCGACTTGAGCACTGCCAAACAGGCGCGAGTGCTGCGCAACGGCAAGACTGTAAGCATCGACATGCCGGGCAATCTGAACCTTTTGGGCATGCTGAAGACCACGCCTGTGTTCGCCAGTCCGTATATTCCGGCCGACATAGACAGCGTTGCAGCGGGCACACCTGCCGCGCGTATCGGTATGAAGAAGGGCGACCGAATTATCGCGTTCAACGGAAAGAAGATGAGTACATGGAACGAATTTTCCGACGAGATGAGCCGGCTGAAAGACCAGATGACGGCTGCCAAGACGCACGAAGACAGCATGAAGATACGACAAACCAGCCTTCTATTCGTGCACAAAGGCGATAACAAGGCGATATACAGGGCATATTTCGCGCTCACACCCGACCTGAAGCTCGGCGTAGACAAGTCTAATCTTGCCGATTACTATAAGCCTATCACCGTTAGCTATGGCTTCTTCGAGAGCTTTCCCGCAGGTATCAAATACGGGATCAACGTACTTGGCGGTTACGTAAGCGACCTTCGTTACGTGTTTACGGCCGACGGAGCCAAGTCGCTCGGCGGGTTCGGCTCCATCGGAAGCCTCTTCCCGCCCACATGGGATTGGCACATGTTCTGGCTGATGACGGCATTTTTGAGCATTATCCTTGCCTTCATGAACATCTTGCCCATACCTGCACTCGACGGAGGCCATGTACTTTTCTTGCTTTATGAGATGGTTACGCGGCGCAAACCGAGCGAAACGTTCATGATACGTGCCGAATATGCCGGCTTCGGCATACTGATATTGCTCATGATTATAGCCAATCTGAACGACGTGCTACGCTTTTTCGGCCTCATGCAATAGCGCGAATTTCATCGCTACATGATAACAACAATCGCAGAAGTCTCGCAGGATTTCTGCGATTTTTCGTACCCCTTTGCCAACCGCGTGCAGCACATACTCCTTACAGATATGCCGTCTAAGGCAGGCAGATGGTATATCTAACGCGCATAGCCCATAGGTGTAAGAAACACATCCCCCTGCTCCGCCCGATTTTCTGCCATAAAACATTAATGTTCGCGTGTGCATATACATGAAAAATATAACCTTAGTTCTGCCTATAAAGAAATAAATTCGTACCTTTACCCCCGCAACATAAGAAAAATATCTTTATGAAAAACTACCGAAAGATACTGCTGCCGATGCTGCTCTGGGCCGCATGCAGCATCGCCGATGCACAGGAATTGCAAGGCGACTGGAAAGGAATATTAGACGCAGGCGCCATGAAACTATCGATCGAATGGCACTTCGACAAGGAGAAGAGCACCATGAGCAGCCCCGATCAGGCCGCATTCGATATCCCTACCACGTGCAACTTGCTAAGCAATGATAGTGTAGATGTGGCGGTAAACGCAATAGGAAGCCGTTACGCAGGGCGACTGCAAGGCGATTCCATCGTAGGAACGTTCACTCAAATGGGGCGTTCTTTCAAACTCAACCTGCACAGAAAGGAGGCCGACAAAGTGCGTCCGCAGACACCGAAGCCACCGTTTCCCTACACCACAGAGGAGGTTTCGTTCACCAACAGTCAGGCTCCGGCCACGCTGAGCGGTACGCTCGTCGTGCCCAACAGCTTCAAGAAGGGCAAAACACCCGTAGTGCTAATGGTGACGGGCAGCGGACTCGAAGACCGCAACGAAACGCTCTTCCGCCACCAGCCGTTTCTCGTGATAGCCGATTACTTGGCACGCAACGGTATCGCCTCGCTCAGATACGACGACCGTTCGTACGGGAAGTCTACGGGAAATGCCACAAATGCTACCACCAAAGATTTCATGGAAGACGCCCGTGCAGGCCTCACGTATCTGAAAAACCTGCACCGTTTCGGTAATATCGGCGTGCTCGGTCACAGCGAGGGCGGCACGATAGCTTTCATGCTTGCAGCCAATGGCGATGCCGACTTTATCGTATCCATTGCCGGAATGGCCGTTACAGGCAAGGAACTTCTGCTGAAACAACATCACGACGTGTTGCTCTTACAGGGCACGCCCGAGGAGATAACGAAAGAATACATTGCTCGTCTCGGGCGAATATACGACTATCTCGCGGTCAATCCTCCATGTCCGAACGACAAAGCAGCCATTGCCGACATACTGAAAGGTACCACCTTGCCGCCCGACATCGTAGGAAGACTCACGCCATGGGCCGACAGTAACGTATGGATACGTGCTTTTATCGCTCTCGATCCTAAGGTTTTTATCGAGAAAACCGCATGCCCTGTGATGGCTATCAACGGCGAGAAAGACACGCAGGTAAACGCTACGGATAATCTGAACATTATCCGCAGTGCGCTCAAACCCGACAAACGTAATCTGATTAAAGCCTATCCGGAGCTTAATCACATGCAGCAGCACTGCACCACAGGCAACATGCAGGAGTACGCCACCATAGATGAAACCGTGGCGCCCGAAGTGCTTGCCGATATTGCCACATGGATCAATAGCCTTAAAAACAAATAACCGACAGGCGTACATTCAAGATACACCTGCCGGAGAAACACGAATTGAGCTTGAATAAGGCAGGCTGCACCTCAACAATACGAAACAAGTTTCATTGTTTTCGGCTTGCACTGTCTTTATTAGATATGACCGATGGCCGCGCCCCGCGGGACAGCCGTCGGTCATACCTTTATTACTCTGTGCCGAAATAACGCTGCGCCATCCGTCTGATAGCCTTCATGGAAGGCTTCGAAAAACCGCTGCTATCTTTCATAATAAACATATTCAAATCGTAAAACTCGCACCCGTTGCAATTGTCGGGCATATCGATAACGGTTTCGTTGATACCGGGCAACACTGCCAGCTTCACGCCCTTGGGGAAACTGTCGCGGTAGGTAATGTAATTCCATATCAACTCCGTCACGTTTACGATATACGCCTTGATGTCCTGAAATCTTCTTTGTACCATAACATTTATCCTTTTGGTTACGACAAATGTACGGCATTATTCCCGACAGACCAAAGGGGGAACCTATCTTTTCAGATAGTTTTCAAGTCGTTAAGATAAAAAATATAACAGTTCTTAATTATGTTTATCACCTCGTCTTATCGCATTCGAAAGGCTTCGGTACGCCATATCGCACGCATATATTCAGCAAATTACGGCTGAACCTGCTCTCCGTTCTTCTTCGAAACGACAAACAATCTGTTCTTGAGCCACTCGCGTACGGGAACATCGTACAGCTTGTAGGCCGCATAGGCTATAGACACGGATACGACAAACACTCCTACACCGATTATTATGTGTTGCCCCAACGGAGCATTCTCGTGCTCCTGAAGCCACGACAGCTGCAGATAGATCAACGGATAATGGATGATGTAAAGCGGATAGGAGATTTCTCCGAGCAGCTTACAAGCCTTTGCAGTGCGCTTATCCGTAATGTTACTGCCCGCTCCAATGGCCACTATCAGCGGGAACATCGCCAAAATGCAGAAACATTCGTACAGTCCGTTCAGCCAAGACGTATCGCCTGTACCTACATGAGGTATCGCCAAGAGCAGCGAAACGAGGCCTGCACACCACCAAAAGCCGCCGCGCAAACTGATTAGCCTATTCATTCGTGCCAGCAACAAGCCCATAAAAAAGGGATAGAGCAAACGGGTAGCGCCCACAAACAGATGCACCCCATCGAGTCCCCAGCCCCCAATCACGGTATAGGCAGCCCAATCGTGAGGCTTCAGAATACCGAAAACATCGATATTCAGACATAAATTAACCGTAAGAAAGGCAAAGAAAGCCACGCAAACCGCAAGGCCTATCTTCGACAAACGGCGTATGAACAGGGCGTAGAGCAAGTTCGCAACATACTCATACATCAGCGACCATGCCGGCCCGTCGAGGCTGTATGTCTCTCCCCATCCGCGTATATCCATAGAAGGTGCGGCGGGTATCATCAAACACCCCAAAACATACATCAGCAACACCGTGTACCAAGGCGTCTCAGAGATAAGTGGAAACTTGTCTCCCGCACCGAAATAGAAGCAGAAGAGCCCCAACGTCATCCCGAAAATTACCATGGGATGCAGGCGTACAAGGCGCCTCTTGCAGAAATTCCACACCGACATGCTGCCCCAACGGTCGTCGTATGCGTAGCCTACAACAAAGCCCGAAAGGACGAAAAAGAAATCTACAGCCAGATAACCGTGGTTCACTACGTACTCTTCAATGCCCGAAGCGTAGCCTTCGAAGATATGAAATACAACGACAAGCATTGCAGCAACGCCGCGAAGGCCGTCCAATATCTCGTAACGAGGCTTGGATTTTAAATAGATATTGTTCTTGTTCATAGCGGTTACAAAGATAATCAAAAAAGTTGAGAACAGTCCAGCAGCATAATAAAAACATACACCTATCCGCCACAGACCGCATATCTGTTCGGGATATCCATATCGTGTAAATGAAACAAAAATACGTTGCAAGTTCTCAAAAAATGATTACCTTTGCAGACAGATATATTTTAAACGCAAATTAAACATGAAAAGAATCGTATTGGTACGTCACGGTGAAAGCCAGTGGAACAAAGAAAATCGTTTTACAGGTTGGACGAATGTAGACCTGAGTGATAAGGGTGTAGAGGAAGCAAGCAATGCAGGCAAGTTGCTCAAAGAGCAGGGCTTTACCTTCCAGATAGCCTACACATCATACCTGAAACGCGCCATCAAGACGCTCAACGGCGTGCTCGACAGCATGGACTTAGACTGGATACCGGTTAAAAAGTCGTGGCGTTTGAACGAAAAGCATTACGGAAATCTGCAAGGTTTGAATAAAAGTGAGACGGCAGCCAAGTTCGGTGATGAGCAAGTTCTTATCTGGCGTCGCAGCTTCGACGTTGCTCCGAACCCGTTAGACGATGCCGATCCCAACAGTGCAACGCGAGATAAGCGCTATGCACAGGTGCCCGACGCCTACATTCCGCGCACTGAATCGCTGAAAGATGCCATCGCTCGCGTGATGCCTTATTGGGAATGTGAGATATTCCCCAGCCTTAAAGAGTACGATAGCATTATCGTTACCGCTCACGGAAACAGTCTCCGTGGCATCGTGAAGCACCTGAAAGGTATCTCGGATAAAGATATAGTGGCACTGAACATACCTACTGCCACGCCTTACGTATTCGAATTCGACGATAACCTGAACCTTGTAAAAGACTATTACCTCGGCGATCAGGATGAAATCCGCCGCAAACAAGAGGCCGTAGCCAAGCAGGGAAGTGCCAAATAAGCACCCGCAAAAAATGCTGCATCGTGCGCCCGTCAACCGCGGAACACCGATGCAGCATTCTTTTTTACTGTATGTCTTTACAGTACGGATATCAAATATTCTTTATTTTTCTTCCGCTCTTCATCCAAGAACAAGCCGGTTTAATAGCCGATAGTAAACAATTCTTTGTGATGGACCGGTACTTCTAATTCGTCGACCATAGCTTTGGCATAGTCTTGAACCGATATATGACTCTTACCGTTGGTATCGACTATCAAGTCTTCTTTGCCGAGGCGATATGATCCTGTACGCTTTCCGTCGGTATCGAACTCGCCAGCCGGTGCAAAGAAAGCCCAGTCTATTCCGTCTTCTTTGGCAAGGATATTCAGATAAAAGTCGCCAAGTGTGCGCACCGTACTCATAATTTCTTGAGGAATGGCACCCGAGTCAACAACGCGAAGCCCCGGCTTTACGAATAATACTCCTGCACCCCCGACCATCAGCAGACGCCCTACTCCGCTCTTTTTGGCAGCCTCTACAATCTTCGGTGAATTGGTTTTAATCAAATGAGCAATATCCGGATTAGTCCATCCCGGATGGTATGCGCTGATAATAGCATCTTTACCGCGGGCGATATCGGCAATTCTATCCACGTCGGCCACATCGGCTTCTACAGCAATCAGATGTTCGTGTTTCGGCAATTTAGCCACGTTGCGAACTACAGCCGTTACCTGATGTCCGCGTTCAAGCAACTCATTGAGCACCGCAGAACCCACAAAACCGGTGGCACCTATTAGAACTACATTCTTCATAACTTGTTTCCTTTCTTTTTATGTTTGTTGTTTATTCCTTTTGTCGAGTACAAAGATAGTACAAAAACATAACTTCTGCAAGAACGAACCGGTAGGTTACATAGTTACCGAACGGTAGGATTTGCCTTGAAAAGAGCATTCCTTGAAAAGAAGTTTAACGCAGATTAACATGGTATCTATTGGTAACTAAGTTCAAAAATGCTACTTTTGCTGTCAACAACTCTAAAAGACGGTGCCGCAAACCGGTGCCTATAATATAATAAGGTGTAGATATGGAACAGATTACAGATACGAGTATAGACTTTCGGGCATGCCCTGTACGCAACGTATTAGGGCGTTTCAGCGACAAATGGTCGATGCTTGTATTGATGGGAATACATGAGAGTAAGACCGGTATTCTGCGGTTCAGCGACCTTAAACGCAGGATACCCGACTGCTCGCAGAAGATGTTGTCGCAAACGTTGAAGAACCTTGAGCGCAATCATCTGGTCAACCGCCGGCAATATCCCGAGGTTCCGCCCCGTGTGGAATATAGTCTTACCGACACAGGGAAGAGCCTCATGCCTCCCGTGAATGCCCTTGTGGAATGGGCATTAGACCATTTCAACGACGTTGTGGGTAACTCCTAACCCCGCCGCCATGAGCATCTCCCGCCTGATCAAGAACTGGACGTTGCCGTTGTCTATGGCTACGGGCGCCATAGTTTACCTCGTCTTTGCCGGCACACCGGCGCTTGCAGGGGCGGCGAGCGCATTGTCTCCCATCCTCGACGCCATCCTTCCGCTGTTTATGTTCTTGGTGCTGTTCGTCACGTTCTGCAAGGTCGACTTTCGCAGACTGATCCCTGTGCGCTGGCATCTGTGGGCTGGAGTGTTCCAAGTGCTGTTCATCGTAATTCTTACAGCCCTCATACTGGGGTTCAACATGCAGGGGCAAAGTCTCATACTTGCCGAAGCAATGCTCACATGCATCATCTCTCCCTGTGCTTCGGCCGCCGCCGTGGTGACACAGAAGCTCGGTGGAAACCTCGAAGAGATGACTACTTACACTTTCATTTCTAACTTTATCACCGCTATCTTTATTCCCATCTGCTTCCCGATGATAGACAAAGCGGCCGACATCAGCTTCATAAGCGCCTTCATGAGCATACTCTACGAGGTGGCTGTGGTGCTGCTGGCGCCCATGCTGCTGGCGTTCATCGTGAAACACTGCATGAAGCGTTTCCATCGTTGGGTAGTAGGAGTGAAAGACCTTTCATACTATTTGTGGGGTTGTTCGCTCGTGCTGGTCACAGGGGCCACGGTGAGAAACATCGTACATGCCGACACCACCGCCGCTTTTCTCATCGTCATCGCCGTGTTGAGCCTGCTGCTGTGCATCATGCAGTTCGCCGTAGGCCGCCGTATAGGGCGCTACTTCGACAGCACGATCAATGCCGGACAGGCGTTAGGGCAAAAGAATACGGCCTTCGCCATCTGGATAGCCTACACATATCTGAACCCGCTATCGTCGGTAGGTCCGGGCTGTTACATTCTTTGGCAGAACTGCATCAACAGCATAGAACTGTGGATATGCCGCCGCAAGGGGCTCGAACGGAGCTCATAGACATGCAGTCTATCCCCGTTAAGCGTGCCGTCTACCGGCACTATGCGATATGTCTGTCGCCGACAGGCATACCACCTGCAATTTGCCGGCCATACCGATATGCGGAATAAAAAATCTGCCCGCAACGGCTCATCTGTTGCCGAAATGTTGTAATTTTGCAAAGGAGCCGCCCGCAGGCATGGTGCACAGCCGCGCAAGGCGTAACCGCAAGGAGAAGAACAATAACACGTTAACGATAAAAGAACCCAAAACAATGGCAAACCTAAGATTTGAAGTAGTGGCCGAAGCATTCAGAAAAAAACCGCTCGAGATAACGGCACCGAGCGAAAGACCGTCGGAATATTTCGGCAAGTACGTATTCAACCGCGCCAAGATGTACAAGTATCTGCCCGTCGGAGTATATGAAAAGCTCACCGATGTGATAGACAACGGCGCCCGACTCGACCGCTCCATAGCCGACGCGGTGGCCGAGGGAATGAAACGCTGGGCCGAAGAAAACGGCGTCACCCACTACACACACTGGTTTCAACCGCTCACCGAAGGCACCGCCGAGAAGCATGATGCCTTCGTAGAGCACGACGGCAAGGGCGGTATGATAGAAGAGTTCTCGGGCAAGCTGCTCGTACAACAGGAACCCGATGCCAGTTCTTTTCCCAGCGGAGGCATACGCAACACCTTCGAGGCCCGCGGCTACTCGGCATGGGATCCCACTTCGCCCGTGTTCATCATCGACGATACGCTCTGCATCCCCACCATCTTCATTTCATACACCGGCGAGGCGCTCGATTACAAAGCCCCTCTGTTGCGCTCGCTCCACGCCGTGGGCAAGGCTGCTGCCGAGGTATGCCGCTATTTTTATCCCGACGTAAAGAAAGTTACCACCAATCTCGGCTGGGAACAAGAATACTTCCTCGTAGACGAGAGTCTCTATTCGGCCCGCCCCGACCTCATGCTGACGGGGCGCACACTGATGGGCCACGATTCCGCAAAGAACCAACAAATGGACGACCATTACTTCGGCACCATCCCCGACCGCGTACAGGCGTTCATGAAAGACCTTGAAGTGCAGGCGCTCGAACTCGGTATACCCTGCAAGACAAGGCACAACGAGGTGGCTCCCAACCAGTTCGAGCTGGCCCCCATCTTCGAAGAATGCAACCTTGCCGTAGACCATAACATGCTCCTCATGTCGCTCATGAAACGTGTTGCCCGCAAACATGGCTTCCGAGTGCTGCTCCACGAGAAACCTTTCGCTGGTGTCAACGGTTCCGGAAAGCACAACAACTGGTCGCTCTCCACCGACACGGGCATCCTGCTCCACGGTGCCGGCAAAACCGCCGAAGACAACCTGCGTTTTGTGGTCTTCATCGTAGAAACGCTGATGGGTGTGTATCGCCACAACGGCCTGCTCAAAGCCTCCATCATGAGTGCCACCAATGCTCACCGGCTCGGGGCCAACGAGGCGCCTCCCGCCATCATCTCAGCCTTTCTCGGTAAGCATCTGAGCGATCTGCTCGAGCATATCGAGAACAGCCACAAGGCCGACCTCTTCGTATTGCAGGGCAAAAAAGGAATGCAGCTCGATATCCCGCAAATTCCCGAACTTATGATCGACAACACCGACCGTAACCGCACCTCGCCTTTCGCCTTTACCGGCAACCGCTTCGAATTTCGCGCCGTAGGCTCCGAGGCCAACTGCGCATCGGCCATCATTGTGCTCAACGCCGCCGTTGCCGAAGCGCTCACCGACTTCAAGAAACGCGTAGACGCCCTGATAAAGAAGGGAGAAGACAAAGTGTCGGCCATCATCGACATCGTGCGCGAAGACATAAAAACCTGCAAACCCATCCATTTCGACGGCAACGGATACTCCGACGAATGGATCAAGGAAGCCCGCCGCCGCGGCTTAGACTGCGAAACCAGCTGCCCCCTCGTCTTCGACCGCTATCTCGACGCCGACAGTGTAAGAATGTTCGAAACCACCAACATCATGCACCGCAACGAGCTCGAGGCCCGCAACGAAGTAAAATGGGAAACCTACACCAAGAAAATACAGATCGAAGCCCGCGTCATGGGCGACCTCTCCATGAACCACATCATCCCCGTGGCCACCCATTACCAGAGCCGGCTTGCCAAAAACGTGCAGAACATGTATGCCATCTTCGACCAAGCCGAAGCCGCCCGCCTCACCGCACGCAACGTAAAAATCATCAAAGAAATCGCCCGCCGCACGCAAACCATAGAAACCGGCGTAGAAGAACTCGTCGACGCACGCAAGGTGGCCAACAAAATCAGCCACGAGCGCGCCAAGGCCATCGCCTACCACGACACAGTGGAGCCCAAGATGAAAGAAATACGCTACCAGATAGACAAGCTCGAACTCCTCGTGGCCGACGAACTCTGGACACTTCCCAAATATCGCGAACTCCTCTTCATCCGGTAGCCCCGCCCTACGGTGCAGCCTCTGCCGCCGGCCGCACCCAAAAACGATGGCCGATTTCGCATGTTCCCCGTATCGATAAGAAAACAATAGGCGGAGAACAAGAAACGGCGCTCCCCTCTATGCGTTGGGCGTGAACTCCTCGAACCCGACCGAGCGGAGCGAATTCTTGAAAGCAGGCTTGGGCGTGAAGATGATTTTGGCCGGTCGGATGTCCGACACATTGAACGACTTGGCGTTCTCCACCGACTTGCTGCCGAACGAGGCGCGGAACGTGCCCAGTTCGCCGCACTCCACAGAGAAACCGCGCTCGGTAAGCCGCGAAATCACCGTGTGCAGCCGGCTCAGAACAGCCTTCACATCGGCCGCGTCAACCGTCGAACCGTCAGACATCTCTTTTACAAAATCCTCGAACCCGATTTTGCCGAGGTTCACAGGCTGTGCAATATAAACCTCCTTGCCTTTCTGCGCACCAATGTTGAGCTTGCGCTTCACCAGTTTGTACTTTAATTTTGCCATACCTTTAATTATTTAGTAATCAAACAATTATCTTTGCAACAAAGATAGTAAATTTTTCTTGGCGAACAAAATAATTTTTTATCGCGAAGAAAATAAAAATTCTTCGCGATGAAAATATCTTTTCTTCCTGAAGATTTATAGAAAAGACAAAAATAGTACTTTGTTTTCTTGCTTACCTTTAAATCTCTTGCTAACAACATAAGAATGTGAATATCCAACAACTCTCCAATATTAACAACCCTGCGAAATGCAACAAAAGTTAAAATATCGGTCTGCGGAGACAGACTGCATAAAATTTGTTGTATATTCGCTTCTATCAATCACCTTATAATAATTTTCATTATGGAGTATTTACTTAAATCATTTACGAAAACCGTAAAACATTGGTACTTCCCGCTGATTTTGGGAGTGTTGTTCATCATCTGCGGACTTTACGTATTTGTCTCGCCTGCGGAAACATATCTTACACTTGCGCTGCTGTTCGCCCTGTCGTTTCTGGTATGGGGACTGTCCGACATGTTCTTTTCCATCGACAACCGTAAGTCGTTGCGCAGCTGGGGATGGTATTTTGTAGGGGGCCTTGTTTCACTTTTGATGGGTTTTTATCTGCTCATCCACCCTGTAGTATCAATGGAAGTGCTGCCATTTGTGGTAGGATTCATGCTGCTTTTCCGCTCATTCGAACTGCTTGGCTTCGCTTTCGAGGTAAAAGAGGCGGGCGTACTAAATTGGGGCAATCTGGCTATCGCGAGCGTATTGGGCATTATTGTTTCGTTCGTACTCCTTGCATGGCCCGTATTTACGGGTGTATGGCTGGTGGTGCTTACGGGGTTGGCGTTCATCTTTACAGGCATAGCATCTATCATACTTTCGCTCAACCTAAAGAAGTTGAAAGCATGGGGCGACAAGCTGTCGGGTGATCTGAAAGATAGAATCGAGAAACTGAATAGCGAAATCAAGGAAGCATTGGGCAAATAATCCTGCAAACCGATGAAGAATATACTCCTCTCCCATAAATGGGAGGGGAGTTTTTGCTACTGCCGAACACAATGAAAAACACCGAACTTTATTTGGCGGTTCCATTTTAAATACCTACATTTGCCCCGCAAAAAGAGAACATTAACGGTAATTATTCACTTATATTAATTGCCCCAATGGGGGTAAAAAGATTGTTATAAACATGAAAATCAAATTATTTTGCTGCATGTGCATCGTGCCATGTGCATCATTGGCTATGTCCGGATTAGGAAAAGGCCATGACGTTATCGCAAAAAGCACACTTACAAAAACGAAAGAAAAGAGTATCCGCCTTGAAAAGCCAAACGGTCTAAGCATGGAACTCGATAGTTTCAACCTCGACGAAGTGGTTGTTACGGGGCAGGGAAGTGCCATTCAAAGAAGACGATTGTCATCGAACATCACAAAGATTTCTGCCAAGGAACTGCAGAAGATGCCTTCTTATCGTATCGATCAGATGCTGCAGACGGCACTCCCGAACGTACAGATCACACTTTCGGGCGGACAACCGGGAACAACATCCATCATTAAATCCCGCGGGTTGTCGTCGGCTTTCTCTAATTCTACACCCGTCATCTACATAGATGGCGTAAGGGTTGACAACCTCAACACGGGCTCCATCCTTAACTATTCCAAAAACGGATACGGTGCAAATCCTCACACTCTGGGCGACATGCCTATGGGCGAAACGGCTGCGTCGGGCTCTATCAGCGATATTCCTCTCGAGAATATCGATCATATAGAGTACGTAACGGGTGGTGCGGCGACTACTCTCTACGGTTCCGATGCTGCAAACGGCGTCATCCAAATATTCACCAAAAAAGGCGGCACGGGCGGTTTTCACGCATCGTTCAGCACACAATTGGGTATTGATGTGGCCACTACGCAGTTTTATCACTTCCGCAGAACCAAAGATTTGCTCAATCAAACCGGTTTCGAACAGCGCTACCGCATCGGTTTCGACGGCGGTAACGAGAAGTTCGGTTACAGTTTTGGCGCCAGTATGAGCAACAATACGGGCATTGTTATCCATAATGCGAACGAGAACAAAAAGTACGACTTGCGCTTCGGCTCCCACATGCGCATCAACAAGATGCTGGAGTATCAAAATTCATTCGGCATGGTTATTGAAGATTTCCGCCGCAGCCGTAACGGAAACCAAGGCTTTTACACTGGCTTATGGTTTACAGAAGGCGCTGCTGCAACCAATTTCAAATACACCGCAGCCGATGGTTCAAGAAAGAACTTCGGTGCCGATATCGATGCAGCCGACGACTATTCGTACAATCAGATGAAAGCTTTTGTCAACAAAGCCGAGGCGCTTCAAAACTACAAAGAGAATATCAAACGCTTCCAGACATCACAGATGCTGCTCTTCACTCCCATGAACAATCTTACGTTCAAAGGTACTCTGGGCGTAGACTACCGTGCAAACAATAACAAGGAGATTGTTACCAACGCTTATCTCATCCATACACAGGTGAAGCCCGAAGGAACATCCGACGCCGGAAGAATCAACAACTTCGACCGCAACTACTTCGGTCTGACGATCGATCTGAACGGACAATACAAGTATTATTATAAGGAGTGGCTGAGTAATATCCTCACAGCAGGCTTCCAATACTTCAATACAAGAGATCATCAAGCCATATACAACGGCATGAACGTGCGCGATGGAGCGCAGATAATGAGCGGGGCCGGCAAGCAAACGGCCGACGAATGGCTCAGCTATTTGCATAACTACGGGTTCTATGCGCAGAACAATGTCGGCTTTCTGAACCGTTATTATCTCGACTTGGGCCTGCGCATAGATTACAATACAGCCTTCGGCGACAATGTCGGCTGGCAGCTCTACCCCAAGGTAGGCTTATCTTATGTACTCACAGAAGAACCTTTCATGCAACCTATTGTACGCAAGGGCATCATCGACAATCTGCGCCTATTGGCCAATTACGGCGTAGCGGGCAGCTATCCTCCACCCTTCGAATACCAGAAGACCATAGATGTGCTCTCGTTCCAAGGCAAACAGGCAGCGGTATTCGGTAAATACGGCAACCCCGACCTCGGTCCCGAAAAGAAGCATTCGTTCGAAGCAGGTTTCGAAGGCTCATTCTTCAATAACCTCGTTTCGCTGGGTTTCACCTATTATTATGCCCGTACAAAGGGCGCACTTTTCAGTGTACCCACATTACCATCATCGGGACAGTCGTCTTCCTATCTCGCCAATATCGGCGACATAGAGAACAAAGGAGTGGAAATCACAGTAGGTATCACGCCCGTCCGCACGAAAGACTGGACCGTGAGCGCCCGCGCATCGTTCAATACCAACCGCAACAAAGTGCTCAGTACCGGCGGAACGCTACCTTTCAGTATAGGAGGATTTGGCCCGAGCACCATACAAAACGTTGTCGAACAGGGCAAGCCGGTAGGTTTTCTGCGCGGAAATAAAGCCATACTGAACGAAGACGGCACGCTGAAAGAGGTGCTCCGTATGCAAGACCTCGGCACAACAATCCCCACGTTCTACGGCAATTTCTCCATTCAGGCACGCTACAAGGCATGGCAGTTGTACGCAAGCGGCGACTATCAGGCGGGTTCTTACGTACATTCTTTCGACAGGCAGTTCCGCTTCATGAAGGGTTTAAAAGACACAGCCATACCGGAGACGGCACTTAAAGGGCTGAACCAGAAAAAAGCATGGCTCAACTTCACCAACTATTTCGTAGAGAAAGCCGACTTTCTCAAGGTGCGCAACATCGGTATAGACTATACCCATGCCTTCAACTCCAAGCGTTTTCCGGTGAAAAGTCTGCAAGTAGGCCTCAACGTATATAATCCTTTCTGCCTTACAAAGGCTTCCGTAGATCCGGAAGCTACCATTTCAGGAGCGCATTCGCAGGGTGCTGTCGCCGCCGGAGGGCTGAACTATTCCACTTATTCCTTACCGCGACAGTACGTAATGTCATTAAAATTTGATTTCTAACCGAAAGTTTACAAACAATGAAAATAATAAATTTCATCCTCGCAGCATGTATCTGCGTCTCGTTGTCCTCATGCGATCTCGTGAAACCCGAGGGAATTGTCAACCCTAACGTAGACGAAGACACCTATTTAAATACCCCCAATGCCATGGAAACATGGGTAAACGGCACCGAAAAGTCGTTCGCGCAAGCCGTCGGCACTTTCTGTCTGCACACGGAAATCATGACAGACAACTACTTCAACAACTACACCCGCGAGAGTAAGGTGTTCGATATTCCGCAGCTGCTCTATACCGATCCCGACATTGCTACGCTGCAACGTTACGTGGGGAACCTGCGCGAATCAGCCGATTACGGTATCGACAAGGTGCAGAAACACGATACCAACACTACCCGACCGCAACTTTTCAAGCTGTATTATATCAAGGCTTACTCGTATATTCTTGCCGGAGAAAACTTTCGTGCGCTGCCCGTAACCACAGGAGGCGAACCGAAAACATGGAATGAACAGTTGCAATTGGCGCTGCAAACACTCGACAAAG
Source organism: Prevotella phocaeensis (assembly GCF_900065875.1). Lineage (NCBI taxonomy): Bacteria > Pseudomonadati > Bacteroidota > Bacteroidia > Bacteroidales > Prevotellaceae > Prevotella > Prevotella phocaeensis. The sequence continues at coordinate 845,032 of NZ_LT160626.1, read as the reverse complement.
CGCTCGAATACGCTGTAAGCGATACCGACAAGGCGTTCATCCATACGCTCAAGGCCCGTTCCTATTACCGTTTGGGCGATGCAGACAAAGCCATCGAAGAGGCACAATCGTCGCTCAATCTATCGGATAATTTCATCGTACAAGTTACATTCGACGGCGATAACGGTATATCCAACGCCATGCAAGACGACATCTGGGGCACCATGTATCAGCCCCTACCGCGCTTAGACTTCCTTGATCCCAAGTATTTTCAGCTCATTTCCACCGACCAGAAGCCCATCTGCATCGCCAAGGCAGAAGAAAATTACCTGATACTTGCCGAGGCTGACCTCGCTAAAAGTCGATTGAGCGATGCTAAAAGTCGATTGGTGAGACTTATCTCTTTGGTCGAGACGCGCCCGATACAACATAATCTGAACGATCAGCTCGAGGGCAGATACAACGGAGGCTTCAAACATTACCCTAACAGTGCCGATTATGTGGTGGCAGCATCTAAGGATGACGCCTATAGAACGGGCCTTGTGCTCGACAGGCGTGCCCCCAACCTTATCAATGTGCCCACAGTATCGGGCACATCGGTAACGGAAGATATGGTCAGGGCATGCACCACGGTCGATTCCGCACTCGAACTAACGTACCTGATGCGGCAGGAAATATTTATTGCAGAGGGCAGGCGTCTGGCCGATCTCGGCATCCGACTGCCGATAAGCGAGGTAGAAGCGGCCGGTAAACCGTTGTCTGCTCCTTATACACAGGCGCTCATTCCTACCTTCATCCCCTTGGAACAGGGCATGGATGCCTTTGATATGGACGATACAACGCACCGCGTAACCATCAGATATAACATGAACCGAGTGATTGTAGAGAACAAAGCAACGGAATACGTGGCACCTTTCTTTAACAGACCATAAGTGTAAAACCAACAGACTATTGCTCTATGCGGCTTATTCGGCATGCCTAACCGCCGTAGACCAGCTAAATAAGCCGCATAATATTTTGTATTGTCGGCTATATATGTTACCTTTGCAAAAGACAGGCAGAACCTCAACGAATTGAAGCACATTGCTTTGTATTCGTTTGGCACCGTCTTTGCAACACACAAGCGGCAAGATTTCAATGGAAAACCAGTATATCAAGCAGTATTCCGACATCATGTCGGGCAAGACGATACTATATGTTCACGGCTTCGGATCGTCGGCGCAATCGGGAACGGTAAAGCGCATACAAGACACGCTCCCGCAGTCTAAGGTCGTTGCCTACGACCTGCCGTTGCATCCCGAAGAGGCTATGTCGCTGCTCCGCCGTGTGTGTAGCGAACAAAGTCCCAGCCTTATCATCGGCACTTCGATGGGAGGAATGTACACGGAAATGCTCTACGGCTACGACAGAATTATCGTTAATCCGGCTTTCAGAATGGGAGAAACGATGCACGAACACGGTATGATGGGCAAACAGACGTATCAAAATCTGCGGCAAGACGGCATACAGGAGTTCATCGTAACCAAGGCCTTGGTAAAAGAGTACAAGGAGATAACGGAGCAATGTTTTGCCCATGTAACCGCTGAAGAGCGAAATCGCGTGTACGGACTGTTCGGCGATCAAGACCAAGTGGTGCATACGTTCGACTTGTTTCGCGAACATTACCCCAATGCTATCCGCTTTCACGGAGAACACCGCCTGACGGATAAATCGTTCTTCCACAGTGTTATGCCCGTTATCCGCTGGATAGACGACCGGCAGGAAGGCCGCGAGCGTCCCATAGTCTACATACACGACAACACTTTACGCGATGCGTACGGCAAACCGAAGTCGAGTTTAAACAAGGCGTATGAGTTTCTGATAGAGAAATACGATGTATATATCGTGGTTCCGGCACCCACCAACAACCACTCGATGATAGATGCGGCGCAAACGTGGACGGAAAATATCCTCGGCGCACCGGCCTACGACCGCGTAATTTTCTGCAACCAACGCCGGTTGCTTTATGGCGATTACTTCATCGATGCCACGCCCTGTAAAGAGTTTATGGGCACTACGATAACATTCGGTAGCGATGATTTCAAGACTTGGGAAGACGTTATCGTCTTTTTCGAGCGCCTCGGAGGCCAGTAAAAAGACATATAAGAAAAAGACAAACCTTTTATTTAATTATTCAAAACACGTAGGAGTCCGGTTATCATAGCATGGTAATCGGACACTTTTTTATATTTTTTCTTCTCTAATATATAATGCCCCGCTATTACGTATTCATCGCCTGTTCGGCATGCATGCTCCATCACGCAGCCCCGCTGCCGCGAACAATGCGGCACAGATAGCGGCGGTAATAGTAATAATAGAGCACGCCGGCAATGGTAAGACCGAAAGGGAAGGCCGACCAGATGCCCAAGAGTCCCCAACGGAACGTGATACCGAAGAGATAACCCAGCGGAAGCGAGATGACGAAATAGGCCACGAAAGCCACATACATCAACGGTTTTACATGCGATATACCGCGCAAGGCGTTGGCATAGGTGCACTGAAGACCGTCGCCGAACTGATAAACAACAAGCGGTATGATGACCTGCGACACCATCAAACAAACCTCGCTGCTGTCGGTAAACCAACCGCCTATGGCGCCTCGCAGCAGCATCACGGGCACCGAAACGGCAAAGGCAATGAGTAAAATCAGATGAAATCCCGCCACCGTAGAGCGGTTCAACGCTTCGTAGTCGCGCTGTCCGGCAAAGTAACTCACGCGGATTGCCACCGCTGCAGCCATGCCGTAATAGACCATATAGAAGAACTGAGACACGGTAAGCATCACCTGATGAGCCGCTAAAGCTGCGGTACCGATCCATCCTACTATCACTGAACTGAGGCTGAACGCCGCCGCTTCCATCCCCATCTGCAATCCCAATGGCACACCGAGTCCGCACAGATGGCGCATATCTCCGCGGTTTATCTGTCCTGCAGCGAAACCTTGGCGGTATATACGGTATCTCTTCGATCGAAAAACAATGACGACGAATGCCACAGCCATGAGCATTCGCGACAACATAGTAGACAATCCGGCCCCCAAGAGGCCCATTTCGGGCAGCCCGCACTTGCCGTATATGAGCAGGTAATTGCCGATTATGTTCAACAGGTTGCCACCCAAGAGTATCCACATGGCCGTTTTAGTATCGGTGGTTCCGTCGGCAAGCTGCTTAAATGTATTGAAACAAGCTACGAAAGGTATCGAAACAAGGTTGACAAGGAAGTAAGGCTTCATCAGCGGAAGCAGTTCTTCGGGTTGTCCGAGATGGCCGATATTCAGGTAAAGCAATGCCATTACGGCCATCAACGCCACCGACAAGAACAGATTGGCCGCCAGACTGTTCTTCAACATAATACCTATCTTGCCCTTTTCACCCTGCCCGTAAAGGCTCCCCACGATGGGGGTAAGCCCGTAAGAGAAGCCCATCGAAAACAACAGAACCAACACAAACATATTGTTGACGAACGCTGCAGCGGCGAGTTCCGGCATACTATGCCGCCCTATCATCAATGTGTCGGCAAATCCGAGGATAATTGTTCCGAGCTGACCTACTATAATCGGCACGCCTAAAGAGGCAAGTGCGCGGTAATGGGTGTAGTATTGTTTCATTGAAAAGTGTATATCGTATTATAATAAATAATGTAAACTTCGCAAATATTGCTTATAACAGGGAGCGACAGAAGTAAAACTCCCCGTGCCTGTTGTTATTAACGGATAAATGTATAATTATTGTCTAAAGATTTCGGAACTGCTGTATATTTGCCTCCGAACAGCCAGACAAGACTGCCGTTTCCACTGCCTCTGCCAAATTCAGAAACAGTAAAAAAACAATAAAGAACTTACGGAAACGCCATAAATTCAAGGATAACGCAATATTTAAATATAGGTATTCGTGTAAATTGTATTCATCTATCCGTAAAATGTTTAATATGTTTTACAAACAATCGTTCTACCTTTGCACCCAAGATATAACGAATGTATTATGTATATAGAGAAAATTCAGTCACCAAAAGACTTAAAAAAGCTGACGATAGAGCAGCTTAACGTTGTTGCAGATGAGGTTCGTGCCGGAGTGTTGAACCGTGTAAGCCATCATGGAGGGCATGTCGGCCCTAATCTTGGGTTCACCGAAGCCACCGTGGCATTACATTATGTGTTCGATGCGCCCGAAGATAAGATCGTTTTCGATGTGTCGCATCAGAGTTATCCCCATAAGATATTGACGGGAAGAGCCAAAGGTTTCCTCGACGACAACAGCATGGATGCCATTTCGGGATACAGTTCACCATCGGAATCTCCCGTTTACGATAACTTCGAAATAGGGCACACGTCGACTTCCATCGCGCTTGCATCGGGATTACAGAAAGCCCGCGATATCCTTGGAGGCAAGGAAAACGTGATTGCGGTCATAGGTGATGGCTCGTTAAGTGGCGGAGAAGCGTTCGAAGGACTTGATACCTCAGCGGAATTGGGTACCAATATAATTATCGTTGTCAATGACAACGAGATGAGTATTGCCGAGCCACATGGCGGCATTTACAGGAATCTGAAACTCCTGCGCGATACGAACGGCAAGGCTGAACTGAACTACTTCAAGGCTTTCGGGTTCGATTATCATTACTTGGAGAACGGACATGACGTGGCTGCACTCGTAGAAATGTTCCGCAAGGTGAAGGATACACCGCGCCCGACCGTGGTGCATATCCATACCGAAAAGGGGCACGGTTACAAATATGCCGTAGAAAATAAGGAGGCATGGCACTATAATATGCCTTTCGACCTGCAGACCGGTGAACGGAAGAACCAAGGTACAGGCGGGGAATATATGCCGGTGCTGCTCGGTAAATTCCTACTCGAAGAGATGAAGAACGATCCTAAACTGGTAGCAATTACCGCAGGTGTGCCTATGGCAGTAGGCTTCGGACCAGAACAGAGACGCCAAGCAGGGCGCCAATTTGTCGATGTAGGAATAGCAGAAGAGGAGGCTGTCGCACTTGCATCGGGCATGGCGAAACGCGGAGCGCACCCCGTATTCAGCACATATGCCACGTTCTTGCAGCGTACATACGACCAAATGGCGCAAGACTTATGCGTTAACGGCAATCCGGCTGTTATCAATGTGTTAGGTGCATCTATCTTCGGAATGAACGATTTCACGCATATATGTTTCTTCGACATACCGATGTTCAGCCATATACCTAACTTGGTTTACCTTGCCCCGACTACTTACGAGGAGATGATCGCCATGGAGAAATGGGCAATACGGCAAGACAAGTATTCCGTGGCGGTGCGCATACCTGAATGGAACGTGGCGCACAGTGATGAAAAGTACGACGAGGATTACTCGAATTTGAATACTTTCAAGGTGGCACATCGCGGAAGCAAGGTAGCTATTATCGCTGTGGGCGACTTTTATCAGAAAGGTGAAAACGTGCAGAAAGCACTGGCTGCCGACGGTATAGATGCTACGCTGATCAATCCCCGTTACCTTACAGGCACAGACGAAGCACTGCTCAACGACCTTAAATGCGACCATAACCTCGTGGTTACCATAGAAGACGGAAGCCTCGACGGCGGCTTCGGCGAACGCATCGCCCGCTTCTACGGCCCTTCTGCAGTGCGCGTAATGAACTTCGGTGTAAGGAAAGCCCTCTACGACCGCTACGATGTGAACGAATTGATGCGCGAAAATCATCTGACAGATGAGCAGATTACCACCGACATCAAACGCGAATTGGTTTCGTAAATACGGAGAATAGGATTGTAAGACTGCAGATTTCTCTCTGCAAGTTCGGCAGAACCATGTTCTTGGAAATACCCTATAAAACAGATACACCTGCGGTCCATAGCCGATGGACAGTAGATGTAAGCGTCTTAGGCAGTATGCTTGGGGATAATGGTACTGCCGAATATTTATTATAGGCGAAATAAATGTATAAAGAAAGCGCGGTTTCCATGCATGAAAACCGCGCTTTCTTTTGTCTCTCAACCCTTGATGCGTTCGATAAATTCTTTAGGCAAAACAGGCATAGCCCCGTTCTGTGTGCATACAAAAGCACTCACATCTACCGCCAATCTATGGGCTTCGGCAATAGGAAGTCCGGCAAGTATGGCTGCTGTAAACGAGCCCGTAAACGAGTCGCCCGCCCCTACAGTATCGGCAACCTCTATCTTTGGCGTCTCTCTAAACGACATGCTGCCGGGCGCAAACACATAACTACCGTTCACACCGCACGTAAGTACGAGCATATCCAGATTGTATTTGCCGAGGATGAGCCAACATTTATTCTCGATATCCAGTCCGGGATAGCCGAACATACGGCCGATTGTAACAAGTTCTTCATCGTTGATCTTAAGCACATTGCAAAGGCGTAGCGAGCTTTGAATAATCTCCTTGGTGTAAAAGTTCTGCCTCAGATTGATGTCAAATATCTTCAGACAGCCTTTCGGAGTACTCTTCAAAAATCTGTTGATGGTATTCTGAGAAACCTCATTCCGTTGTGCCAACGATCCCCAACATACGGCACGGCAGTGCTCGGCCGCCTCTTTAATATCGCCGGTAAACGGAATATTGTCCCATGCTACGCCTTCCTTGATGTCGTAGGTGGGCACTCCCTCAACATCGAGTACCACCTGTACCGTTCCTGTAGGGAAATCTACACGCGGCATAATGTACTTCAACCGCTTTCGATCGAACGCTTTTAAGGTCTCGTTTCCCAATTCATCGTTCCCTACAGCGCTGATTGCAAGCGATGGAAGGCCGAACTGTCCGACGTGATAAGCAAAGTTTGCCGGCGCACCTCCTAATTTCTTTCCTTCGGGGAGGCAGTCCCAAAGAGCCTCTCCCAATCCGATAATCAATTGTTCCATATCTTTCGGTTTTAATAGATGTTATTGTTGTAGCAGCCGTTTTTATGCTGTTGCTGCGGCAGAACGGCCGGTTTATTTTATTGCGCCACGCGCTTGATATAGGTAAAGAGGTAAACCACCCCCACCGCCATTACCGCCACAGCTCCTGCCTGATTGGTTATATCGCTGGCAAAGCCCATGAGCAAGGGGAATATCGTACCTCCGAAAAGGCCCATAATCATCAGTCCGGACACTTCGTTCTGCTTGTCGGGTACCGATAACAATGCCTGCGAATAGACGATGGAGAATATATTAGAATTGCCATAGCCTACGAGTGCGATCGACGCATAGAGTACGAATTTCGACGTATCTAAAAACATACCGATCATACTCAGTGCCATCATCGTTACACTGATGATGAAGAAAGTACGGTGCTTCATAACTCTAAGGAAGAAAGAACCCGTAAGACAGCCTATCGTACGGAAGATAAAGTAGAGACTTGTGGCAAAGGCAGCATCGTTGAGCGGCATGTGCAGCCGTTCTATAAGGAGCTTCGGCGCCGTTGTGTTCGTACCTACGTCGATGCCCACATGGCACATAATGCCGATAAACGATAGAAGTACGATCGGTTTGCCAAGGAGCTTGAAGCATTCAGCGAACGTTGAAGGCTTGCTTTCTGCCTTTTCGTTCTCGATCGGCGTGCCCAACAAAAGCAATGAGGCTATGATTCCGATAATCATATATATGGGAAACAGCACCCGCCAACCGAGCCCGAACGAGGGTATGGCCGACATTGCACCCCACATGGCAATATAGGGTGCCATGAACGAAGCTATGGCCTTGACGAATTGTCCGAAAGTTAGAGTAGAGGCTAAGTTATTGCCTTTGATAACTGAAGATACGAGCGGATTGAGCGATGTCTGCATAAGAGCGTTGCCGATACCCAGAAGTGAGAAAGACACAAGCATGATGCCGAAGCTCTCACCCAATAAAGGAAGGAATAAAGATACAATGGTTACGACAAGCGAAAGGAGCACTGTGTTCTTACGTCCGATCTTGTTCATCAGCATACCCGTAGGAACTGAGAATATCAGGAACCAGAAGAATACGAGCGAAGGGAATATATTTGCCGTGGAATCGTTTAGGGATAAGTCTTTTTTGACGAAGTTCGAAGCAATGCCGACAAGGTCTACAAAGCCCATGGCAAAGAAACATAACATCACTGGGATGAGTGTTAATTTAACGGATTTGCTCATAATTAATGTATTATTATTTCGTTATATTATAGATTGTTGCGGCTGTTTTATTGCCTTTCTCGTTATCAATAATAAGCACGTTGTAAGGCTCCGAGGGGAATACTGTGTTCGTAATGGCAAGACGCCCCTCTGCATCGAGCACCTCAATGCTACTCTTATCGACAAATATACGCAGTGTGGAAAGCTTTCCGCGAACCGGTGCAACCGTAACGGAACTAAAAGATTCATTAAACGAAGTGTCGCCGCTCTTCGTACGGTCTACGGCAAAAGTGCCCGCTTTTACATCATATGTCATAGAAACAGCTTCGCCTTTCCCGTTCTGCAGGGTAATAATGCTTCTCCCATTGATAGCAGATTTTATCTCCGTCACTATCTCGTATGCACCGTTACCGGCACTGAAAGTTTTCTTTCCTCTGCCTAAATCCTTGGCTATTGCCTTGCCTCGTAATGCCAAAAGCTCAGGAGAAGGGATGATACCTACGTAAGTTTCGCCTTGATATTCATAGAGGTATAAATCACGGGGCAGAGTATTAGCATTGCGATATTGCTTGGTCGGCACCTGATTAGCGTATTGCCAATTGCTCATCCATGCCATTATGATACGGCGATTATTAGGTGCATTGTCAAACGTAACGGCAGCGTAATGGTCTTTACCGTAATCCATCCATTTCGTAACCTGCGGTTCTGACTCGCATACAAAGCGGTGCCCGTCGAAATATCCAGTAAAATATTGAGTGGCATTTCCACCGAACGGACCTCCCGGATTGATATTGCAAATCAGCATCCATTTCTGTTTATCGGTGTTACGTACCGGCAATTGCATCAGATCAGGGCACTCCCATACCCCCTCATGATTACCGTATTCCTGCCCGAAACTACTCTCGTAAGTCCAGTCTTTTAGATTGGCAGACGAATATAAGCGCATCTCTTGTCCTGCTGCAAGGATAACAATCCACCGTTTGGTGGGCTCATACCAGAACATATGCGGATCGCGGAAGTCCGGTACATCTGCGGTAATGACAGGATTTCTATCGTATTTAACGAACGTCTTCCCATCGTCTGTGCTGTATGCAAGGCTTTGTGTCTGGCTTTCACCGGCCGAAGTGTACATGGCAACAATGGCACCTGCACCAAATCCGGCGGTATTGTTCTTGTCTACAACAGCACTTCCGCTGAACACAGTTCCCAAGGCATCGGGCGATATAGCTATGCCCTCGTCGGTCCAGTCTATCAGATTACGGCTCGTAGAGTGCCCCCAATGCATGTTTTCCCATTGGGATCCGTACGGATTGAATTGGTAATAAAGGTGATAAATGCCATCTTTATAAAACATACCATTAGGATCATTCATCCATCCATAGGCCGGCGAATGATGATAGACGGGGCGAAGACGTTCACGATTTGCCTTGTCAAAGACGTTTGACACCTTGATTTCCTTCCAACATATGAACCCCTTTATGGCACCTTCGTTACGTATATTGCCGTTCACATGTATGTCTAACACCGCACTTTTACCTTGATAAGCCGACAAGTCCAACGGAACGTAATAGTCTACATAGTCGGTTGCCAAGCGTACATTGAGTGTCTGTGTCGCATAGCTGCCGATCAGAACCTTGATATTGCTCATTTCAGCACGCTCTTCTACGGGAAGTAACAGGTACTTTCCGTCCAAAGAAACCCGCAACATGCAATGGTTATTGCTAAGAAACATCATGTCAACAGGCTTCTGACCATGCACAAACAGCGGATTCATTGCCAATAATCCCAGCGTAACCCGACGGAAAATGCGGCTTAAAATCTTGGTCGGTTTCATATTTTTCGATTGTTTATTATGTAGCACCGAACGTTATATACCATTCATCTACAAGGTTATTGTCTGATGCAAATATAGTTTATTTTTTCTATTTTACAGGTTGGGAATATTTATTTTTTTCTTCTGTTTTCGTTATCTTGCGGCACAACACGCATATTATGCCGCAAGAATACCATTTACGCCATCTTAATATTGGCTCACTTTAATATTGCTAACGGTAATCGAACCACTATAACAATTGATACTCCAGCAGTTCTTTTGGATACCGTAGATACGATTAGTATAATTACATATATCGTTGATGTACATTACACATACGCTGTTGTCCGTATAAATCGTTACATTGTAAGTGTTATCCGCAGGGCGCGAGAATATATAACCGTCGATGCCATCGATGAAACCCTTACCGGCTGTTCCCTCTTCTTCGAAGTTTATCTTGCGGTTGGCATCGCTTTCAGGGTTGACGACCAATGAATAAAATTTGTTCGAATCCGATCCGCGTACCAGCGATATGCCGAACTTATCTTCGTTACCATTGGTTTTTACGGTAAACGTTATCTTATTATGTCTGCCCAAACGATTAAACAATACATAGCTATTACCCGATAAACTATAGCCGTTTTCGTTCTCGGTAACACCGGTATTGCTTTTATCCATCAGCTTTACATCTTGCGAAGAGTCGTATTTTTTGGCTATTCCGGCCACTTCACCCAGCGTAAGAGTGCCGTCGGCATGTTGTATTACGCGCTGTACAACGAGGTTCCCGCCCCATTCGGGCTCATTGGGATATGCCCCGACTGCCGTGTTATCTTCTCCCGAACGCGTGGGACACCACCCCCAGATGTATCTGTCGGTACCGTCGGATGCCGTCTTTCCCGCATAAAAACCGCGGCTGTCGAGGAAACCTTCATGGCTATCGGGCCACTTACCTGCATCGTTTGCGGTACATGCCTTTAGCTCATCGAGCGTTTTCCCCTTAAAATATTGCACCTTACGTATGGCAGCATGCTTCTCGCTATATACCAAATACCACCAGTCGCCCATCTTGAAAACATCGGTACATTCATAAAATCGGTCCCACATCATGGTCATAAACGTTCCTGCACTGTTCCATGTTTTCAGATCGTTCGATGTAAACTCTGCCAATGTTCCTTTGTTATTTTTCTGCGTAGAAACAAGCATGTGATACACGCCAGCATCGTCTTTGAACACAAAAGGATCGCGGAAATCGTCTTTGCTATAGCCATAATCGATACCTTTCAGGAAGAACGTGCGGCTTTTATGCCATGTCTTGAAGTCGGAGGATGTAGCCATCATCACCACTTCTGTACACTCCGAAGAAGACGGTTGATACCTGTGCCCGGTATAAAAAGTATAATAAAGTTTATCGCTCTCCGAATATACGGTAGATCCGGTACCGAGTGCAGCGTCTTGTTCTGCCAGTCCTCCGCAGCTGATGAGTTCTCCTAACGAGGTATAGTCGGCCACATTCTTCGTACAAACACCCCATATAGGGTGGTACGTACCCGACGGATTGGGGCGATAGTCTTGCAGATAAAGTATCTTAAAGTCCTTTGCTATAGGATCATAAAACGGCATAGGATCGCCTACATATCCGCTATAAGGCTTATAATAAGTTGTCTGCTGTTGCTCGTCTGCAGAATGGAAATAAGTCGTAGTGTTCCAGTCTTTCTGCTCTGCAACCTCGTCCTCGCTGCTGCAACCGGCAAGAGGAACTGCCATACATGCTACGAATGCTATTGTATTGATCATCTGTTTCATGATGTATATCTTTCGTTTTACTTGTTTTTTAGATAGTTGAACGCATTGAGCGTCATCTTTGCAACATTCTTATGATAGTTCTCCGTTACATCGGCTATGCTGTACCAATCGTAACATCCAGAGCCTATACAAAGAATGGTTCCCTTGTTTGCAGTTGATGGGAACTCCCATACAACGATTGCACCATCGCCTCCGTAAGCCAAATCCTGTGCGCCCGTTTCGTTTCGCCACGTAGCATAATCGGCATAGCCTCCCCAGTCGGTACCGATATGCCACTGCGCTGTAGAATTCGTAATGCGGTAACCGGCATCGCAGGTATATACGTTATTAGGCTCGCTGCTGTTCATGATGAGATTTTGGAATAACGGATGTGCAGTATGTCCTTGTATGGAGAAGCTCCAAGGCGAGCTTACTGTTTCGGCACTGTTTTCTGCCTGTCCCCAGCAGTTGTTAGGACAAGCATCGTTCTTCACGGCTCCTATTTCTGCCGGCATATTGGTTGCGAAGCGGGTAAAGAGGAAAGAACCGCCGTTATCATAATAATCTTTCAGCCTTAGAGCGGCAGCCAAAGCCTCGGGGGCGGCGTTCTCGAAGGCCGATTTGCCATCTATACCGCCGTCTTTATGGTAATGCCACCATATTACCTTGCACTCACTGAGGTCTACCGTGCCGTTCTTAATATCGGTAAACGAAGCGTAGATGGAGTTCGGAATATTCTCTAACATCCATTTGCAAGCCGTTTGTTCTTCGATGTTGAGTTGATCCATCGTGCTTGCCAACCCCACATAAACGGCCGAAGGTTTACCGATGGGTGTAACGGTTACGGTATATTCGGCCGACGCCGTATTGTTTTCCACCTTGAATGTTACAGGTCTGCTGAAATCCATGGGCACGCCTGTAGTCGGCGTAATAGTTGCATTGTCGCTGATTTCTACCGTCGGAGTGAGGTTAGAGAGGTCTAATCCTTCGGGTACATATACCGCAATGGCCTTGTTGTTTTCGTCTATGATACCGGTATAGGTATCGTTGATTTTAAACGATTTTATCTTGGCCTCGTCGTGTTTTATAGATATAGTCCAATCAGAGTACACATCTACGTTGGTTACATGTATGGTATGCGGGGCATACATATTAAGTCTGTCGCCGCTCTTTATATCGCTTTGGGCTCCTTCACTGAGACTTAATGCCGTAACTTTCATACTGTCAGTCGCGTAGGTTTCCGGTATACGTACCGTAATAGTGCGGTTCGTGGCATCGATGGTGCCCTCGTAGTTGTCTAAGGCGAAAGCCGTAACCTCGCAGTTGCCGCCGAGTTGCATGTCTGAAACGTCGCTATTGTTGCACGAAGCAGTAGCAAATACGGCAAACAGAGCAAGCATAATGTTCGATACGATTGTCTTCATAATTACCATTCTCCTATGTTTTGTGTGTAATGCCCGTTCGATGCAGCTATCTGTGCATACGGTATCGGCAGGTATTCGTTCTTATTTTTAGTAAATCTGGCCGCACTGTATATGGAGCAGTCATTGGCCTCCTCGGCGTAATATTTGTTGATAACACTGTCGGCTTCTCCCCAACGTACGAGGTCGAAAAAGCGCTCGCTCTCCATACCGAGCTCTATTCTACGTTCCATTTTTACTATTTTCAGTGCCTGTGCTTGGTTGTAAGTGCCGGCATAGGTGCTCACATTCATCCTCACGCCATACCTGTTTTCATAGTCTGAAATGACGCTAAGACTCTGTTTGGCCCTTGTGCGAAGCCTGTTAACTATGGCAATGGCCTCTGCTATACGGCCGTCGTTGAGCTGTACAAGTGCCTCCGCACGCTCTAACATAACGTCTGCATAACGGAAAACGATACGGTTCATCGGTGTTCCCCACCACGAACCTTTAATCAGATAGCCACTTGCAGGATCGACATTCTGCTTCAACGTTACATAATAACCGTACAAACCATTGGAACGGCTCCACGTTGCACTCTCGTCCATCATATAGTCTTTGTTGAATTCATAGGGCAGTCCGGGCAAACCTACCGTAAGGAAAAGGCGCGGATCGGCATAGTCTGTCGACTTGTCATAATCGTTCTGATTGAACGTATCGATATAAGGAAGTCCGTTCCTATCGGTACGGAAAGCGTTTACAAGGTTCTGACTGGGCTTGTAGAAGTCGCATCCGCCGTCGGTAACCCCCGGGATATTCGGTACAATCAAGCCATAACTCCAATTCAGGTTGCCGTAGGTAGTTCCGTCGTTCATAGAATATTGCATGGCCCAAAGGCTTTCCTTACCGTTCTCGTATTGCGGTTCGGGGCGGAAGTTGTTATGGAAATCCGTCTCCAAACCATATCCCCCTGCGGTGTAAATGGCTTCCTCGGTGTATTCTACCACCTTTTTAAGATCGTCGTTCGATATACTTGTTACCTCATTAGTGCTTGCATTATCCTGATGATACGCCTTATAGAGGTACACTTTGGCAAGGAATGCGGCGGCAGCAGCCTTGGATGGACGGCCTACTTCGGCCTGCTTCACGGGCAACACCTTATATGCAGCTTCGAGATCATTAATGATTTGCTGCCATCCCTCGTCGTTCGAATACTCCGTGTTCGACAGGTTATTGTACTCTTGCGTAGTAAGATTTTCGTTCATAATGAAGGGGATGTGCTTATAGAGCCGCTTCAAAAGGAAGTGACCATAGGCACGTAAGAATTTCATCTCTGCCAAACGCTCTTCTTTCAGCGTATAAGTGGAACCGTCGGTCTGGTCGAGCAGAGCTATTGCAGTATTCACACGTGATATGCAGTTGTACAAACGTTGCCACATATCGCTGATGTTCCAGTTGGTAGTTAGTATGCCTTGCGAGATTTCAAGTTGGTGGAACACGTCTCCGTCGCTCGTTCCGTTTCCGCCTTTATAGGCATCATCGCTTCGTACATCGAAGTTCCACATCGAGAAAGAGGAATTGATGTCTTCGGCAGAAATCCATACGGCGTAGGCAGATATAACGAGATTGTCTACATATTTGGCATCCTTCACCTGATCGTCGCTAAGTGTTCCTTGAGGAACCTGCCTGTCAAGGAAGTCTGAACAGCTGCTGAACGACAGGAGCAATATAGCTGTACATATATATATTATCTTTTTCATATTAGTTTGCAGTTATTAGAATGTAACATTAATTCCAAATGTAACGTTAAGAGGAATAGGATATCCGTAGTTCGGGTTTTCCGGATCTACGCCCGTAAAGTTACTGCTATGTATCGTAAACAGGTTTTGTGCGCTTACATACATGCGCAGTCGCTCCATAAAGAGTTTACTTGCAATGCTCTTAGGGAAGTTGTATCCCAGCTGAATGGTACGCAGTTTCAGGTACGATCCGTTCTCTACCCAATAGGTAGATACGCGCTTTTCGTTGTTATTATCAGACAATGTAAGTGCCGGAATGTTGCTTCCTGTGTTCGTCGGACTCCATGCATCGAGCAGACGCGTGCCCTTGTTGAGGAAGCCGATATTAAGACCTGCCCAAAGATCAGTTTCTTTCTTAAGGTCGGAAATGATATCTACACCTTGAACACCTTGCCAAAACATGGTAAAATCAAAGTTCTTGTACTCCAAGTAGATGTTGAAACCGTAAGTAAAATCCGGCACCGGATTGTATATCCAATCTTGATCTGCTTCGGTTATCTTGCCATCATGATTAAGGTCTTTCCAACGAATACGTCCGAGACCTGCACCTTCTTGTGTGGCATGATTGTCTATCTCGTCCTGACTTTTAAATATACCATCGGCAACATAACCTACCTGTGCGCCCATCGGATGGCCGATCACGCTCTTTACACCGTTACCTCCGAACGTGCCGTTAGCAGCTACCGTGTCGGGGAGTTTTGTTATCTTGTTGCGGTATGTACCGATGTTACCGGTAATATCGTATTTAAGTCCGAAGCGTGTAGAGCCCCTATAACCTATGTTAAACTCCAGACCTCGGTTCTCCATCTCGCCTGCATTGATCCATTGAGTACTGCCTTCACCCATCGCGGCAATACCTGCCATCTGCACTAAAATGTCTTTTGTCTTCTTAAAATACCAGTCGAAACTGCCGTAGAGTGTGTTGTTAAGGAAAGCATAATCTAATCCTAAGTTCGTTTGAGTGGTTGTCTCCCACTTGATGTTGTCGTTTCCGATCTGGTTACGTTTAAATCCCGAGTTCAATGTTTTTCCGCCGTTGGTGCCTCCGATATCGTAGGAAGTACCGTAACTTTGCCCGCCATTTTCGTTTACACCATAGTTACTCACGTAAATAGTATAGCGTGCAATGTTGGAAATCTCTTGGTTTCCCGTCTGTCCCCATGATGCCCGAAGCTTCAAATCGTCGATCCATGAGGCTTGTTTGAGGAAGTTTTCATGATTAAGGCGCCATCCTATCGATACAGAAGGGAAGGTGGCATAGCGGTTGTTCTTACCGAAACGCGAAGAACCATCATGGCGTACTGTCAACGATGCCATGTATTTGTCGTCGTAGTTGTAGTTTAGTTTTCCGAAATAGGAAACAAGCGAGTAGCCCGAACCCGTTCCATAGCTCTGCGCAATGCCTACTCCGGCATCGGGCCACATATAGTTCGGGTTAAGTATAATGAAGCCCTCTTTGTAACCGGAGAAGTTTGTATCGTCTTCACGGTTAAGCTCTATACCTAACATGGCATCGGCACGATGCTTACCGATCTCCATGTTATATGTGGCAACAGCATTCCACATCCACTTTGTCCAGTGTTCCTGTTTGGCTTCCACAGCATTAGTAGCCTTGGCAACATTACCCTCTGTGATAGGATAAGTAAAGATACGTTGCATTTTCTGGCTATAATCTAAGCCGAAAGTCGAACGAACATTGAAGCCTTTGAATAGGTTGAGATTGACGAAGGCATCACCGAAAAGACGCCAATATGTATATCTATTGTCACTATTACGCTGCAAACGTGCCACGGGGTTCTCACGGTCAGGGTAACCACCCACAGGACCTGCGTACTCTCCCTTGTTGGTATATATGGGTAAGGAGGGGTTGAATTGCAGCACATTTTCCAGAAATCCGCCGGGTGCCTGTACTTCCGACGTGCGGTTAAGAGTAAAATGTTCACCCACGGTCAATACATCTCCGACCAGTTTATAGTCCGAATTCATACGGGCAGAGAAGCGTTCGAAGTCGGAACTCTTAATAATTCCCAAGTTTTTGTAGTAGCCCAACGAAAAATAGGAACTACCCTTTTCAGAGCCATTGCTTACGGCTACGTTATATTGTTGTATCACTCCGGTGCGGGTGGTCTCATCAAACCAGTCGGTATCGGCGGCAGGTGTCGTCCTTGCAGCATCCAAATATTTCGACATGGTTATACTATTAAGTACGGGATATCCCTGCGCATCGTAGCCCCAATTATACGTGTAGCCCAATCCGTTGGTATTCGGATTCATGCCATCGTTCACATATGCCTGCCACATCACTTGCCCATATTCCTTGGTATTGAGCACTTTCATCTTGTTGGCATACATGGATGCGGAGATCGAAGCGTCCACATCGATCCTAATTCTGCCATTCTTACCTTTCTTAGTGGTAATGATAATCACGCCATTGGCGGCGCGACTACCGTAGATAGATGCCGAAGCTGCATCCTTTAGAATTTGGATACTCTCGATATCATTGCCGTTAAGTTCGTGCATACCTGCCTTGGTTGGCACCCCATCAATAATATAAAGAGGATCGTTATTGTTTAGGGTTCCGATGCCTCGAATGCGCACCGTGGCACTTCCAGAGGGCGCTCCGTCGGCGGTAATGTTCATTCCCGGCACTCGTCCTTGCAGTGCTTTCATGGGATTATTCTCGTTCTGTTTGGCGATCTCATCCACATTTACTACCGATATGGCACCTGTCAGATCGGCTTTGCGCTGGGTAGTGTAACCGGTAACGATAACTTCATTCAGTGCCTGCGCATCCTCTTTCATGGTGATATTCATATCGGGAGCAGCTTTCACCGTAACAGTTGTGAAACCGACATAAGAGATATTAAGCGTTGCACCCAACCTGACATTCAGTTTGAAATCGCCATCTACGTTGGTCAGAGTGCCATTGCTTGTGCCCTGTTCCATAACAGAAGCCCCGACAATCGGCTCTCCGTCGGCAGCAGACACAACGCGTCCTTTTACTTCCATGCCTTGTGCACTTGCCGAAACACAGCATACAAACAGCATGAAGCTAAATAGTAGTAACTTCACATACTTCATATTGGCATACATTTTTAGATTTAGATATTAGTTTCGTATGCCGCAAAGTTATGATAGAAGGAATAAATTGCAAGAAAGAAATCGTTCATACGATACAATAAATCGTTCATGTAACATTTTTAGGATTATTTGAACGATTTGTTATATCTATGCCTTAAGCTTGTTAGACCGACTGCATATCGCCGGGAAGCACCCCGAAATACTCTTTATAGCATTTGGAGAAATAAGACGGAGACGAGAAACCGACATCGTATGAGACCTCTGCAATAGTTTTAGATGTTGACTTGAGCAGCCGTTCGGCATGCTTCAATCGGGTAATGCGGATAATCTCAACTGGGGTAGAGCCTGTAAGTGCCTTGATTTTACGGTAGAGTTGTACGCGACTAAGCCCCATCTCGGCGCTCGCGGTCTCCACACTAAAGTCGGAATTGGCAAGATGTTTCAATACTACAGCCCTGAACTCAGACAGGAACTCATTCTCCGCATCGGCAGCAGATTGCGGCATATCTTCACTGTTACTGTAGATATATTTCAGATGGCGCCGGCTCTCGAGCAAGTTTTTTACACGAGATTTCATCACTTGACCATTGAACGGTTTGGCTATATAGGCATCGGCACCGCAATCGTACCCCTCGGCTCGTTGCTCTTCAAGTGCGCGTGCGGTAAGCAAAATTACAGGAATATGACTCGTAATGGTATCGGCTTTTACCCGTCGGCAGAACTCCAAGCCATCCATGACAGGCATCATCACATCGCAAATAATGATATCCGGCACGCTCGTCATTGCCTTTTTCAATCCTTCTTTGCCATCGGCAGCCTGCGAAATATCATACTCTTCGCCCAATAGAGCCATGATATAAGCGCGAACATCCATATTATCGTCGATCACAAGCAACCTCGGCTTCTCCTTATTATCCGCATCCGTAACTTTGCTTGTCATCATCTCCGTGGCTGCATCGAGTGCTGTCATATCCTCATTCTCCTCCTCCATAGGCGTATAAACCGACTGTGTTTTCACAGTTCCATGGTCGTTGTTGGTCAACGGGAGCGTTACCGTGAAAGCGGTACCTTTGCCTTCTTCACTGTCTACAACGACCGTACCGTGGTGCAATTCGGCAAAAGATTTCACAATGGCAAGCCCTATTCCCGTGCCTCCTTCATAGGAATCTTTCGCCTGATAGAACCTCTCGAAGATACGACTCAGTTCGTCTTTGGCGATTCCCATGCCCGTATCTGTCACGCAGATGCTCACTTTATCACCGTCAGTTGTAGCTTTGAGCGTTATCCGTCCGCCTTCTTGTGTAAATTTCACGGCATTGCTCAACAGATTATAACATATTCTTTCCACCTTATATATATCTGCACGCATGCGTATGTCGTCGCTGCATTCAAGTTCCAAAGCAATCTTTTTCTTCCTTGCAGTGGCAGCAAACACATCTATCCACTGTTTCAAGCAGTCCGAAAGATTAAAATCGCTCAACGTGAGTGTCATCTTTCCGTTCTGTATCTTGCGGAAGTCAAGTATTTCTCCCACCAATCGGGTAAGGATATTCACATTACGCCTGACTATTTGCAACATGGTACGTTGCTGACGGGTAAGGTTTTCATCGTCGATAATATGCTCCACCGGATCGGCAATCAGCGTGAGCGGTGTGCGCAATTCGTGACTGATATTGGTGAAAAACTGCAGTTTTGCATTGGTTGCTTCTTCCTCCATACGCCGTTTCATAACGGCTGTACGGTAAATATAGGTAATAAATCCGATGAGCAACAGCGTAATGATACAGAAAAGAACGATATATACTTTCTGATGATTATATTGGGCTAAATAAGTATCCACTCGGTCGTGAAGCGAATAGAGGCGGCTCCTTTGCTTGCTCATCTCCTCGTTTTGCATCAATAGAACGCCAGCATTGTCGCGTGTAACGAGGGCCCCTTTCAGATAGTTGTCGCGTTTATAAGACTTACCCTCAAGAATATTCATGGCCAATTGCAACACAAGGTCGCCGCGTGTGGGGTATATATACGAGGCAGAAAGCCATCCGTCGCGCACGTTTTCCAATCCTCCGCCTGCTACAGGCAATGCATCGATACCCACATACACTATGCTGTCGAGCCCATGTTGCCGTGCCGCTTGCAATGCACCTACGGCCATGCGATCGTTCTGCCCGAAAACACAGTCGATATTTCGACGTTTCATTAGGATACTGTCCATTGCCGAGTATGCCCTATCTTTCAGCCAATCGGCATAGCGCATATCTATAAGTCTGATATTCGGATATTTGCCAATGGCCTTCATAAAACCTTTATGACGTTCTATGGCCGGTGAAGAGCCGTTGAGGCCTGCTATTTCGACCACGTTTCCCTTTCCACCGAGCTTACGAGCTATGTATTCGCCCATTGTACGGCCTGCCTCGAAGTTATCGGCGCCTATAAAAGCGGTGTACTTCTTAGAGTCTGTCTTACGATCAAATAGTATTACGGGTATTCCCCTATCGTATGCTTTGTCGATAGCAGGCGAAATTGTATGCACTTGATTGGGAGATACGATCAACAGGTCTACCCCCTGTCGGATGTATTCGTTGATCTGTTCGATTTGTCTGCGGTCATCATCGTTGGCAGATGCAAATCTGATGCTCACGTTATCATGAAGATACGTCCCCATTTGCAATTCCTCGTTCAGCTTTTCGCGCCATATATCTTCGCTACATTGCGAAACACCTATAACATATTGCTCTTTCTGTTTGCCGCATGACGCCATCAAAAGCGAAAGAAGAATACATACTAAGAACTTTTTAAATCCCATCAGACTTTGTTATTGGTTTGCTGTAAGAAAAACGCAGTATGAAAAATGCTGTATCGGCGACTTCTTTTTCTATTGCCGTTCGGAAAGATTATCGCCCGAGGCCGCCGTCACAAAACTACGAAAAAAATATGATTAATCGAAACATTCTCTATGTAAAAGTAACGAAAGGATATCAAACATTGCCACACTTTCCCATCAGCCACGCAAAAGCCTTTGCCGTTCGTCCGCCGGAGTCTTTGAAATGATTGCCCTCGTTCCATTCGAGCGTGCATGCAATCCCGTGCGCCCGTAATTGCTCATACTGCATCCTAATGGCCCCACCCACCTGTGCCATCACCGCATTACGTACTTTCTCTTCCTTATCGCCGAGACTTAAATACACGGTTTGCGCCTTCATTCTACGGCTCAGGATATAGCTCTTCCAACGGGGAAACCATACGGAAGGCGACGCAGCAGCAATACCTTCGAAACACGGACTGTTATAACCTGCCCACAAGGCAAACAGTCCGGCAAGGGAATAGCCCCCGAGCAGACAACGCATGTGCTGCATATCGTATCCACGGGCAGCCGACAACCACGGCATAAGTACATCCGTTATAAACGCAAGAGTGCCCTGTGCACCCTCGCCGAAAGGCATTCTGCCGAATACGGCAGGTGCAGCCCACGGCGACAGCTCGCATTGCCAATCTTCTATTTTCACGGCAACAAGCACAAAAGACCTGCTTGTCAGCGAACATATTGTTTCCATTTCGCGCTCCAACGCAGCCAAGTCGTGTTCGTCTACCGGCTGCAACAGCAGAAACTCCGGCCGTTCCTGTTCGTACAGAGTGCATGCTCTGTCGCCGATTGTGAATACCGTTTTCTTCATCATACAACATGTGTACGCCTATAATATGCTGCGGCGTGCGGCTACAAAGATACAACAAAGAATTGAAAAAACAAACGGTTTGCCGGTCGTGCAACGGCGCATGTCTGCCACAGAAACACTGTCTATTTTCATTATACGGTACATTTGTCGGCGTCAGACATACGGTCTGTTCGCATTAAATACCGTATCTGCTCTCGTAAAACGCAAAAAATATTCCGCATTTTCATATTTTTTACTATCTTTGCCACCGATAAACACCTTTTCTATGAAATTATACCGACCATTATACATCATTGCTATTCTATTGCTGTTTGTCGCTATAAGAGTCGTAGGTGCCGACTATACGCGCGGTATAGGTAAATATCCGGGCTCGCCGAAAGAGAACTTTGCCCCCGCGATGCAGGCAGACAATGCCTATCGCAACGTGGCCTTGCACCGCATGGCCTACCATTCGTCGGCCTACGACTATAATCTTACGGCGCAATTACTGACCGACGGTATCATCTGCAAGGGCAATGTGGTGAGCATGGACGCCTCGACCAACCGCGGCACATTGCCTGTGCGCGAACGCGAGTGGGCTATAGACGGCGGAGCGTATTCGCGGAATATTCTCTACGGCAGCGATGCCTACCTGCAATACGTGTGGCACGGAATGGCCGTACATGCCGATCGGGTGAAGATACAAGCCACGGTTGCCTATCGTGAAAGCGAGGTCAAGGAAGGTTACGCCATAGAGGCACTTACGCAAGATGCAGACAAGAAATGGCGTGTTGTGGGCGGAGAAACGGGCAAAGGGCTGCCCGGAACAGCATCGAAATATAAGGCTCACAGCGATCCTAATAAGGTAACGGATGACGATATACTGCCTGTACGACGGATAGAAACCGAAATAGCGTTGAATAAAGAGAAAGGCGTGTTCGATACCTTTAGGTTGCAACTGCGTATGAAAGGGGCTGTACATTGGTCGGTTACCGAAATAAAGTTCTTTAAAGGCACCGAACCCGTAACCGATGTGTTGCCTTCGTCGGCTTTCAGTAGCGCGTGGATGAGCGCCGAAGGCGGCGAACAATGGGCTTACATCGACCTCGGTGCGCCGACAACTTTTGACCGTGTGAACCTTTATTGGTGCGGCAAAGCGGCACAGGGCGCCTTGCAGACATCGGATGATGCCGCGAATTGGACGACCATTGCCCCATTACATGGCGGCAAAACCGGTTTTGAAACGGTGAAATGCAAGGGGCGCGGGCGCTATGTCCGCGTGCTGTTACGAGGTAACAAACCTGACGAACGTTACATATTGAGTGAAATCGAGGTGTTCGGACGAGGCGGCCTAACGGCCCGACCGCACAGTATAGCGGGAACAAATGGCCGTAAATTCATGCTCGACGGCGGCAACTGGCGCTTGCAACGGGCATCGGAAGTAAAGCAAGACGGGGCACATGTGTCGTCTTTAGATTTCGACGACAGCCGTTGGATTACGGCTACGGTGCCCGCAACCGTACTTTCTTCTTATGTTAATATTGGTGCCTTGCCCGATCCGAACGCCGCCGATAACCTGTTTTACGTATCGGAATCGTTCTTTAATGCAGACTTTTGGTACCGTAATACGTTCGAATTGCCTCGACAGATGATAGGTAAACGACTGTTTCTTAACTTCGACGGCATTAATTGGAAGGCCGATATCTACCTTAACGGCAATAAGATAGACCGCATAGAGGGAGCTTTCGTGCGCGGCAGAACAGATGTTACGCGGCTCTTGCACGCAGGAACGAACGTGCTGGCCGTGCGCATCGTGAAGAATGCACACCCGGGAGCGGTGAAAGAGAAGAACGAAATAAATACGGATTTCAACGGGGGTATTCTCGGTGCAGATAACCCCACATTCCACGCAACCATAGGTTGGGACTGGATATCTACCATCCGCGGGCGTAACATCGGTATATGGAACGATGTTTACCTGACGCGCGAAGAGGCTGTAACTCTGCGCGATCCGCTCATTACGACAACACTCAACCTGCCCGACACGCTGGCTACGATGACGCCGGCAGTACGGCTTTGCAACAACGAGTCGCATGCCGTAAAGGGCATACTCCGCGGGTGGATCGGTAATATTCGGTTCGAAAAAGAGGTGTGTCTGCCTGCTTCGGCCGAGGTGGAAGAGTCGTTCTCGCCCGACAGTTTTGCCATGCTTAAAAACCGGAAGATGCACCTATGGTGGCCGAACGGTTACGGTGCACCTTATTTATATAAGGCTGGGTTCAGCTTTACGATAGACGGAGCGGCGACAGACTCCATCGATTATCGCGCCGGAATAAGACAGATGAGCTACAAGGGTGCCGAAACAAAGCTGAAACTTTATGCGAACGGCAGGCGCGTAGTGCCTTTGGGCGGCAATTGGGGGTTCAGTGAAAACAACCTGAACTACCGCGGAAGGGAGTACGACATAGCAGTGAAGTATCATAGGGATATGAACTTCAACATGATACGCAACTGGGTAGGACAGACAGGCGATGAGGAATTTTACGACGCATGCGACAAATACGGCATCATGGTGTGGCAGGATTTCTGGTTGGCCAACCCTGCCGACGGCCCCGATCCTAAGGACAACCGTATGTTCATGCGCAATGCATACAACTATGTAAGCCGTATTCGCAGCCATGCAAGTATTGCCTTGTACTGCGGACGCAACGAAGGATTTCCGCCGAAAACATTGAATAAGGAACTCAGGCAGTGCGTGGAGCAGCTCCATCCGGCGATATTGTACATCCAAAGCTCGGCTGACGAAGGCGTAAGCGGGCATGGTCCTTACCATGCATTGCCTGCCAAAGAATATTTCGAGCGGCAAACGGGTAAGCTGCATTCGGAACGCGGCATGCCCGACGTAATGACCTACGAAGGACTGGCACGCACGCTAAGGTCGGAAAAGCTATGGCCTCAAGGCGACGCATGGGGTAAACACGACTATACGATGCAGGGTGCGCAGCGCGGAGAAGCATTCAATAAAATCGTTGAAACGGCTTTCGGAACGGTAACGGATGCCCTGCATTTCGCCGCTCTTGCACAGTGGGAGAACTACAATGGCTACCGAGCAATGTTCGAAAGCGGCAGCCATGACCGCATGGGACTGCTCATCTGGATGAGTCATCCGTGCTGGCCAAGCCTGACATGGCAAACGTATGATTATTATTTTGAGCCTACTGCGGCCTTTTTCGGGTGCAAGAAAGCATGCGAAACGGTACATATACAGTGGAATGCCCTTACACATGTGGTTGAAGTAGTAAATATAGGAGCCGGTTGCCATGAAGACCTGACGGCGGAAAGCCGTGTACTCGACGTGAACGGGAAGCCGCTCGATTATCGGATAAACAAGCTGTCTTGCGATGCCGATACTACCGTCTTATGTAATAAGGTGGATGCTCCACAGGGTACGAATGGCGTGTATTTTATCGATCTGAAACTGAAAGATGCCCGCAAAAAGGTGGTTTCGGAAAACTTCTACGTATGCAGTACTGCTGACGGAAACTATAGAGAACTGAACAATTTGGCGAAATCGCGCCTGAAGGTGTCGGGTGTATGGAGCGAAAACAGCGTAACGGTGCGGTTGAAAAATATCTCTGAAGTGCCGGCAATGATGCTGAGACTGAACCTGAAAGCAACAGACGGCGAACAGATATTGCCCGTATGCTACAGCAACAATTACATTCATCTGATGCCGAACGAAGAGAAAAAGATCGTTATTTCGTGGAAAGAAGAAGATTTGCGCGGGCTAAAAGAGAAAATAGAAATCAGCGGCTTCAACATCGACACGCTGGAATACTCCCGATAGGCATGCTTTACTCTCACTTTTTAAATATATTTCTGAAATAAATTACCATGAAAATAAAATATACAAATACTAACATGAAGAAAAGAATATTGATATCCTGCGCAACTTGTCTGGTCTGCCTGTTTGCAACAGCCCAACAATGGGATAATTATAAAAGTAGCCTGCGTAATCGGTATGTGAAGATTTCGAAGACCAATCTGCCGATTGTATTCATCGATGTAAGTGGGAATATCATTCAAAGAAACACCAGAATACTTGCTCGTATGAAAGTAATAGACAACGGAGCAGGGCAGTATAACTACGGCGATACGGTGGCCCATCCCAACCAGACGGTGGATTACGAGGGATATGTGGCACTGAAATACCGAGGAAACTCATCGTTTACCAGTTCTGACAAAAAGCCCTATTCTTTCAAGACATTGAAAACGAATGTACTGCCCGATAACGGAGGCAAGAAAAAGAAGGTAAAATTGATGGGCATGACAGCAGATAATGACTGGGCATTGTTGGCACCTTTCTCTGATAAAAGCATGATGCGCGACGTGTTGACGTTCGAGCTGGCCCGACCATTTTACGATTTCGTGCCTCATGCGAGATATTGCGAACTGATATTGGATGGCACTTATTACGGCATTTTTATACTTACCGAGCGCCCTACAAAAGGAAAAGGACGATTGAATTTGAATGATCCGGGAGCGGTAGACGGCGATCTGACGGGCGATTATCATGTAGAAATCGACCGAAACGATGATCCTTATTACCCGTCCAAGTACCATCCGTTAAACGGAAAGAATGGTTCTGTGCTTGCCGATAAAACCATTAAATATCAGTATAAGGATCCGGAAGAGGAAGATTTTGCGGAACTTCCTGCAGGTACCAAAGCCGCTTTAAACAGTGAGATAGACAAAATGGAGGATGCTTTCCATGCAAGTAACTATAATGAGGCCGACGGCTACCGGAAGTATATCGACGTGACATCGTTCATAGACTATATGCTTGCCACTGAATTTGCGTTCAATATCGATGGTTATCGCTTGAGTACAGGCCTTTATAAGTATAGTTCAGCACGAGCAAACAAAGAGGGTAGCGACGCAAGATGGAAAACTCTTTTGTGGGACTTCAATATTGCATATGGCAATGCCGACTATTATAACGGCGAAACTACTAATCTTTGGCAGTACGACTTTAACAGCAGAGAGCCGTCGGATGGAGAACTTGTTCCGTTTTATTGGTACAGATTGCTGGATGATCCGGCATATATAGCAGAGATGAAAATCCGTTGGAAAGAATATCGCGAAGGCTCTTATGCAGATGAGAATATCGTTTCGAAGATCGATTCCATCGCTTCATTGCTGACATCCTGCGGTGCTATGGATCGTAATCAGCAGGCTTATCAGATTATCGGCAGGAAAGTATGGCCGAATTATTATAATGGTAGCACTTATGCAGCAGAAATAGAATACTTGAAGGATTGGATAAAAAGACGTCTGCAGTTTATGGATAAGGCACTTCTCCCGCATGAACAAAGAGCTTCCGAACCGGTGACGATGAAAGCAAGCAGCTATACCGACGACATTATAGCAGAGACCTTACCTGCACAAGCCTCTACCACGGCGCCTGTAGACCGTAATGTGCGTAGTTTTTATTCAGCAAAGATAAAAGCGGAAGGCGGACTGCCTATAGACCGTATGATTACCTCTTCTTACGAGAAAATCAAATATCGGTTGGCGCCTTACGACGGTAATAATGTCATCAGACTGCAGGAACAAGGTAAGTCGATGACGATAGAATTCGAGAAACCATTTAGCACAAGCCTGTTATACATGCTTGCTACCAGCGGTGGAGGAACTTCTATTGTAAATATAACCTTGAACTATGCCGACGGCACATCATCTCCGACGACAACACTCGAGATACGCGATTGGTCTGTAAGAAATCCGCAAGGTACCGAGGCGGTAGTCGGATTGGGCAATATCAACCGTGACAACGACGTGATGAGTACCGACAATCACTATTGTCTATTCGATCATTCGATACAGGCCGATAAGAATAAAACGATTACTTCGGCCACCATCACGCTGAATAATGATGCTATCGCCTCGATACTTGCCTTTTCTATGATCACGGAAGCACCTACCGATATTGTTCATGTGGCAGAAAAAGAAACGATAAAGTCTTATGCCATAACTGGAATCTTCTCGGTTTCGGGCATAAAGCAACAGACTCTGCAAAAAGGACTTAATATCATCAGATACAATGATGGTACTGTTCAAAAGGTGATAGTGAAATAAATTTCTTTTCAAAAAATAATATCCTCTCTATGAATTTAGCATTAAATCCGACTTGTTAACCAAGGATATGATGGAACACTTTGTTGAATATCTGCAATCAAGAAGTGTGTGTGAAGGGGCAAAAAGCATCTATCAACGTTTTAAGAAAGTTGTGCGTTATGCCATTGACCATGAAATGATGTTAAAGATATTTGTAAGGTATGATGTGTAAGGCGGATGAGCAGACTTTACAAAAAGATGTGTTATCAATGGATGAAATCCAATTCCTTAATCCAATACCATTGTAATATCTCTTTTAGTTGCGTACTATCAATGCAACTTTTCTTTCTCTGAATATTACCAATGAGAATATTGTTGATCTACATAATGCAGTAATTCAACACTTCTTGGATTTTGTCAAGATGTATTTTAGACTGTTATCTTCCATATTGTTATTTCTAAGGTGAATTATACCTGTAAAGATAATATTATAAGGGAAGATAATATTGAGAATTGACAGAAAACAAACAAGGACAAAAGTAATATTAATAAGATTATAACTCGTTATGCTAATAATCATGTATGCAGGCATTTATAATTCACTAAATACATAATAACCGCTTCCAACCTGCAAAATATGATAAATCTGTTAATGACTTTTGAAACATTTGAGACATAGCCTGTACTGCACTATTACAATATATTTGGAACAAAGATATAAATAATTAAAACATTTGAAAAGCAAAAAAAACTTAGAACAAATTACCTTTGCAACCAGAAAACCTAAATAATTCAAAACCTCATGAACATCAACCCCATGTTTAAGAAACGAATTCATGGCCATACAGGAACGGAATCGTATGTTCCACAGAAGACTTTCAGCCATCCCATAGGATATTTATTACTCATCTTTATGATTTTATTTTGTATGGAAATCTCGGCGCAGACACAATCTGCATCGGGTACTGTGACAGACAAAAACGGTGAACCGCTTATAGGCGCCATCGTAAAAGAAGTAGGAACAAAGAACATGTCGGTTACCGATTCCGACGGCAAGTTCAGTCTCAACATATCAAAGAACAAAGCCATACTGATATTCACCTATCTTGGATATACGGAAATTCAAGCACCAGCATCCGCTCATATGAGAATAGTAATGAGTCCCGAGTCGAAAAAATTGGACGAGGTTGTCGTAGTAGCCTATGGTGCCCAGAAGAAAGAGACCGTGACAGGCTCCATTGCATCCATCAACGACAAAGAGATCATGAAGAGTTCCGCGCCGACAGTTGCAGCAGCCATAGCAGGAAAGATCCCCGGATTGACAACTCTTCAAACTAACGGCGAGCCGGGTAGGGACAATGTAACAATGTATCTTCGAGGTGTTGGCACAACGAACGGTGCCGCCCCGCTGATTCTGGTTGACGGAGTCCCACAGGAGAACATTCGTGCCATTGACGCAAACGAAATAGCATCACTCTCCGTGCTCAAGGATGCATCGGCAACAGCTGTATTCGGCGTAAGAGGTGCCAATGGTGTCATCCTTATCACGACCAAGCGAGGTGAAAAAGGCAAGGCAACGGTGCATGCCTCAACCACATATTCGGTGCAGTCGTTCGTCAGAATGCCTAAGACGTTAGACTCTTACACCTTTGCCACACTGAATAACGAAGCCCGCTCCAACGAAGGCAAGGCCGTAGAATTCAGCGAATCAGACCTTGAGAAATTTGCCATGTGGCAGAACGGTGGCCCTACTAACCCCGACGATCGGTACTGGTATCCTAACACAAACTGGCAAAATATTATCTTCAAAGACCATGCTTCCATGACCAGAACTAATGTAAACATCTCAGGAGGTACTGACCGTGTACAATATTTTGTCAATGCGGGTTACCTCTATCAAGGTGGTATGTACAACACAGAGTCAAAAAAACAGTTAGGTTATGATGCCCAGTCGAAAATGAACCGGTACAATTTCCGCTCAAACCTCGACATCAACATCAGCAAATGGGTAAAAGCCTCGGTAGACCTTTCAAGCTTTATAGAAAAAGTAAACCGCAACAACGGCGTGCAGGATGCTATGTGGGCTGACGCATTGACAGCACGGCCCACGGCCCCCGGACCAACCACCGTTTCTAATTATCTTGTCTACGATGGTGTCAACTACCGTCAGGCAAAAGCCGGTCAGGTACTTTTTGATCCTGCACAAAGCGCAAGCTCCTCTTATGGTCAACTCAACCGTAGTGGCTACAGCCTCGCTACTAACTCCGGCGTCAACGCCACAGCCAACGCTACACTTGACATGGGATTCCTCACGCCAGGCCTTTCTCTGAAAGGACAGGTGTCTTTCATTTCCAGGTCGACAAGCACCACAACTGCCGCAAAGTCATTTGTACTCTACTACTATACACGTGAGACTAACGACGAGCAAAAGGTTCCTTACTACACCTTCAAGGGGCAGGATGATGAGGACGGCCAGATAAGCCTGTCAAAATATACCAGCAGCAACTGGTTTCTGAACGCTCAGTTACAGTTCAATTACGATCACATCTTTGGAAAGAAACATGATGTGAAAGCCATGCTGCTTCTACAACGTGACAAAGAGGAGAAGGCAAGCACCGACCTTTATTATAATATGGTAGGTTTCTCGTCTCGCTTCACATACGCTTACGACGGCCGCTATATGGCCGAAATCAACATGGGCTACAACGGTTCTGAGCAGTTTAGTCCTGACCATCGATTCGGCTTCTTCCCCGCGTTCTCAGTAGGATGGCTTATCACTAACGAGCATTTCTTCCCTCAGAACAATATCTTAAATAAGATGAAACTCCGCGCTTCCTACGGTAAGGTCGGTAACGACAAGATGGGCAGCGGCAGATTCCTGTATCTGGATAACATCAGCTCAAGCGGAAGCAACTATGACTATCTCTTAACGATGTATAGCTTGGGTAACGGTAAGAAAATCAGCATCTCTTATATTGGCAACAAAAACCTGCAGTGGGAAACAGCATGGAAACAGAACTACGGTATTGACCTCACCTTGTTTAAATACCTAAATCTTACCTTCGACTACTTTCGAGAGAATCGTGACAATGTACTCATCAGCCGCCATACCGTACCCATGATCGGTGGACTTACAAGTAGTCAGTTACCCCGCGTAAACATGGGTAAGGTAGAAAACCATGGTTATGAAGCCATTTTGAACCTAACCATGCCCGTTACCAAGAATATTCTGTGGAGCCTTAATGGTAATATGGGCTACAGCAAAAATAAAATCAAAGACTTTGACGAAGCCATTTACGGTGAGGATTATGCTTACCGCACCCGAAGTACAGGCTATTCCGTAGGACAACTGTGGGGATACGAGATTGACTATTCAAAAGATATGAACACAGGACGTGACGGAACAGGATATTTCTATAGTCAGGAAAGTATCAAGAAAAGCGGACTTACTTACGAGATAGGAAATCCTCTCCCTGGTGATTTTATATACAAGGACCTTAATGGTGACGGAAAAATTAATAACCGTGACATTGCTCCAATAGGATATTCATCGGTATTGCCTCGCATTACCTTCGGTTTCAGTACGAGTATTGAACTATACGGTTTCGACTTCTCCATCATGTTCCAGGGCGTCTCTAAATTCTCGAAATATTACTCTGGCTGGGGTATCTTTGAGGAGACCGGTGGAAAGTACTTCACAGACATGCATTTAAACAGATGGTCAGTAGGGCGTTACACCAACGGCGAGAAAATAACCAGCCCGAGACTGGCCAATTCAACCTCTACGAGCCACTGTGCCAATTCCTATTATATCATGGATGCCAGCTACATTCGTTTAAAGAATCTTGAAGTAGGATATACGCTACCCAAGAGTATTACACGCAAAATCAAGTCAGAGAATATACGCTTCTATTTCTCAGGTGATAATCTGTACACATGGACACACTTACGGACAAAAAGCTTTGACCCCGAGCAAAATAGTCTGCTCACGTATCCCATCATGAGAAACTGGAATTTTGGCTTTAACATACAGTTCTAATTTATATATACGATGAAGAAAATAAAGAAATATGTGAACTACATAAACCTATGTTTTCTTATAGGCATGATAGCAGCATGTAGTGACACCCTGAATATAACCCCTGACGGTCGTTTAACCATGAAAGACGTATGGGCTGACCCTGATCTTTCAGCGCAATTTATGAGCAATCTCTATAACAACATTCCGCACAAAGGAAGAAGGTATTTTTGGTTTGACAACTTCCCCATTGCCTTGAGCGACGAAGCTTGGTCCAACGACGACGTTGAGGGACATGGCCCTGTGCTTTGCTATAACGGTCAAGCAAGTGCCTCTTTGCACCCCATCGACTACGAATACCACAGCGGCTTTGATGCCGACTACTGGGAAAAATACTGGCAGCAGATACGTCTGTGCAACATTATGCTCGAGAATATCGACCACTGCACACTTAATAAGGAAGACGACCGAGAGAGATGGCGTGGAGAGGCTTATACCTTGCGAGCATACTTCTATCTGCAGCTTATTAAGTGGTACGGCCCATTACCTTTGGTAGACGCCGTACTTCCCACCGACTTTGACTATAGCAAGATGAAGAAAGCTACGGGCGTGGAATGCTGCAAGGCTATTGTAAACGATTGTGAAAAAGCATTATCCTCAGGTATGCCATGGCGCATTACTGCAACCGATGAGAAAATGCGTGTTACCAAAGCCGTAGCAGCAGCCATACGCTCAGAGGCCGCTCTACTGGCTGCCAGCAAGATATTCAACGAAAATAACAACTCTGAACTCTGGGAGTATGCCTATGAGAAGAACGAAGATAGTTTCAACCAGTTAATCAGCAATGGCTATGAACTATACACGATACTACATAGCACCAACGGAGAATATCCCAACGCATACTGTGAGTATTTTTCACTACTGCTGGATGATGCCCTTTCAAATAACCCCATTGATAAAGAAACAATTTGGGAGAATGACTTTGTACACGAGCCGTATTATTATGTATCCGGATGTCCTCTCCAGTCAAACTACATGACAGGAGATGTACCCTCACAGCAGTTGGTAGATGCCTATGATATGTTAAAGACCGGAAAGCCCGTACTTAACCTGTCGAAGCCATATAACGATGAATGCTGTCTATACCCCAACTACAATGAAGGCTCAGGATATAATCCAAACAAACCTTACGATGGTCGTGATCCGCGTTTTTACGCTACGGTAAAGTATGACGGCTCTAAATTACAGATTGGTGACGAGATTAAAACGATAGAGACCTATGAAGGCGGAAACTGCTCACGCATGGATGCCAGCCGTACACATACTCGTACAGGATACTACCCATGTAAATATGCTTAC
Organism: Prevotella phocaeensis; assembly: GCF_900065875.1. Lineage (NCBI taxonomy): Bacteria > Pseudomonadati > Bacteroidota > Bacteroidia > Bacteroidales > Prevotellaceae > Prevotella > Prevotella phocaeensis. The sequence goes on along the minus strand of NZ_LT160626.1, from coordinate 811,910 downwards.
TATCGGTCGAGTACAAAGTATGCCGGTCGTGACGGAGGTTGGAAATACTATCGATTGGGAGTCGTCTATCTGAACCTTGCAGAAGCAGCCATTGAGGCAGGGCATATAGACGAGGGACTAAGACTTATCAATGACATCCGTCATCGGGCTGGTTTCTCACCATCTGTTGATGTTACCGCGTCAAGTCTAGACGAAGCCCGCCTGCTCATCAGGCATGAACGTCAAGTCGAACTTGCATGGGAAGAATATCGCTTCTTTGACATACGCCGATGGACCGCTGCCAATGAAAACCTTGATAATGAAAAATATCTGACAGGAATGAGTATCAAGAAGAAAGGACTTAGGAAAACTTATACTCGTATATTAATCGGCACGACAGACTCTTCTAAGCCCAGCAAGATGAGCTATGAAGCCAAATGGCACTGGCTGCCTATACCTGCAAAGGAGGCAGCTCTGATGGAAAGCAAGACGGGTGTTAAATGGCAAAACGAAGGATGGTAATAAAAAACAAGAATCGATTATGAAAAAGAATATTAGGTTTGCACTTCTTGCTACAGCTCTTGCATTTCCTGCTACTATGATCGAGGCGAAAACCGTTAAGGGTATTGTGACAGACGAACAGGGAAATCCCTTGTCAGGAGTAGTTATTGAAGTTCCTAACGAATTGGGATATTTTACAACAAATGCTGAAGGCATATTTGACTTGAATATCAACAATGATGTCAGAATCCTAACACTCCGCTATTGCGGATACAAAGACACTCAGGTAAAAGTTTCAGAAGACGGGAATGTAAAAATCGTCATGAAAAGTGATCAGTCGCTATCTGACGAAATGATAAACGTTGCCTTGAACCGCAAAGAACGTCGAGAGACCTATACAGGAGCTGTCTCAACGGTAAAGTCTGATGTTATCAGCAGAACACCATCCATTGGCTCCGACGTCACGCTGGAAGGACATCTATCCGGTGTCACACAAATGCAGAATTCAGGGGTAGCTCCAAATGACGGAACAGCATATTACGTAAGAGGATTCAACTCTTATACGGGTAATGCCATTCTTGTCGTATTGGATGGTGTTCCGTCGCCCACGCTGTCCATCAACTCTCTTGACTCCGAAAGCATCGAGTCGGTCACCATTTTGAAAGATGCTGCCGCAAAAGCACTTTATGGTCCTGTAGGCGCACAGGGTGTGATCCTCGTCAATACAAAAAAAGGAATATCTGGAAAAACCGAAATAAATGGCAACGCCAGCTTCTCGCTGACCTCACCTACTTATCAGCTCTCTACCCGAGATTCTTACAGCTATGCTACCCTGCGCAATCAGGCTCTGATAGCAAACGGATTACCCAAAGCCTTCAACGACAGCGAGCTACAGAGTTATCAGGACGGTACGGGAACAGACAATCGCTGGACCGACATCCTACTTAACCACCCTGTGGTCGTACAGAATTACAATGCCAATATCAAGGGCGGAAACAACCGTGTACAATTCTTTGTTCATGGCGGATACATACACCAAGGAGGTATTTACAAAACCAACTTTGATAGTAACAAATATAACCCCACCAATTCCTATCAGCGTTTTTCACTTGTTTCTAATGTTGACGTAAACGTATTTAAGTTTCTCAAAGCCTTCATCTCAACCAACCTGAGATATTCAAACAACAATCAATCGGCAGAAAGTGTATCGAGCATTTACAACGAAATAATCAGGCAACCTGCCACCTTGATCGGGCCTACGACTTCCGATGGCAAAGTACTCACCAACGAATATTTTGGAAACCCTGCCTTTGGACAGATTAATCGCACGGGACAGTACACGTATAGGACAACGAATATAAATGCCAACTTCGGTCTCGATCTCGATATGAGTTTCATTACACAGGGACTAAGTGCACGAGGGCTGATAGGTTATCAATCAAATTATTATGATGTATTCAAGAAAAACCGTACCTATGCCCGCTACACATATGACAATACCGGGAAACTCGTGATAATGGGCTCTTCAATAGATAGCCCCATCAGCATCGCCAAATATACGAGCACATTCTATTTCATGAACATTCAGACCTTCATCGACTACAAGGGAACGTTCGGCATTCATAGCATAGAAGCCACAGCCGGTTATCTAGCAGAGGACCGCATCTCCGATGGAACCAGTAGAAACTGGAGCTTGCCCATGAATAGGATATCCTGGGACCTGCATGCGAAATATGGATTACTTGACCGATATTTCATCCAGTATGATTTCAATCATTCTGGTTCTGAGCAACTCAAAAAAGGTAACCGCTTCCACTCATCGAATACCATTTCTGGCGTATGGGTAATTTCAAAAGAGCTATTCATGCAGAAAGTCAGCTGGTTGAATATGCTCAAACTTAGGAGCTCATACGGGAACCTAACTTACGACAACTTTTATTCTATTGGACGCTTCCTATATCTTGATGACATACGCAACGAACAGGGCGCAGGTGTCATCAACAGCCTCTATACGGCAGCCCTTATCAAAGAATATCAGCGAGGAAATGCCTATCTGCACTGGGAACGCTCCAAGCAGCTGAATATTGGCGTGGACTTCACCCTCTTCAATGCCCTTTCAGTATCATTGGATTACTGGAACAATCAACAGACCGACATGATCGTCCGAAGTGAAATTGTTCCTGAACTCCTCGGAGTATCTAATTCTTATCTGCCATACCAAAATATAGGAAAAATGAACAACAAAGGTATTGATCTGAATCTCAATTACCTGATCAAGAAAGGAAAAGCCTTGATCATAAACTTTAGTGCCAACCTTGGCTATAACAGAAATAAGGTACAGAATATAGATGAGTTAGACCTCTCTGCCGACAATTATGCTTATCCTTATCGTAGAACAGGCTTCTGCCGTGGCCAGAGCTTCGGTTATGAGATCGACTACAGCAACGGTAATGGTTTCTTTAACAGCAAAAACGAGATTATCAATTCTGGCCTTACTTATTCAGGAACTGCACCTCGTGTCGGTGATTTTATCTACAAGGATCAGAACGGTGATAAGGTAATTGACGAGCGCGACTACGTTCCACTTGCTTCTACGAAAGCCGTACCATCTGTTGCCTATGGATTTGGCACTGACGTGACATACAAAGACTTCGATCTCCACATATTCTTCCAGGGCATTGGAGATTATGCAAGAGTATATAGTGGCCTCGGTATCTATGAAAACCAGTCTCAAGGTGTGTACAACACCCACCATGAACACGCGTGGACGGCAGAGCGCTATGCAGCAGGCGAGAATATCACCTACCCCGCCCTTACAACGACGACATCTTCCAACCTTGTCTCTAACAGTTTCTTCACTTCCAGAAGTGACTTTCTCCGTTTGAAAAATCTGACCTTTGGTTACAACCTTCCACACAGTCTAGTAAAGAAACTCCATCTCGAAAAAATCAGGGTTTACTTCAGTGGTGAGAATCTCTTCACAACAACAAAGTTAAAGTTCAAAAACATAGATCCTGAGACAGGAACAGTAGGACTGCCTATCAACAAAATATACAATTTCGGTCTTAACATAAATATCTAATCGAAATGAAGAAATTACATAACAAACTTATTGGTGCCTTTGTTCTGCTGGCATATGCCATTTGGTCGCTATACGGATGCACAGATGTGGCAGAGCATCCCGATGGTCGTCTCGACATGGAAGAGGTGTTTACTAACCCTACCCGCGTGGCAGGATATCTGAACAGTTGTTATATCGGAATCACAAGAGCCCGTGGTGACAACTACAGCAATTACACCATGCTTGCCAGCTGCACGGATGAGGCACATGACGTAAAGGATGTTATCGGTAGCGTAGCCTCTTTATGGAATAACGGCAGTGCAAACGCATTCAGCAATCCGCTTGCCGCACCTGAAATATGGAATTATTATGAATATATTCGTTCTTGTAATGTCTTTTTGGAGCACATTCCCACAGCACGAACCTACAGCGAGACTGAGCGTCAAGGCTACGAAGGACAGGCATACGGATTGAGAGCATATTACTATCTGTCGCTTATCAAGAACTATGGCGGTGTACCCCTCATTCTGAAAGATACAAGAGATGACAACTTTGATTATTCCTCTCTAAAGCGTAACACTTTCAGCGAATGCGCTCGTCAGATTATATCCGACTGCAGGCGCGTTGTTAACAACATTATTCTTGGCTACCACTCTGGCGGTTCTGATGCCGAGCGCTCTATGATGTGCAAGGGTATGGCTTATGCCATCATGTCAGAGGCCGCTCTATATGCTGCCAGCCCACTCAACAATGACGGAACGCTCGACTGGAGCGAAGCTACCAAACTCTGCAAGGAAACCGTCGACTCTCTTGAAGCGCATGGCTATTCTCTTTACAAGGCAAGCACAAACGATGGCGCCAGCTACAATGCATATGACGCTTACTTCCACTCAAAAAGTGACGTAAAAGGAATATCAGATCCAGAAACTATTCTTGAGGCCCGTAACCAAATGAACATTTGGAAATACCAGGGGATGCCCATCATCTCCGGCCAGACCTATGCCGGCTCGTGTCCCTCACAAGAACTTATCGACTCCTATGAAACTATTGACGGCAAGCAACCCATTTTAGGTTATAGCGACGAGAATCACCTACATCCTATCATCAACACAGAGGCAACTTTGTATGACGAACATAACCCTTATGCTAACCGTGACCCGAGAATGAAAGCAAGTGTATATTATCATGGAGTGCCAACAGTTCCCGAAGGCTCCACATTAGTTAGCACGGCTGACAATGAAAACTGTGCCATATCCCAGAACAATGTAAGATATACAAGAACTGGATACTACCTACGTAAATATATCAACTGTAACTCGAACAGAACATTAAACAGCGACGGTTACTTCAAGATATTCCGCATGGCTGAAATGTACCTCAACTATGCAGAGGCTGCCAACGAAGCCACGGAGTCAGTAGCTCCCAACGAAGCTGTAGACGCTGTGAACAAAGTGAGGGCACGCGTGGGCATGCCCAAAATACCTTATGGTCTTTCTAAAGAAGAATTCAGGATGAAAGTAAGACACGAGCGCCAGATAGAGTTAGCTTTCGAAGAACATCGTTTCTATGACGTAAGACGCTGGAAGACACTGGACGAGACCGGCAAGATTATTACCGGCATGAAGCCCATTAACGAAAATGGGAAAACAACGTTTGAAAGATTTGTTGTAAACAGGCGAAACGCTTACTCAGATAAATATTTAAGATTCGCCATACCTGGAAAAGAAGTTATCAAATTAAAAAACAAAACGGGCCTTAACTTCCAAAATGAAGGCTGGTAATTTGTTTTAAATTAAGAACCAGAAGACAAGTCACATCGTAAAGATGTGGTCTCTTATCCTCCTCTTTCTTATAAAAATTAAAAAAATGAAACATTATCAATTCATCATCTTAACAGTATTTTTTTTCCTGTTCACCATGAATTGCATGGCTGACGACTGGGATACTTATCCAGACACATGGGTAGCCGTTGACGAACTAGGACGTGAAGTATACAGTTCTGATACACAAGGCATAACTGCAGATAAAAAGAATGGTCATGGGCATACCGTTGGATTGTTTTATTATCTATGGCACGGTAGTCATCTGATTAACAATACTGGTCAAATCTACGATGTTACGGAGATACTAAAAAAGAATACCGACAATCCACAGTGGGGACCAATACATGAAATGCACTGGTGGGGACGCCCTGTACTCGATTATTATAAAGCAGGGGATCCCTTTGTCTTAGAAAAACATATGCAAATGATATGTGATGCAGGTGTCGACTTTCTTTTCTTTGACGTGACAAACGCGTTTACATATCCGGAAGTTGTCAAACAGGTAATGCAGGAAATTGACAGACGGCAAAGTTTAGGCATGAAAGTACCCAAACTCTGCTTTATGGTTCACTCATCTACTCAAAACACAGTTCAGAATCTATATAATAATTTCTACTCAAAGTCACAGTATGACAAATACTGGTACACATTCAAGGGAAAACCTCTAATATTGGGAAATAAGGCAGAGGTCACTAGTCAGACACTGCTAGATCGTTTTACATGGCGTAATTCATGGGCGTGGATGAATGGTGCGAAATCGGATGAGTGGTCATGGTTAGAATATTACCCGCAGGCACCAGGATGGAGCGGAACAAGATTAAATAAAGAGCAGATATCTGTCAGTACAGCGCAGCATTCTTCAACAAAAGTAGGTAAAAGCTATCATAACGGCAAAGAGCCGTCCTTACTTCCCAATGCCACAACTCTCTATACAGGTCAGGGGCTCTACTATAGTGAACAATGGAAACAGGCTCATAAGGTAACCCCCCAACACATTATGATTACCCAATTTAATGAGTGGCAGGCGATGAGATTTATTGCAGGTGGAAGCGACGGTTTCAGCGTCAACGATGTACGCCCATGCGGTAAGCATGTCAACGGAGAATCAGTGTTCGTAGATACCTATAATGCAGAATTCAATCGTGATATTGAACCTTCTCGTGATTCTACTATTCGTGACAACTACTTGATGCAAACCATCAGTAATATCCGACAATATAAGGGAGTGAGAAATATTCCAATCCCCTCCCCTGCTAAGACAATCACGTTAAACGGAGATATGACTCAATGGGAAGATGTGGAACCAGAGTACCGAGATGACAAGTGTGACGTGGTACACCGTAATTATCAAAATTACACGGGATATACTACTCTCGAAAATAAGACAGGACGTAATGACTTCATAGTGGCCAAGGTAACAAAAGATACCAAAAATATCTATTTTTATATTCAAACCCATGACAATATAAGCAATTTTACAGCATTCACAAAACAGTGGATGATGCTCTATCTGAATACCGATACCTGTTACAAGACCGGCTGGGAAGGATATGATTATATGGTAACCCGTGACAAAGTTACCCGGAAATACTCTCTAATGCGGAACATTAGCAATCAATACAAATGGGAAAATCTCGGTGAGATCACCCGTTATGTGGAAGGCAACAAAATGTATTTTGCAATCAGCCGCAGTTTGCTTGGGATGGATGATGGAAAAGAATGTGACATTGATTTCAAATGGGCTGATAACACACCTGATAATCCTAATATTCTTGATTTCTATATAGACGGTGACGTAGCTCCCAACGGTCGATTTAACTACCGTTATAAAGGCTCGACAATCTCTACCACCGGTATAAAGAATATCAATGTAGAGCAGGGCATCATCGCGAACATCTGCTCCTGCCACTACAAGAACGGAAAAATCAAATTAAATATACAGGCTCTGAATGACGGCAAGAGTTCTATAGCTGTATATAGCCAGAATGGAGAATTAATTAGTCGCAAGAATTTGCACCTCATCCATGGTGACAATGCCGTTTGGCTGAATGTCTCACGTCAACCTGTCATCGTACAAATCACTCAAAATGGAAAGTCTAAAATTTGTAAGGTCTTATAGAGGATCCTCATCCTTATCGACACGTTCTTAAAGTAGTAAAACATATTAACGACAAAAAGATATTAATAAGAATACCTAATATTAACAACGTTGTGAGAAGATATAAAAATCATCTAACAACTATTGAACATTTATCAACTTAAAAATCAACATCATTATGAAAGCAAGATTTACATTAATTGCAGCTTTGTTTTGCCTATTCTCAATGAGTGTTTTTGCAAATCGTAACTATTATGTTAGGTTAGATCTGAGTGACGACTTGGCTAAAGACGGATGGATGTTAGCTGGAGGAATAGGAGAAGGAGAAGCTGGTACGGGTACCATTATTACTGCCACCAGCTCAACCGTAACCCTCACAAAAAACTATTCCGATGTCATTGATGCCGCAAAGGCATACCGTTGCCTGCTCAAAGGGGTTCAGGTTGGAAGTGACAATGCCACCGTTAAGGTGGTATTAGTTGGCGAAGATGGTACAGAAGCCATTTATACGAATACCAACAAGCTCCCAAATGACGCAGAGAAGACCTTCGATGTTACTCTACTTAATCAAGGTAGCATCACCCCTGAAAAAGTAAAAACTATAAAGATTATCGTTGACGGACTGGTAGAAGATGCTTCTCTCGTCATCAATCATCTTGAGATACAAAGCGATTGGATTTACCCGACAGTCAATGGTGTACTCGGTTCAACAACCCGTGTTGAAGCTGAGGATATAGACGAAGGTGCCGATCCTTCATTCGGATTAGGAACCACATACTATACAACCATGTCAGGAACAGACATGTATCAGCCTTGGCTTAACCGTAAGGTTACTATCCAAAGTAATGCTGATGACTACAACCACTACAGCAACCATTGGGCCTTAATGAATATGGGCGCAGATGACTGGACTGGAAACAATTGGACCAAAGAAGATGCATGGACCGTGGAAAATTGTGTAAGATACTTTGGTAACTGGTATAATTATACCGTCAAAGTAGAGCAGGACTGTGATGTAGATATTACGATGGGTGTAGGATGTCACTGGGGTTCTTACCAGACTATCGCCCAGATAGGCGTACAGAAGAATAACGAAGCTTGCACAGCCACATTGGGCTATAACTGGGTTAAACATTATGTTGGAGCCTATACACTTCGACTTGACGGACAAAATCTCAAAGGAACACAAACTAAGCACCCAAATATTTTAGACTGTGAGGGGGGGATCAATGAAGAAACCTGGAAAGCTCTCATCGCCGACGATTCTAAATGGCGTAGCTCGCAAGTGTTGAAAGACGGCATGACTACAAACAATGACACCGTATGGGTTTGGCCAAACCTGAACAATGCCGCTAGTAGTATTTCTTCATGGTGGCCTATGCAGGCCGACCAGCCCCAATACACAACCGTTCACCTGACCAAGGGCGAGCACGTATTTACCATGCAAAGTTATGCTCCTCAGTTCTCATTTGACTATTTTGACATCAAGGTTGTGAATAATGACCCCACTAGTATTGCTACACTTACCTCCTCTGAGTGTCAGGTCATCCGTATGGGACCAGACAAGGCAGAATGGAAAGACAATGCAAGCTATCAGATTTATGAGCTTACGGGACGCAGAGTCGCCCAGGGAATTGGAACCAAAGCTGACTTCTCTAAAATGACCAATGGCGTATACATCCTTAAAGTCGGAAAGGCAAAAGTCAAGTTTATTAAGAAATAAGTTAAAAATCTATGAAAAGGGAAGTGGGGCAACCAAGAAAGCACCCACTTTCTTCTCTTTTATTCTCTTTACTAATATATGATACGATTTTCTGTCAATATTCTCTCAATCTTTTTTTTCTCTCAGACTCTTCATGCACAGGGTAACGACAGCTATTCCCTCATGAAAAATACTTTTACCGTCCCGAAGAATATTACCACCTCCTGCTATTGGTATTGGGTGTCAGGAAACATCAGTAAACAAGGGGTAACAAACGATCTCAAGGCTATGAAAAAAGCCGGAATCAACAGGGCGTTTATCGGAAATCAAGGTCTCTCACCTGAAGACGATCCTCGTGGCCCTATAAAAATACAGTCACAGGAATGGTATGAAATTATACATACAGCCATGAAAACCGCTTCTCAGGAAGGCATTGAGATAGGAATGTTCAATGGCCCGGGCTGGAGTCATGCCGGTGGCCCATGGAACAAACCAGGGCAGTCCATGCGCTTTCTCGCGTCCCAACATGCTATTGTAAAAGGAGGAGGAAAGCAAACCATCACATTCTCTCATCCAGATAATTGGCTGGAGAATGTAAAAGTATTGGCTTTCAGACGCAAGCACAGTACTACACGTATTCAGTCTGGAATAGATCATTTGTCTGCAGACGGCGTTAATGATGTTGCCGCACTTTTTGACGGCTCCCAAACAACAGTATCTGGATTCAGCACTGATATTCCAACTTTCTATATCAAAGCCTCGAAAGATAAATTTCAACTAAGATCAGTACGTATAGAGATCGCCTCACCGATAAAGGGGGATATTACAATCAGTGTAAAACGCAACGGGAAATATGTAAATGTAACCAATCGTCCGCTCGACAGGACGAACATGATGATTGAGATCGGTTACTACATACAAGCCCCCATTGCTATCTCTATACCCGAGACAGAGGGAAATGAATTTAGGCTTGATTTCCATATCAACAAAGACTGCAAGCTTCGTGAAATTACCCTCTCGGAGGACCCTATTGTAGATAATTTCCCCGATAAGATATTAGGCAAGATGGTTCAAGTACCTTTACCTACATGGAACGACTACAAATGGAAAAGCAATACAGACTACGAAGGTAATAATGTAGTAGCAGAAAAAGACATCATTGACATTACATCTAGTCTGTCAGCCGACGTGCTAACATATACGTTCCCTGAGGGTGATTGGGAAATAGTACGTACCTATATGGCTCCCACCATGATTACCAACGGCCCAACTATTGCAGGAGACGGAAAGGGACTCGAGGTAGACCGGTGGAACCATGATGCCTTGAAACACCATTATGATAGTTTTATTGGCGACCTGATGAAACGTATTCCTGCCTCTGATCGTACCACATGGAAAATGCTCGTCTGCGACAGTTATGAGAAAGCTACCCAAAACTATAGTGACGACTTCATGGAATATTTCAAGGCACACTTTGGGTATGACCCTACACCCTACCTGCTTACCTACGATGGTATCGTTGTAGGAAGTACAGAGAAGAGCGAACGCTTTCTCTGGGATCTCAGGCGTATGATTGCTGACCGGCTTGCCTATGATCATATTGGCGGTCTGCGCGACTTAGGCCATCAGGACGGTCTGAAACTATGGCTTGAATGTTACGGTCACTGGGGATTTCCCGGAGAGTTCCTACAATATGGTGGACAGTCTGACGAGGTAGCTGGTGAGTTCTGGAGTGAAGGCTCACTCGGTGATATCGAAAACCGTGCGGCATCATCTGCTGCACACATTTACGGTAAAGGAAAAGTTTCTGCAGAATCGTTCACCTGTGGACCACCAGAATTCTCACGCAGCCCTAGATATATGAAACAACGCGGCGACAAGTTTTTTACCGAAGGCGTCAACAACACGTTGCTTCATTTAATTGTTTCACAACCTAACGAGAATTCATTCCCCGGATTCAACTGTCCGTTTGGTCAGGAATTTAATCGTAAAAACACATGGTACAGCCATCTCAATCTATTCACAGACTATCTAAAACGTTGCAATTATATGCTGCAACAAGGACAATACGTGGCTGACGTTGCCTATTTTATCGGTGAAGACGCCCCTGTCATGACAGGAATTACCGAACCCAAACTGCCACAGGGATATCAATATGACTTCATAAACGCCGAAGTCATAAAAGACAAGTTAACCGTAGGAGAAGATCACTTGCTTAAACTTCCCTACGGCAATCAATATAAACTACTTGTACTTCCACCACTCAAAACCATGCGACTGGATATGCTTCGTCGTCTCAAAACGCTAATTCAGAATGGGGCGGTTGTCCTCGGTCCGAAACCGCTACGCTCTCCAAGTTTAAAAGACTGGGGAGCCGGAGATGCAGAGATCAAGATCATTGCTGACGAACTTTGGGGGCATGGAGATCCTTTCTGCGAAATGAGACGAATAGGAAAAGGTATTTTGTTTACTGGCTATGAGATTAACGATGTATTCCGAATTATCAATAATCATCCAGACGCATCGTTTATCGGAACAAAAAACATAAAATACGCCCATACGTCGAACGGTAATATCGACATATATTTCATAACCAATCAAACTGATAAACCAACCGAATTCATTGCCCAGCTACGTGTAACGGGCAAACAGCCTGAGCTATGGACGCCCACAGACGGGGCCATACGGCAGCTACCTTCTTTCAGTCAGGAAGGAAAAAGTACATCCATCCCCATGCGACTGTCAGGAAACGAAAGTGCCTTTATTGTATTGGCCAAACCCGCAAAAGTTGTACCAACATCTTTGGATATCAACAAGAATTATCCCCGGGAAAGCATTATAAAAACGATCAATTCACCATGGAACGTTTCATTAAAGTCAATGGTTTACAACGGAAAGCGTATCATATTGAAACAACTAATTGATCTTAGTACTAGTGACGATGAATATGTAAAATATTTCTCCGGAACATCAACTTACAAGACTCTTTTTACGGTATCTGGCTTAAAACAAGGTCTTCTCTATAAATTAGACCTTGGCAAGGTTTATGAAATGGCTAAAGTGAAATTAAACGGACAATATGTAGGCGGTGTATGGACATCACCCTATACAATAGACATATCCAAATATCTCAAAAATGGAAAGAACGAAATTGAAATAGAGGTCGTAAACAATTGGATGAACCGCCTCATCGGCGATCGCCAGAAACAGGGAAAAGACCGGAAAACATTCTGCAGCCATGCTACATACGATGGAAACACTCCATTGCAGAGCAGTGGATTGATAGGGCCCGTAAGAATCTTAGAGGCTAACTTGAATTAAATCTTTTTCATTTCAATTTAAGTTTACTGTCTAATTAAAAGTATCTTATTCCCTCTCTCATCAAGCTTATATATGGAAGGGAAATAAGATACTTTTTCATTTGATTCTATCTATGGGATAAATATACCCAATTATTACTGCAACTTATTGCCTTGATACAAAAGTATGTACTGGATTCATATCATTTATAACCAGTAAGATAGTCCTTGGGCGAAATTCCAAAATGCTTCTTGAAACATGACGAGAAGTGCGACTGCGTGCCGAAGCCTACCATGAAGCCTATTTCGTTCAACGGATACTCCCGCAGTTTAATCAACTCTACCGAGCGATTCAGCCTGAACACACGCAGGAAGTCATTGGGCATCATGCCCGTCAACGACTTTACTTTCCGATAGAAGTTGGTACGGCTGAAACCCAGATCACGACCAAGAGCGTTCACGTTTAGATCGCTATCGGCTATGTGCTTATCAATATAGCTGTTCAGCCTGTCCAGAAAACGCTTGTCGAGGGGACTCATCTCTGAGTTGATTTTATCCAGTTCCTCCCGTTCCTCCGCCGTATAACCGCCACTGGTGCGGGCTATAAGCTTCTGGTTGTAGGTTGACCGACGGAAGACACTACCAATCATCGAGAGTAGCAATTCTGGGTTAAACGGTTTGTTGAGATACATGTCAGCACCTTCTTTGTAGCCCTTTATCTTGTCCTTATCAAGAGTTTTGGCGGTAAGTAGGATGACAGGAATATGGCACAGCATGGCGTCTCTCTTGATGGCTCCACAAAGGGCAAAGCCATCCATGCGAGGCATCATTACGTCACTGATAACCAGGTCAGGTCCCGACTCCCTTATCCGTTCAAGCGCCTCAATTCCGTTAGCAGCTGCATCGATGGCATAACGGTCCTGAAGGATATTTCGCAACAGCACTACCATCTCGTTATTGTCCTCTACAACAAGAATACGCTTGCGCTCATCAACGATGAATTCGTTGGCAACGTCCGTATCCGTATCGTTGACAAACGGGGCATTGCCCGTAAATATGCCATCCTTCTGCGCCAAAATGCTGTCGGCATCCTTGAAGGTTATCTCACCAGCCGTGTAAGCCGTCTCGTCTACAGGAATCGTTACGGTGAAGACCATACCCTTTTCGGCTCGATTGCGGACCGTGATGGTGCCCTTATGGTTATCTACCAGATGCTTCACGTAGTTCAGGCCAACACCGTTACCCATTATCTTTGAGGTTTCATTCCCCTTTACTAATCTCTTGAAACGGTCAAAGATACCGGGCAGAAGTGATTCCTCAACGCCGTTACCATCATCTTCTACCTCCAGAACGAGAAAATGCCGCGTAGTACCAGCGTCCTCTGATCCAACCGAACGACGCTCCAGCTCTACGCTCACGTTAACATGACCACCCATGGGAGTATATTTCACGGCGTTGAGAAGCAAATTGTTCAGTATTTTATCTATCTTGTCGGGATCGTAGAACACCACCATCTGCTCGTAGGGACACGTCAGCGATATCGTGATATTCTTTTCGGCAGCATACAGCTTATAGACATTCACAATGTCGACAATCTGTATGACACAGTCATTATCCGACACACTCAACTTGAGTGTATCATTCTTCAGCCGACCGTAGTCTAGAAGCTGGTTTACCAGCCTCAGAAGGCGCTCTGAATTCTTATCTATCAGCGTCAGCAGCGACAGGCTCTCTGGGTTATTTATCGTCTTGTCCTTCAGAAGAATCTTGATAGGATCATATATCATTGTCAGCGGTGTGCGCAACTCATGCGAAATGTTGGTAAAGAAGCTTACCTTCATCTGGGCCAGACGTTTTTCGCGCCTTATCTCGTTGCTCTCCATGATGGCACGCTCCTTTTTCAGCTTCAGTCTGATGTACACACGGTTAATCAGGAATAGCACTAAAAAGAACAACGTGATATAAACCATAATAGCCCAGGGCGTCATCCACGGACTCGGCAGCACTTTGATTGTCAGCAACATGTGTTCCTGCTCCCATTCGTCGGCCCCATTCTTTATCTTGACTTTGAACACATAGGTAGCGGCGGGCAGATTGGAGTAGCTAGCACGATTATACTCTCCGGTATAGTTCCAGTCCTTATCAAAGCCCTCGAGCTTATAGGCATACTCTATGTTTTTCGGCGTTTCATAAGTTAGGCCAATGAAGTCAACGCTGAATACGTTCTCATCATGTTTCAGCTCTATCTCACGAGTACGTGAGATATGCCGTGTCAGAATTCCCTTCTCTCTTTCGGTTGAGATGGGCACGCTCTTGTTGAACACCTTCAGGTCGGCCAGCAACACGGGGACGTTACGCGCCGTATTATTGATATTACGGCACAGCACCTGTGTAACACCGTGGTTGCCACCAAAGAGGATTTCTCCCTCGTCGGTCATACATTCCGATTTCTCGTGATACTGATCGCCAGCCGTGCCATCAGTCATGAAATAGGGACGAACCTTATCGGTAATCAGGTTTATCCTATATAGTCCAAACGAGGAGCTCACCCAAAGGTTGGCCAATTTATCCTCTTCTATACCCAAAATATCGTTGCTGCGCAATCCATTCGAATAGCTGAAAACCGTCAATCGGCGCTTCTGAGGACAGTAAACCATGAGACCATTGCCGTAAGTACCTATCACGATACGATTGCCTGATATGCGCTTTAGGTTAACCACATTCTTAAACATAATCAAATATTTCGGGTCGAGTGCTCGTGTCCTGAGACTGTTTACATCAATATAATAGATATTATCTCCATAGGCCGAAAAAAGCATTGTCGATGCTGACAGCGGCACGAGGCATGTAATGTTGTTCGATTTACCTGTAGCCGGCAGAAAGCTCTTTTCCTTTTGCAAGTCACTGCCGTAGATAGTAATGCCCTTGAACGACGAGCCGGTCCAGATACGACCGTGTGGATCCTCAGCCATGGTGACGATATTGCCGACATCAGCAAACGACTTTTTCAGGCTAAGCGTGCCCCCCGTAATATCGAAAACCAACAGGCTGTTCTCGTTACATACCCAAAGTCTGTTGGAAGAGTCGATGAAAAGAGACTGGATAAAATTGCCGAGCTGCCGGAATATGGCGCTTGTTCGTGAGCTGTACTCCGTGATCGCATGACTGCGTTTGTTATACCTGACAAGCCCACTGTACCGCGTTCCTATCCACAGATTTCCGTGGTGGTCGTCACGTATGCGAGTCACAAACTTGTCTTTGAGCCCGGCTATGAGAGCCTTATCGGTGTCGAATATCTTTTTCTGGAAGAGACATTTCACCCCACTATTAAACGTTCCCAGCCATAAGTTACCGCTACGGTCGGCATAAGAACACGTCAAATCCATAATACCCGTGTAAAGCGAAGCGTCTGTATTGGGAAAGTGTATGAAGTTGCCCTTGTAGAAGTCAAAAAATTTCAGCTTGTTATCCTTGGTGCCTATTACTACCTTGCCGGGGGCATACCCCCTAATATACTTAACAGACATGTGCCTCAGCGCAAGCGGAATAGCCGCTGGCAAAAAAGTATAGGTATCCTTGTCAAGAGCCACGAGCCCGTTCTTGGTGCCTAATAGGATATTACAGCCCGGTGCCTGATAAATGCTATACACCTCTTTCGTTGCGCCAAAGTCTATCTTCCGACAAAGATTCATGGAGGTATCGAAGCACATCACCTCATTATCGTCGCACACCGCCCAGATTTGTCCATGCGAATCGACGATAGATCTTTGTACCACCTGCCCCTCAAGGCTGATGACAGGCACAAGCCGTCCGCTACCCTTCCTCACTTCATATATGCCGCCATAGCCGTAGGTGTACAGATGCCTGCCAGAGAAAAAGAAGCCAAGACAATAGTTGTTTCCCATACGGTGTTCCATACGATAGTTAGTAAACTGCCAGGTATTCATGTCGAACATTGACACCCCGTCACCCGTGGCACACCAAAGGGCCCTGCCATCAAAATAAAGCGCGTTTACGTTGTCAGAACCGATAGAATGGGGTTGCCGCTGCGAATGATAGAACACGTTATAGTCCACGCCATCATAGCGGCATAGACCCTTTGCCGTAGCTATCCACATGAAACCCTGGTCGTCCTGCACCAAGTCGTTGACATGCAAGTTCGATATGCTGCTGACTATACGTGACAGCAGAAACTGCGACGCAGCTGACAGCGGGAACAGCACGAGAAACAGGATGACAAGGTATTTCTGCATAAATCTTTTCAGATAGGTTTTTCAGTGAACAAAGATACATAAAAATTTCATGTTCCTTTCATCAATATACTCGAAAAACACACTCTATAGGTAATTTTGAAACAAAAGTAAAAATCCATGAAACAAATTACAAAATAAATAAATCAATACTTACATTAAACGATATAAACGCGAAAGAATGATATGAAAATTATCGTTAATATTGCACTTAGAAATTAAAAAACAAATATTTTGAAACCATTTCACCATCTTCTACTGACAATATATGCCCTGATGCTACCCGCCATGGGTAGGGGCATGCTTTCCAACCATGTGCCGAACCATGACATAGAAAGTTCCTATAATCTTATTACCGAACACATCACACCTCAGCGCGTCCTGTGGGTATCAGACTCTACGGGAAGGAATATCCGCAGAGTCGAAAACCTGACGCGCCCTTTTTCGGGACAGGTATCGGTAGCGGACACGTCCTATACCGTCATGATAAGCCACCGCGGGCACAAAGCGGCTATTCTACTCGACTTCGGACGAGAGATACAAGGCGGTATAGAGATTGCATCGTCCATTCGTGCCACACAGACGCCCGTGGCTCTGAAAGTACGCTTCGGCGAGTCAGTTACCGAGGCCATGAGCCCCATGACCGACAAGAACAGTGCCTCAAACGACCATGCTCTGCGCGACTTCGTCATTAACGCCCCTTGGTTAGGCACCATACAAACAGGCAACTCAGGATTTCGCTTTGTTTGCATTGAACTTGAAGACACCGCCATACAGTATAACCTGAAAGCCGTCAGAGCCGTAGCCCACTACCAGAACATTCCTTATCTGGGAAGCTTTGAAACAGATAACCCACAGCTGAACGACATCTGGCGTACCGGCGCATATACCGTTCACCTGTGTATGCAGAAGTATCTCTGGGACGGCATTAAGCGCGACCGTCTCGTGTGGGTAGGCGACCTCCATCCCGAAGTGATGACGGTACTCTCGGTCTTCGGACAAAACGACGCCGTAAACCGTAGCCTAGATTTCGCGCGTGACGACACGCCACTGCCAGGATGGATGAATAGCATGTGCTCTTACTCACTTTGGTGGCTTATCATCCAGCGCGATCAATATCTCTACCGTGGCAACCTTGACTATCTGAAGACCCAGCACGCTTATATCAAGACACTTCTCAGACAGATTTGCCACCTTATTGATAGAAATGGTAACGAGCACCTTAATGGCACCCGCTTCCTCGACTGGCCTACCTCCGATAACCCCGCGGTCATCAACTCGGGCCTCCACTCGCTGTGTTACATGGCCGTCAATGCAGGCATCGAGCTGGGACATGCGTTAGCTGACGACGATCTGGTCAGAATGTGCACAGCCACGGCCGCCGACCTGAAGCAAGCCAGTTTGCCCAACTGCGACAACAAGGAAGCAGCAGCACTGAAGATAATATCAGGCCTGAGCAAGGGCACCGTCGACCGTGATGTTATTCTCAAGGATGGCGCACGCCACTTCTCTACTTTCTATGGCTATTACATGCTGGAGGCGTTGGCCCGTAGCGGGAAATACGATGAAGCTACCGACATCATTACCAAATACTGGGGCGGCATGATCAACCTTGGCGCCACCACCTTTTGGGAGGAACTGAACTATGATGACATAGCGCGCGCTGGACGCATTGATGAATTTGTGGGCAGTGGGCAGTATGACATTCACGCCGACGGCGGAAACTATTGCTACAAGGGCCTCCGCATGAGTCTTTGCCACGGATGGGCGTCAGGCGTGACTCCATGGATGACACGTTACATCTTAGGTATCGTGCCTACCGAGCCAGGCTGCCGTGCCGTCACCATAGAGCCCCACTTATGCGGCTGCACGGTGGCCCGGGGTACCTTCCCCACACCACTCGGTATCATTACTGTCAGCCATCGCAAGGGTACCGATGGAACCGTATACAGCACCATTAAGGCTCCCAAAGGTGTACGCGTCACGCTAAAGAACACCGTGGCCGAAAATGGCTCACCGCTTACCGAATAACTTTAACATCATGTTACAAGGATCTTGAGAAACAGTCTAAAAGCTTGTATATCATGAAAGTGAACAACATCAAGACGATGAAGACTATCAAGAAACAATCACAGGGGACTGTTATCGGTTCCTGAACAATACGCCAGAAGCCCGAGCTAAAAAACGGCTCAGATTTCCCTTTTTGTTTTTCCATCTGCCCATAAGCATGGCATCAGTAAGCCAACAAAGAGTAAGGTACGAAACACGACCTCACCTTGCCCCTCCAAAGGCTAGAATACCCCTACGCCCTTCCGGAAAGTCCTCTATAACACCATAACAGAGGCCTTATAACGCAGAGACCGAGACACAAGCCCACAGACGTCACGATGGTGTAAAGTTGCAGATCTGGTAACATACAGACCGAAGCCTGACAGTGAAAAAGATTGACAACAATATCGTAAATGTTGCGTGACAAGTCTGAAAAGAAGTTGCCTTCAGCTCGAAAAGATATTGCTTACAGCCTAAAAAGACATCACCTATAGCCCGTAGAGGCATAGCCTCCAGCCTGTAAAGGATACGGCGATTACGGTGTAAAGAACACACCTCTGCGCCATAAGGGTAAGGTTTTTACAAGGCTTTTAGCAAAAGAATAAGAAGTGGCGTAAACATCTTATTATAAAACATTTAAAAAACCTTACGCCCTAATGGCTCTATCATTACGCTGTAAAGGAGCTGAAAGGCAGCTATAAAGACCGTAAACCGTTGAGACGTACTTCATCACGCTCCTAACCATGTATGTGATGAGGCAAGGATATGCTGAGACGAGAATACAAGGGCTTGTACCGAAATTATGGGCGTGATAAATCATCCCCATATAAACTTACACGTAACAGTATACAGGAATACCATACATCCTCAGGGCCTTTTCTACACTCTTCCTTTCACTATAAGGGTAATAAGGGTTACCTGATAATCCCTTTCTTACCACCAATGATGTAAACGCCACAGCTCAGCTCTTGGTTTGATCGACCAACGAGTTGCACGTTGAGGTTATACACTCTACCGGCATCAGCCTCGGAGGCGGCGACAACGGAAATGCCGATGGTCTGGCCTGTAACCTTAATGTTATCCACAGTCCAGTAATAAGAGAGGCCGAGGACATAGCTATCATAGACATGGAAATGAATCTTCATCGTGTCTGAGGCGTATTTGCTCAAGTTAATCATAAGCTTGGTGTACTTTCTCCACTACGTTTTGCCGTCAGCATGCAGGGGATAATCAGTCAGGCGGTTAAAGACCGACATCCATGTGGTATCGTCGTCACTGCTCACTTCCATATAAAACTGCAGAGCATTCTTCGAGTTCATATTGGCAGTCATAGTGAATGACCAAAACTCAAACGTGGTGCCACTCGCAAAGGTTATGGAAGTAAGATTATGGTCCTCATGCTTGCTGTCCCATACCGATTAGTACTTGGAGGTATGAAGACCTACGTAAGAACGATAGTAGCCATTGTTGGTCTGCAAATCCTCGGTAAGATACTAGCCACGATCGTTTCTGTTGCTCCCCCCAACCGTTAGGATTCTACGTATTTTCCCTGTCTTCATACAAGATAGCGATCTCACCGCTTTGTCCACTTTGGGTAACCCTCAACGTAGTCTTCACGTCAGAGTCGACCTTATCGATAAAAATGATGACGGCCGTGTGCTCGCTGTTAGTGGTCACTGAAAGTTGTGTATCGCCCGATCCGCCCGATATAAACAAAAGACATTTGAGATGTTTCGGATCTCTTTCTGACACTTAAGCATAATCCTTTGTATTTTAGTAACATAAAGTTACAACAATTTTCGCTAATCACCAAATATACAGATACTTACAATTTGTCTAACTCGCGTTAAAAAATCTAAAGGGTATCGAACGGGTTACTGTTGGAATAAAATGTAGCACTCTAGCTCAACCGATAAGGAAAGAATGGGTAGTAAAACTAAATGAACAAGCAGAAAAGCAGGGCACAACATTCTTTTTTAAGCAGTGGAGAGTATGGGGAAATGATAGTATTAAATGCAATAAACACGTAAATAGAAAGATGCTTTATGAGCAAATAATTCAAGAAATATCAAATGATAAGTAAGCAAAATTAGTTTATATAAAATATTTATTGGCATATTCCGTCTTTCTATTAGATGTGGAAAAAATAAAAGTATGAAGTTAACAGAGGCAAAACGTTTCTCATTTACGAAAGGATTTTATTTCGGCGAGAAGCATTGTTTTCGTATATACTGTCAAGCAATTCTTCTGAAAAGCCAAAGGTCTATCCTTATCGGTAGTCGGGTTACAAACAGACATGGGCCTTACCAGTGTAAACACATGATTAAAGCGTTTCAAAGCCGAGAGCATGGAAGGGAGAAACCGTTCTGGACAGGGACGCAAACCTGTAATGGATTGCTCGAACAAGGATGTAGTCTGTCATGCGATAAAACAGAACAGACAGAGCGTGAGCAAGACAAGGGCACCATGGGAGCAGGCATTAGGCAAAGAGGCGAACAGCTCAACTTTCGAACACGTTTTATCCACATTAGCGCAAGATATAAGCGAATAAGAAACGTCCAAGGGAATACCTTCTCCACAACTCTATGAATACACAGTCGAGAAGTTGCAAGAACTTGAGAGCTGGGCATTCGAAAGACGGATAAAGCTATATTATGCGGATGAAAGCCACATATGTATCGAAGGATACGTTCCTTATGGCTGGCAACTAAAAGGGGAAGGGAGTTTATATTCTATCCCATAAAGTAATGTATCTTAACATTTTTGGAATAATAAAGTGTGACAATCATTACAAAGGTTTTACTACGTTTGGAAAAATGACGGCAAACAAGTTTGTCTGTTTCTTTCACGAATTTTCTTTCGATTTAGAGTTGGATACGTTTGTCGTTCTTGACAATGTCACTATTCATAGAAACAAGAAAATCAAAGAGCCTCGAGCCATTTGAGAGAAAAGAGGGCTTTTTCTCTTCTACCTTCCACCATATTATCCGCAATTGAACATTGCCGAGACTCTTTGGCAGTACTCAAGGGGAAATGGATTAGACCACAAGACTATGAAGCCTCCGACATGTTTTTCTATACCACCAACAGGACATTAGAGGACATCGGTAAGGGGCTGCATATAAACTTCTCTAAACATGTTGCTTAATTTTGATTAGCTACTTAAGTAATTATACAATAAAAATCACGGGGTGTTTCTTTATTATAGCAAAGATTACCGACTAGGAACAATTTGGGAGCATTTATAAAACAAGAAAAAGCTAATTGTTTAGTTATCAACCACTTAACCTTTTACTTTGTACCCAGACCCGGTACAGAGTGGGTAAAACAAGAGAAATGAAAAGAATATATTATATTGATAATCAGCTATTTATAATTTTCTTATATTTGGCTACTTTGCCCATTTTTACCTGTTTTTAGTTAGATAGTACACTTTTAGTACACTTTGGCATTCGGAACTTTTTAGTATCTTTGCAAAATAAGAAAACATCTGAAAATAAACGAGTTAATGATTTTACTCGGTTTGATACACATTTAGGTACATAACTATCAATTATGGCAAAATTAGAAAATAAAGCAAAAGAAAACCCGAAATTGGAGCAAAATGTGCTATCTGATGGTCGGATAAGTCTTTATCTGGAGTATTATCTCGGTAGAGAAGAAACACCGGTTTTAGACGAAAACGGCAAGCCCGTTTTGTACGAAACAGGCAAGATGATGGGCAAGCCAAAAGTACATATTAAGCACAACAGGCGAAAAGAAAATTTGCAGTTGTACTTGATAGCTAAGCCTCGTACTCCAGCGGAACGACAACAGAACAAGGAAACACTTAAATTGGCTGCCAAAATTCGTGCAGAGCGGGAACAACAGTTTAAGGAGAGTATGCTTGGTTATCGCCTGAAGAAAGACAGAAATGTCAATTTCTTGGACTATTATCAGGCTTACATAGACAGTTATACGAAGAAAGACTTGCGGATGATAAAGATAGCCTTGAATCGTTTTAAAGATTTTCTGAAAGAGCAATATCCAGTTTATGAGTTTGGCATTAAGCCCGACTTGATAACCAAGGATATGATGGAACAATTTGTTGAATACCTACAATCGAGAAGTGTCGGCGAAGGAGCAAAGAGTATCTATCAGCGTTTCAAGAAAGTTGTTCGTTATGCCATCGATCACGAAGTGATGTTGAAAGACCCTTGTAAGGGAGTCGTGTGCAAGGTGGATGAGCAGATTTTACGCAAAGATGTGTTGTCAATGGATGAGATTCAATCACTGATTCAATGCCATTATGATAATGAAAATCCCAATGTCAGGCGAGCCTTTATCCTTTGTCTGTATTGTGGTCTGCGCTTCTGTGATGTAAAAGACCTTACCTATAAGAATGTAGATTATACCAATCGCCTACTGAAGTTTGAACAGAATAAGACCAAAGGACATTCTGCACATAGTGGTGTTATTATTCCTCTCAATGACGGCTTACTCTCTTTAATTGGCGAAGCTCCTGAAGATTTAAATTCTTCTATCTTCAACCTCCCCTCGTATGAGAGTTGCAGCAAATCTGTGAAACGATGGATAAAGCGTGCAGGTATCAATAAACACATTAGTTGGCATTGTGCTCGCCACAGTTTTGCTGTGAATATTCTGAATAATGGTGCCAACATCAAGACCGTTGCCAGCCTATTGGGGCATAGCGGATTGAAACATACCGAGAAATACACTCGGGCGGTGGATAAGTTGAAGTCGGAGGCAATCAATAGTTTGCCAGAATTGAACATTTAAGATGAAAAATGAATTGAAAAACATTTTTTTGATTGAATAAGACAGTTTTTTGCTTGAAAAAGCATGTGCTTTAAGAAATAATGAATAACTTTATAGCGTAATCAAGTTACATAAGCATGGAACGGAAGAAAATCAATCGCCTAAAGGTGGTACTTGCCGAAAAAGGTATGACAAATAAACAACTGGCAGAAATCCTTGACAAAGACCCTGCCGTTATATCAAAGTGGGTTACAAATGTTGCTCAGCCCAATGTTGAAATGTTCATCCAGTTGGCAAAGATATTGGGAGTGAGAGTTGATGATTTGTTGTGGATAAAATAGAACTGCCAAATATTATTACATCTATGGATATCCACGTTAACTCTATATGTTAGTTGTCATTTTATTATAAAATTTTATTTTTTTAGGAATATATGAAGATTAAGGAAATAAAACTAAATAAATTTAAGCGTTTTACAGATTTAACAATTACGGAACTACCTGAAACTGCAAAACTTGTTATACTTGTAGGTCCTAACGGCTGTGGGAAGACTTCCGTTTTTGAAGGTCTTTACTATTGGTATAGATATTATGGGTTCAATACTCATTGGGAAAAAGACTATTATATAAAAGTCGCAAATAAAAACGAAGCAGGCAGTAGCTGGTTTCGAGATTTAGTTACTCTTTCTACCTATGACACAAATCTTAATAGTAGTAATGAAATCCATGGTCGTTTTTATTTTAGAACTGCACATAGAAATGAACCAGATTTTACAACATCTAGTCTTTCAAGGCAAAATGACCCTAAAGAAGTTACTAAATATAATTCTTTAATGCAAACGGATACAGTCGTATCTGAAAATTATCAAAGATTAATTTCTAGTACTTTATCAAGTCTTTTTGACAATCAAAATAATGATAAATCTGTCAAAGATTTAAGGGAAGAGCTAATTGGTAAAATACAGACTTCTTTAAGTCACGTTTTTGATGATTTAAAACTATCCAGCATAGGTGACCCATTAGTAAATGGTTGCTTTTATTTCACAAAGGGGGAGTCAGAAAACTTCCATTATAGAAATCTATCGGCAGGAGAAAAATCAGCCTTTGATTTACTTTTGGATATGATTATCAAGTCTGTTTATTTAAATAATACAATTTATTGCATAGATGAACCTGAAACTCATATGCATACAGCTTTGCAATCCAAGCTAATAGCTGAAATGTATAATTTGGTTCCTGATAACGGGCAACTTTGGCTTACAACTCACTCTATCGGTATGCTGAAGGAAGCAAAGAAGATTGAAGAGCAACACCCTAACACTGTATGTTTCCTTAATTTCACGGATATAGATTTTGATGTACCAGTGATAATAAAACCTTCAACTATAGACTCTACTATTTGGAATAAGTTTTTAGAACTAGCATTTGGAGATTTTTCAAAGTTAATTGCTCCAGAAAGAGTTGTGTTTTGTGAAGGTTCTGTAAATGGAGCTTCTCGCAAAAATTTTGATGCCGATATCTATACTAAAATCTTTTCTGCAAAATATCCTGGGACGTCTTTTGTTTCTATTGGTTCGTGTTCTGAGATTGAAGATGAAAGCAATATTAGCATGCAGATTATTTCTCGTGTTCTAGAACATTCAAATATAATAAAGTTAGTAGACCGCGATGACAAGAGTGAAGAAGAAGTAAGCAGCCTTCACGATAGAGGTATTAAGGTATTAGCCAAGCGCCATATTGAATGTTATCTTCTTGATGATGAAATAATAACTAAATTATGTATAGTGCAGGGAAAAAGAGATAAAATAGAAGAATGTTTAACTGCTAAAAAGACAGAGATTGATCGAAGTATTAGCCGTGGAAACCCCAAAGATGATATAAAATCAGCAAGTGGACAAATATATACGGATCTTAAGCGTATATTATCACTTACTCAATGTGGAAATGACACTGCTTCTTTTCTAAAATTTACAATGTCCCCTCTGATAACACAGGATACTAAAATATATACGGAATTAGAAAGTAATATTTTTGCTTAACAAATTATTTTTTTAATTATTTCTATGGGAAAAACTGTAACAACATATTTATTAGATGCTGATCCGAAAGGAACACAGTATGTTTTTATCAGTAATAAGATTTGTCAAATGTATGTAATTCCTCGCTCACATCTTTCAATCTTGAATGAGCGATACGAGTTACAGACACCAGCTTTTTACATTCTATTGGGTGAAGACGAAGAGACGAAACCGAAAGCATATATTGGAGAGACTGAAAACTTTCGTGAACGAGTGAGAGACCATGAGAGCAAAAAAGCTTTTTGGCAAAAAGCCTTGCTTTTTATTTCTAAAGATGCAGCAATGACTAAAGCCGATGTGCAATACTTAGAGCATAAAGCGATAGCGGAAGCGAAAGTTTCAAATTCTTTCGTATTAAATGAAAATAAGCAAACGCCTAAAGCACCTAATCTTCCGGAATATCGTAAGGATGATATGGACGAATTTTTCGAGGATGTAAAATTTCTCACATCTTTCATTGGTTGTGGTATATTTGATATTGCCAAACCAAAAGAAGAACATCTTTTCTTTACAAAGGGACGTGGTTGTGATGCAAAAGGTTTTTATCATAGTAAAGGCTTTACTGTGCTGAAAGGAAGCACGATAGTGAGTTCTTCTTCTCCTTCCTTTAAATGGAAAAATAAACGTGAAAAGATGTTGAGCGAATATACGCACTCTTCTAAAGGGAAATTAGAATTGAGTTCAGATACAACTTTTAATAGCCCGAGTACTGCTGCTGATTTCTGTATAGGGAGTAGTAATAATGGTTGGCTTGTTTGGAAAGATAAAGATGGAAACACTTTAGATTCTGTGTATAGAAAACAATTAGAGTAATATAAAACTATCGGAATGGACGTGAATGTTATATTAGGTTTTATAAGTATAGTAGTTACTTTGCTGTGTGCCTACTTAGGTGCTTTACTTCATCGTAAAACAGAAAGAATAAAAATCATGGAGGGGCAATTATCTGAAAAAAGATACTCTGCTTATGAGAAACTTTATGATTTCTTTTATGATATGTTTAAAAATGCGAAGGATAACAAGACTGTTAATAATAGAGAAATGCGTAATAGACTTCTTGAAGCAAAAAAGGAGTTGATTATGTATGGGACAGACGAGGTTGTTTTTGCATTAAATAGTTATTTAAGTTCTCTTACTGAAGAGAATATCTATAAACAAGTTGATAGTTTCTTGGATGTTATGTTATTGGCAAGGAAAGATATGTGTGGAGAAACAAAGATAAATAGAGATGAAATTTTGTTAAATATAATGCAGGATAAGACGGAAGTACAAAAATTTAAATATATGAAATTAAATAACTTAGAACTGTAGAGAATCTGTAAAAGTACCATAATATAATGATATATAATAGATCTTTATCAAAATATCATTTCTCGTTTAGTATAATCTACTAAAATTATTTCTTAAAGCATCTAACAATCGAATAATATGACCATACAAGAAATAACAACTCGCAAGGAAGACCAGACTTTTGATTGCAAAAGCATTCAAGTTGATCCGAAAGCATTGGCTATTACCATTGTGGCGTTTGCTAATGCTGACGGTGGTGCTATTGCTATCGGTGTGTCTGACAAGACAAGGAAGACAGAAGGAGTTGACCAGCATGCGGAAAAGTTGAATGAGTTGCTTCGTGTTCCTTTGGATTTCTGTAATCCTTCTGTGTCTATTACCAGCGACTTGTTACCATGCACGGATAAAGATGGAAACGAAAATCATATTTTATTGATGCATATTCCTGCAAGTTCTGAACTACATGCTAATCAGGCAGACGAAGCCTATATGCGTGTTG
Organism: Prevotella phocaeensis; assembly: GCF_900065875.1. Classification (NCBI taxonomy): domain Bacteria; kingdom Pseudomonadati; phylum Bacteroidota; class Bacteroidia; order Bacteroidales; family Prevotellaceae; genus Prevotella; species Prevotella phocaeensis. Next base: position 784,524 of record NZ_LT160626.1, on the reverse strand, counting down.
GCGATAAAAGTAGAAAATTGTCTTTTGAAGAACGCATACAATTGATGTACGATAAGGGAGAGCGCTACTATGAGGATACGGCTGTGTATGGTGCTACGGTAGATGATATTGATATGACCGCTGTCGAAAGATATACAGAATTGATTGGTTATGCCAAGTCTGCCAAGCAATATCTACATGAGAATAATAACTTCATAACTACCAATGCAAAGGGAGAGGAGCAGGTTAGTGTAGCTTGTATTCTGTTGTTTGGTAAATATCCTCAAAAATTCTTTCCTCGTGGGCGTACTCGCTTTATCCGTTATAAAGGTACAGAAGAGAGAGTGGGTGCAGAAATGAACGTGATTAAGGACGTAACCTTTGAAGGAACCATACTTGATCAGGTGAAGGCCACGATAGCTTATCTTGAAACCCAAGTGGAGGAACACACTTTCCTAGGACAGCATGGGCAGTTTGTAACCAACAGAGATTATCCAAAGTTTGTTATTCAAGAAATGGTTGTCAACGCTTGCTGTCACCGCGCCTACAATATTAAGGGTACGGAAATCCAAATAAAGATGCTTGACGATCGTCTTGTATTCGAGTCGCCCGGTAGATTACCCGGAACAGTCAAGCCTTCTAATATTCGTCATACCCATTTTTCACGGAATCCTAAAATTGCTCAATTCTTAAAAGCATACGACTTTGTAAAGGAGTTTGGCGAAGGGGTAGATCGTGTGTGCAGGGAATTGGAAGCTAATGGTACACCACATTTATCCCTTCATCTTGATGATTTTATTTTGAAAATCACTGTACCGAAGGTTGTGTTGGAGCAAGAGAAGTCTGTAAAAGAGAATGTAGACAAGGTGACTGATAAACACCTAAAGGTATCTGAAAAAGTGACTGATAAGCAAACTAAGGTAACTGATAGGGTGACTGATAAGCAAACTAAGGTAACTGATAAACGAAAGGTAATAGTGGAGAAAGTTGTAGCTAAAGCATTAGAAAATGGTGATAAATTAACGTCAAATCGTATTACCATCTTGCAATTAATGGCTGAAAATCCTTATATTACCAAGATAGAACTTGCTGCTGCCGTAGGAATCAGTGCCACCTCTATCATGCGTAATATCGAATATATGCGTAATAAGTACCTCCGTCGTGTTGGACCAGATAATGGCGGCTTTTGGGAAATCATAGACTAACATGCAGCGCACAAGCCCAACCAAACGAGAACTTAGGTTGGGCTTGCTTCATATAGGGTTATTTCAATTTCTTTTGCATCAGGCTATCTGCCTTTTGCTTCAATTCCATATCGTAATCATCAGCTTTTCCCTTGATTCGTTTGATAATCTTTTCATTGCGATGAATATCGAACACATCGTTGAGCCATAGAATTTCCTTTGGGCTACATCCTCTCCATACTCTGATGATACGGAATTTCAAGGCATCATCCTTGTATTGCTGTTTACTTTGCCACAAGAAGTAATTGCCGACCAAAGAAACAAAACAAAGGACAGATACTGCTACCATATAAGTAAAGACTTTCGAGGACTTGAGGTCAAAACTGTGCCTGTGAATATGTTCCTGCGGTATTGGATGCTCTTTATTCTCCTGCCATTCGTGCAGCATAGTCAAGACACTTGCCACCAATTTGTCAATGGATTTAGCCTCCTCGTCCTTGATGCGTACTTGTACTCCAATATACTTGTTAATCACGTCTTTTGTGCGCTGTTCATACTGATTGAGCAATTCCTGTTCCTTCTGTTCGTCACTTTGTGCTGGTGCAGATTGAACAGGGAAAGAAGCAGAACCGTTCTCCTTTTCTTTCAGTTCCTTTAGTTCCCTGTAAATTATTTCCAACTTGTTTTTTATTTCCTCGAAGAGGACAAATGTATTATTATCAGCCATAGTTATAAATGTATTTTACGTTTTTTCTTTTTCTTCTTTTTATCGAGTGTGTTGTAAACCTCCGCAGGGACAGTACCATGAGTTTGAAACAAGTCCAATCCTCCTTCGATGAGCTCGTTGGCTATTTCGCTCGTAACACTTGCAACATTGGAGATGAGGTTTATCATTCCTTGTGTCTGCTGTTCTTGTTCCCTGTTTTTCTGTTGCAGGGAAAAGTCTATCTTGGAATAACTGAAACCCCTATCCACTTTAGAGCCATTGAAATAATAGCCGTTCTTTTCAAAGATGATGCCCTGCACTTCCTGTGAGTTTCCTTTGTACTTAAAGCGGACATCAATATCTTGCTTTTTCAAGTGAGCAAGAAGCTCTTTCCAATTCCTGCACTGGGCAATCTCTGCTTTCAATGCCTGATAGATTTCATACTTGGTCTTGTCAGGTTCTTTCAGTCGATGTTCTTTGACATTCTCCTTGCCATCGGCTAAGTACAAACCGTATTTGGCGGTCAGTTCCTTGCAAATCTTCTCACTTCTGAATCTGTCGTTACGATCAGAGATAGTCTTGCCATTATTATCTATCCGATTGAAAGCGATATGAACGTGCGGATGTTCCTTGTCGAAATGGCGACCGATAATGTACTGCGTATCTTTTATTCCCATCTTCTCCATGTATTCACGAGCGATCTGCGCCATCCATTCATTACTGAGCTTGGAAGAGTCCTGTGCCGAGAAACTCAGGGAGATATGTCCGACAACCTTAGTTACTCGTGGATTCAGTTCTGTCTGGTCGATGAAACTTTGGACAATATGGTTGATGCTCTCCGTTCTCACTCCGGAACTATCAATGAGTTCCGTTCCTTTCTTCGGGTCAAGGATGTAATTGATTACACCCTTGAAGCCCGAACCTTTCATTATCTTGGCAATCATTTTCGTATCAGATTTAGGATTTCGTCAATCTTGCCAATGATGGTTTTATGGAAAGGAGCAATGGCATGAAAACCTTCCGCATTGGCACGATGTGCCAATTGATTGAGATTATTTGCCATTCCACACAGCTTGCGGATGAAGTCTGCTTGCTCTACGGTCAGTCGTTCAATGACATTTCCATTATCAAGAACTTTTCTTACAAACTCACTCATGGTTACTCCTGCGCTTTTGGCTTTGCTTTTGAGCGTATAGTAATCCTGCGTATTCAGTTTCACCGTGATACGGTATTTCTTCTTTTCGGCTACGCCCTTGGTTGGACGACCACCTTTTTTATATTCTGTTTTTATCATACTTGTTTCTTTGATTTGATTTGATGGAGACCAGCGGGATAATCCTCTGCAACGACTGTCAGGAGGTGGAGCAAGTGGTTTTGGTATGCCCAAAACATAAACTTGCTCCCCGAAAAACAGATTACGCAAAGCAAATCCTACAATCATAGCTTAATCCCTTTGATTTTCTTGTTTTCTGCTTTCTCTGAATGCTTAATTTTAGCACACAGATACTCGTTCAAGTCCTTGTAGCCATTGTATAAAGTTGATGCATCCACAACAGAATTTTCTAATTCCTTTGAAAGTTGCAGGTAGGCATTTCTTCCGGCATTGTCATTGTCCAAGAAGCATTGAACACTATCATATTGCGACAAGCGCTCTAATGCCTTTTGGATATTTGACACAGAATTGAGTACCAAATAATCTTGCCGCTTTAATCCGTCATTCTCCTTTCTTCGGAGCGTCATAAATGAAAGAAAGTCTATGAAGCCCTCGAAAACAAAACATATTTTCTTTGGTTCTTCTGCATAGAAATGGCTGATGTCTTTTGGTGCAATGCAGCCTTTGAAGAACGGATTGCGTATTTCGTAGCCACCTGCGATATTGGGAAAGCCAATACCAAAGTAATGCTTACCCCTTGTATCAAAGTGCAGCTCCTTACACACAGTTCTTGCCGTTTCAATATCAATACACCTTTCTTCAAGATATTTGATAAGGGCTGGATGAGTGATAGGAAGCACCTGAAGATGCTCAAAAGAGTTCTGCGGTGTGGTTGGCTTGACTGTGGGCAGACTGCCTGACACGCTGCTTGGTGCGTTACGCTCTATCTGATGAATGAGATACGACACGTCCGAAGAGTTGTAGAGCAACTCTGCAAGGGTGATGATATTGCCACCTCTGCCAATACCGAAGTCATACCATTGATTGATTTCTGTATTTACCTTGAACGATGCGTGTTTCTCCGTTCTTAATGGAGAAAGGTACATGAGGTTGACACCATATTGTTTTACGGGTTTACAGCCCATTGCTGTAAGAAAGTCCTGCAACTTAATTTGTTTGATTTCCTTTATATTCATGATTGTAGGAAGTTAAAGTGATAAAAAAAATGATGAATTGATGAATTTGATTTTATCTATATGGTTATCAGATGGTTTTGCACTCATCGCACCCTCATCGTACTACTCAACAAAATGGAGTTGCTGCCGAAAAAGAAAACACAATCCTTTTCTTTTTTCATCAGCAGAATATCCACGACGAGCAAAAGATGAGAAAGTAAACGGTTTATACTGAATACTTTATATAGTTTATTCATCATTTCATCAAAATAATGGATATAAAATTGTTTAGAGACTCTTAAGCTGCTTCTTAGTAATAGTATAGAACCTGCCAGTTCTTCTGATAGGAGAGTAATACTGCGGAGCGTTGTAACTGAGTTGGTAGGTGGTGTAGGTCAGCGTATTGGACACAGGCGTGAGTTTCCAGATGTCCTGCACAATCCTCCTTATCTGCCCTTTGTCATACTTGCATTGCGTATTACTCAAAAGTGGCATCATGTCATTGATGCAGAAAGAGACTTCCTCAACGTTATTTATCTCCATGATGTCAAGGCATAACTCGGACATTTCAAGTTCCAACTTGTTTCGGTTACTGCGGATGATGCGCTGCAAGGCAGGAGTAAAAGTCAGTTGGGGCGAAAACCACATACGGCTCTCTTTATGGGTAGAGAGCGTGCGGTGTTGCAGGAAATAGAGAAAGGCAGGAATTTCGGCTTTCAGCTTTTGCAGAAAGTCGGTGTCATCGCTTTTAAGACGCTCTATCTTCCTTACCCAATATCGGCTTTCTCCCACGTCTATGATGACTGGGAGTAACTCGTTATTGGAACACAACACGAACTTGGCAAAGAAGGAGATTTCATCTCGGTCTTTACCCTTTGCTTCCACTTTATAGGAAAGTGTTGTACTGAGATTTTTCAACCGTTCACTATCCTCCCTACGGTTGAGCAATACTTCGTCCACAACAATAAGCAGTTTGCCTGCCCAGTCTACGTTGAACTGACTGCGAAAATCCTCGTTGGTGTTGAAAGTAACATTGTTCTGAAAAACAGCTTTGAGGAAGTTGAGGAACGTACTCTTGCCTGTATTACGTTCCTCTGATACCATCAAGAGAATGGGGAGTTTCTGCACGGGTTGGAGATAGAGCAATTGCAAGTAATCCATGCCCAACTCGTATTGTTCCCCGAAGATATGCCTTATCAGGGATTCGATGTGTAGGAACTCTCCTTCTTTTGGCTGGTGTCCTATCGGCTCGTAGAGATTCAGAAACTTGTCAACCACTGGTTGATAGTTCACGTGGTTAGGTACGGTACAGAAACCATCGTACTTCGGGACAGTGGCAATGAAGTTCTTACCATAGTCCTGCCGTAGCGTCTCATTGTTCCACACGATACGCTTCTTGACAAAACCGCCATTGATGCGTGGTTGGTTCACAATCTTATATAAGGTTGTGCCAACACGGATAAATTCTTCCTGTGCCATGAGCTATTTCTGCATTAAGGGTTTGTTGCCCATGATATACCTTTGAGCCTCTTGATTTATCTGTGCTGTGGTCTTAATAGGATTCTGCCGTAGCCACGCTTCAAGTTCTGCCTTCTCAAAATAAAGCATTTTACCTTGTGGCTTGTAATGAGGTATCAGATTTCCCGATGTGAGTTTGTAGAGATAACTCTTTGAGAGGTTCAAGAATCTGCTGGCTTCTTCAAAACTCAGCACGTTCTTATTCATGAATACCATTTGTTCGAGTTCTTCAACTCGAGTTTCTAATGTCTTGTTCATATTGAAAACATTTTGAATTAAACAACATGAAGGTGCACCTTCGCTAATTATTTGTTAACGAGGGCAAAATTAGAAACGATAAAAGTAAATGGCGTTGAGCAATGTTTGAGGTATCAACCTATGCTCAACCTTTTTTCAGTTGTTTGATGTAGTTATCAATGGTTTCCCATCCTTTCGGCTGCTTCATGTTGATTTGGTCTGTTGCGGTGGAAAGGTCGGTGCGTGTCAGTGGCGTATCTTTTGTTTTCCCCAAGACAAATTCATTACGAGCAATCGCAGATTGCCATTCATCAGTAATGAACCCTCGAAGATTAAGACTTTGCATGAGATATGCCAGCTGGCGATTGTTGTTTGATTTCAAAACACCTTTTAGTTTACAAGCAAAAAAGTCTTTGAGTATCTTGGCAGATATGTGGGTCGTGAATAATTGGATTTCGTTGATGCAAGCGGTAAGAATCTCAATTTGCTCATCTGTAAACTCGGATTGAAATGGATTTATTCCTTTACCAACGATGACCGGTTTCTTTTTCTGCTCACATGGTTCATCGTTTATCAAGACAGAAGAGCGAGACCGATCAGTTTGTACCTCTGTCAATTCAATTCGTTCTATTTCTGCCATGAGGTATTTTGCGTATCGTTCATATAGAATTGCATCGACAAGATACGAAAACATCGGCAGAGCATCATTATATAAGGTGTGTGTCTCAATGTATTTCGCATATTCAAACGAAGATACAGAGAATGAGGTATATTTCTGTTTTTGTTCTTTGGTCAGTGATTCAAAGAAAGTGCTTTCCCACAAAAAGTTATCATCTGTATAGTATTTCTCTACACATGTAAGGGCAGGATAATTTAGATAAATGGAAGAAAGATCGTCTGTTATTCGGATATATTCTTTTTGTAAAATCTCTTTAAACTGCATATTGCTTACACAGCTTTTTTTCCTCAGAATATTTCCAATGAGCACATTGTAGGTCTGGGTAATGCAGTAGTTTAATATTCGTTGAATACTGTCAAGCTGTATCTTTAGATTGTCATTTTCCATTTTTGCAATTTTCTAAGATAGGTATTGTTTACAAAGATAGGGCATTCGTTGGAGAAAAAGCCAAGGAAGGGAAAGAAACAGAATAAAAAGGGAAGAGTTGTCGTTAATTAAATATAAAACTAAGTGGCGAAAAACTATAAAAGTACACCTTTTTCTTTGTTTTGTTACAAAGTACACTTTTAGTACATATTAAAAAAGAAAAGCCCCTTGTAAATCACTGATTTACAAGGGGCTTGTGGTACCAGATCCGGTACAAGATAGTGAAAACAAGAGAAACGAAAAGAATATATAATACTGATAATCAGTAATTTGAGTTTTGGTAGTGTCCTATAAAAGTGTGTAAGCCCATTTTATTCTTATCTTTGTATTTGAAAACCATAAAGAAAGGAACAAATGAAGCTTACACATTCACAAATTTCGGAAATTCTTTCGAATTACACAAGCAGTAGCGAGGGTTTTGTTACCCTTCAGTCTTTAATTATGAACTCTCTGATGTTTCATGAACGGGAGGTGTTCGTCAGTGCAAACGGCAATGAGCAATACAACGGTTTCCGTTCTCGACGTTGGTACAGTCACGGCTTTGAGTTTTCCCTGCGTATCCCTCGCAGCCGCAGCGGCAACTTCTATCCCGTTCTCCTGGGCCTGATACGCAATGAAAGCGAGGAACGTGCGAGGCTGTTCAACCTTCTCTATACCAAGGGACTTACTACGCAACAGATAGGTGAGATCTCCGACAGCATCTATGGCCGCGCTTACAGCAAGCAGCAGGTTTCCTGTCTGTCCAGGAGTTGCCGTGAGGACGTTGAGCTGTGGCTGGGCCGTGCCTTGTCCCCGCATTACTTGGCCGTCTACATTGACGCTACCTTTATCTCCACCCGCAGGGACGGGCAGGTATGCAAGGAGGCTTACTATACCATGCTGGGGGTGTTGGAGGACGGAAGCAGGGAGGTGCTCACTGTAGTCAATCATCCCACGGAAGGGGCCGTATGCTGGAAAGAGGAGCTTGAGGCGTTGAAGGAAAGAGGCGTCGAAGGGATTGACCTTGTCGTTTCCGATGCGCTGCAAGGCATAGAGAATGCCGTCTGTGCTGCCTTTCCGCAGGCAGCACATCAGTTCTGCGTGGCACATGTCAAGCGACAGATACTTGGTAGCGTATCCTATAAGGATAAGCCGGCAGTGGCCCAGGAACTTGGCGAAGTGTTCTCCTTGGAGAACAAAGAGATGAAATCCTTGCAGGGATACGAACATTTCATTACTTTTGTGAACAAATGGGAAAAGAAGTACCCAACCTTGAGAAGGTATAAGGCGGAGCGTAACGCAGCTTACTTCACGTACATGGACTTCCCCATAGAAGTACAAAGGTGCATATACACCACCAACTGGATTGAAAGGTTAAACAGAAAATACAAGAGAACCATAAGTATGAGAACCTCTATGCCGTCAGACAAGGCAGTGATATTCCTATTGGCTGCTGTGGCTATGGAGGAAACAAAGAAAACATATCCCAGAAGAGTATATCAATTTAAAAACTGGAAAGAGAGAATAAAAAACGAATGGAAAGAGAGAAGAGAATAGAAGGAATACTTACACACTTTGAAAGACAGTACCTGAGTTTTTCTTATTTTTGCTAAATTAGCCTATTCTTGCCTGTTTTTTGTTAGATAGTACACTTTGATTTTCAAGACTTTTTAGTATCTTTGCAAAATAAGAAAACACCTGAAAATAAACGAGTTAATGATTTTACTCGGTTTGAAATGTGTGACGAGCATTTATCCTTTGCGCCTGTATTGTGGTCTGCGTTTCTGCGATGTGAAAGACTTAACCTATAAGAATATCGACTATACCAACCATCTTTTGAAGTTTGAGCAGAATAAAACCAAAGGACATTCTGCCAATAGCGGTGTGGTTATCCCTTTGAACGATGGTTTGCTTTCATTGATAGGAGAAGATCCAGAAAACTTAGATTCATCCATTTTCAACTTACCCACTTATGAGAGCTGTTGCAAATCAGTAAAACGGTGGGTAAAGCGTGCAGGAATCAATAAACACATCAGCTGGCACATGGCACGCCATACATTCGGTACGTTTGCTTTGAGTGCGGGAATTCCTATTGAGAGTATCGCCAAGATGATGGGACACGCTTCAATCGCTAGCACACAGATATAATTGCATAGAAAGGCAACTTCTTATCATCGGCTAAAATTCGATATTCAAACCGGCAGAAGCATAAGGAGATACTTGGAAATAGCATGACCTGTCCCGAAACATACTCTTTAAGCTCCTGTCAGTGATTTCCGCAGGGCGTATGACATGAATGCCGGCCGTGAGGGGAATAGAGATGCGTTTGCCGAGTTTTATTTCGGGGCGGAAGCCAGCGATAATGTATTGGTGGGAGAAGATTTTGTCTTTTCCGTCCTGCACCATCAGCGCCATTTGTCCCTTCATTTCCGCCACGATGTTCAGACTTAAATGTCTGTTCGCATTATATCCCGCCGACATTTCCACACCGTCCATCATCGAGATTTTTACGGTATATTTTCCAGCCGTCGCCCAGTTCAGGTAAAAGGCGGGGAACAGCATCGGATAGCCGAAGGAGTTATTCAAAACAATCCCCCCGCCCAATTCAAGATTCGGTTTCAGATGATAGATGAAAACCACTCCCACACTGCCTAAAACGTTCTTGAACCTGATTTTGGAAAGCTTAGTGCTCGGCATATAAATGCCGCCTCCGACGGTGGTGAGCATCGACCATCTGTCATTCAAAGGCCTTAAATGATTCAGGCTCAGGCCGAGGTTCATTATCTCGTCGATGACCAAAGGCTCCGTGAAACCTTTGTTATCGAGCCTTACATATGCTCCTCCCACACTGAGTGCCCACATGGTAGGGCGTTTGTTTTCATCGAGTTTCATCGACAGCGGAATATTGACACCGCCCTGATAAACAACCGCCGAACCTTTGCTGTTTCCCACTTTCCTGTCCGTATCGCCTTCTGTCATTCGATAATCCGATTCTCCGAAATATTCGGTTTTGAACATGATTTGGGCATTTAAGCCCGTGCAGGCAGCCATCATTAATTCTAAAAGCAATATTTTTTTCATCTTGGTATTTATGAATGAATAATAATAATCTGCCACAAAGTTATATGTCCGACCGCCATTTGCCAAAATCTCTTTGACGAATCACAGCTTTACCTTTGACGAATAATAATATATCTTTCATTTAATCCGTTAACTTTGCAGTATGAATATTGACTTGATAAAAAAAGACCGATACATTATTATCCCATTTTGGATATTGATGTTTTTTATTTTCTGGCTTCAGGTGATGCCGCAAACGGCGTCGGCACTCGAATCGGTGCTGTTTGCTGCACTTCTGATCATTACGATATGCCCTGTTGCCAACTACCTGAGCGGACCTTTGCTGCTGCGAGCCATGAAACAGAAAGAAGCAGGGCGGTTTGCCGGGCAGTTTGTCGCGTTATCGCTGGTTGTGGGACTTGTCTTCGTGAGCTGCATCGAACTGTTTTCCGGTTTGGAAAAGGCGGGAGTGTTTCTCGTGTCAGGCTGTTTCAACTTGTCAGCAACGCAACCTTACGCCTTTTTCGTACCTGTTTCGGCGGGTGTTATCATCAATATCGCCATTTGTGGACTGCGTTTCTTTTTGGAATATGTCAGGTCGCAGCAGCGGCTTGCCGAATATCGGTTGTGCACGCTCAGGCATCAAATGACGCCTCACTTCATGTTCAACGTGCTGAACGACATACACGTGCTGATGCAGACCGATGTGGAACTGGCGTCGGAACTGCTGATAAGGTATTCCGAGATATTGCGTTATCAGCTGTATAGCGGGGACAGGCAAAGCGTAACGCTCGGCGAGGACGTGCAATTCCTGAAAGATTTTATTGCCGTGGAGCAGTTGCGCCGGGACGACAGGCTCACGGTGTCGTGTTCGTGGGAGATTGAAAACGCACAGGTGGAAATCCCGGCATTGCTCTTCATTGCGTTTGTGGAAAATGCGTTCAAGCATGTTGCCGGTGCTGATATGGAAAAGGGATATATCGATATTTGTCTGCGGCAGGCGGGCAGTACCATCTTTCTTGAAGTAAAAAACTCTAAACCGGCATTGCCTGCAAGAAGAACAGATACGGGAGGGAGGGGACTTAAAAACATAAAAGAGCGGTTGGATATACTCTGTTTCGGAAAATATGACTTGACAATCGATGAAACGGAAAACTGCTATCATACAAAACTTGTAATTGATTTCTAAACCGATGGTGGAAACGATATTGAAAACGAACCCGTACAGGATGAAATGTTTGGTGGTGGACGACGAGTCGATTGCCGTAAAAGGAATTGCGAACTATATCGGAAAGTTGGATTTTCTGGAAGTTGCCGCTTCCTGTTCGTCGGCGTCGGAGGCAGCCGAAATCCTCCGAAACAAAGAGATTGATCTGATGTTTCTGGATATTAACATGCCCCGTCTTTCCGGATTGGACTTTTTGGAGTCGTTGGATAAACCGCCATTGACCATCATCACCACGGCATATTCGGAATATGCGCTCGATGGTTTCCGATTGCACGTTACAGATTATCTGATGAAACCCATTGCCTTTCAGCGCTTCTTTCAGGCGGTATCGAAAGCACGGGAGATGTTTCTCCTGCAAAGCGGACGCGAAGAAACAACGGCTCCGGGCATGTATATCAGGCAGGGAGATTCCTTCAAGCGGATTGCATGGGAAGACATTCTTTACGCGGAGGGTATGCAGAACTACGTAAGACTGCATTTCGAGGACAGGGTTTTGACCATTCACCAAACCATGACGTCTTTAGAAGAAATGTTGCCCCGAGAAGCCTTTTTCAGAATACACCGCTCCTTTCTTGTCAACATATCCCATATAGATACCATTTCGGGAGGGCGGATTTTCATGGGCGGGAAAGAACTTCCCGTCTCAAAGCAGCGAAAAGACGAGCTGTTGCGGTCTGTTGTGTATAAGAATCTGATAAGTAAATAGCAATGACAGTACGAGAAACTCATTGAGAGTTCTCTTGTATGTGTACCAAAGGCAGTCGATATGGGAGCAGAATCCTTTGCAGAGTATGAATAATAAAGAAATTCAAGTATGTATGGCAAACTTCCGAATAAAATGGGATCACTCAATAAGAACGAGAGTGTGTCCAAATGGTCATATTCTCTTTTTCTGCACAAAGCCCCGACTTTCTCAAGCCAGGGCTTTACTATTTCCTAAAGTTTTTATACCTTTAGGCATTCGAAATTACAATGCCAAAGATACACTTTCGTTCTTACATACACAACCAAATGCAAAGAATCGACAAAGATATTGTGAAGTGCCCCCAAATCGTATCGGCGGATAACTTAAGCAATACAAAAAAGGAGGAGCGCATCACTTTGCACTTGCTTATGGAATTCGCCAGGGAAGAGTTGTCGTTAATTAAATATAAAACTAAGAGACGAAAAATCATAAAAGTACACCTTTCTCTTTGTTTTGTCATAAAGTACACTTTTAGTACGCCTTGAAAAAGAAAAACCCCTTGCAAATCAAGGATTTACAAGGGGTTTGTAGTACCCAGACCCGCATTTGAAATATTAAATACGGGAACATCTTATTTAATCCTATTAAATCTCATTATTTAATATAAATAACTAACAATCAATGCAATAAAGTAATAATTAATTTAGTTTGGTTGAAAGTGATAAAAATAAATTTAGGATGATTGGGAACAATTTGGGAACAATTATGTATCTTTGCAGCAGAACTAAAAGCATTGATTTATGAAGGTTACTGCATTCATCCGAAAGACTGCAAAAAAGAATGATACGGATAGTATGGCTACTATCTATTTTCGTTTGCGTGACGGAAAGAAAGACATTAAGGCTGCAAGTGAGCTTGTAATTAATCCCAATCATTGGAGTAGTGAGAAGCAAGGCTACAAAGACCGTGTTGCGCTGATTTCTGAAGAGAATAAATTACATTTGGCGCAGAGTATACAAGATATTGTGTCAGTAATTACAGAGCAATATACAGAAGAAGCAGATAGTGAATGGCTGGCAATGATTATCAACAAGTACCATCATCCTAATCGTTACAAAACGGAAGAAGAGTTGATGCAGGAAAATAAGCCAAAACTCTTGGAACTCTTTGATAAATTTCTGATAGAACATAAACTATCAGCAGTACGAGTAAAGAACTTTAAGGTTATTAGGCGTTCACTGGCACGGTATGAAATGTATGTGAAGACCGTAAAGCGTGGACATCGTGATTTTATTCTTGATGTAGATGATGTAACCTCTAACACTTTAAGGGATATGTGGGATTTCTTTGAAAATGAGCATATCTATTATGAGAAATATCCCAAGCTATATGAAGCGTTTCCAGAGAAGCGTGTTCCATTACCAAGAGGTAAGAACACTTTGATAGATAGATTTTCTCGCATAAGGACGTTCTTTATTTGGTGTTATGATAGAAAGATAACAACAAATCGTCCTTTCGACGAGTTCCCATTAGATGAATGTACCTATGGTACACCTTATTATATTACACTGGATGAACGTGACCAAATATTTGATGCAGACCTATCCGCACATCCACAGCTTACCATTCAGAGGGACATCTTTATCTTTCAGACCTTGATAGGTTGTAGGGTGAGTGACTTATATAGGTTGACGAGAAGAAACATCGTGAATGAAGCTATTGAGTATATTCCCAAAAAGACCAGAGAGGGTAATCCTGTAACGGTAAGAGTTCCTTTGAATAATAAAGCTAAAGCTATATTGGAACGGTACAATGACTATAAGGGAGCAAAGTTGTTCCCATTCATATCCGAGCAGAAATATAATGTAGCTATCAAGCGAATCTTCGAGGAAGCTGGAGTTGATAGGATAGTAACAATTCTGGATCCATTGACTCATGAAGAAGTGAAGCGACCCTTGTACGAGGTTGCAAGTAGCCATTTAGCAAGACGTACATTTATCGGCAATATCTACAAGAAAGTAAAAGACCCTAATTTGGTTTCAGCGTTATCAGGACACAAAGAGGGAAGTAAAGCCTTTAGGCGATACAGAGATATTGATGAAGAAATGAAGAAAGACTTGGTTAAAATCTTAGACTAAATCCGTATGACAGATAAATTTGAAGAGTTTAAATGCCTAATAAAAGAGTGGCTTGATACACATCCTAAAGAGTATGGTTCATTTGTTGAAGAAATGAACCGTAAGGATAGTGCAGGATTTCAGAAAGTGTTCATGTTAGTAGTGAGGTTAGTTCCCAAATACAAAGATGCTGTAAAAAAGAGAATATCTAACGATACTCTGAAAGACTTTTCTTCCTTGGAAGGTATCTTGACTAATTCAAATCTTGCAGAGAACTTGGTGAATGAGTTCCATAACATCGATAAACACTCCATTGTACCAGCTATGCTTGCATGGCTGTATTATGGCAGAAGTTACGAGTGTATGGTAGAACAGGGTGAGAGCCTTATTCATAATAATAAAACTAATAGAGTTCATAGATGGATTTTGTCGTTGTTGGTCAAATACATTATTCATAAAAGTATATCTTCTGGAGAAAGAACCAAGGAAGATTGGGAGGAATTTAGATTGTATAAACATTCCTTATCCACAGATACAATTGTTGAATCAGCATTGGAAGAAGCGAAAACTTCTGATGGTAACAGTAACAATGTTATCAACAAGAAGCGTGGCAGACCAAAGGATGAAAGGAATTTGAAGGAACTTTTAAAGCCAGAAGCAAACGAAGAGTTGCTTTCTAAGATAAGGAATAGAATATTAACCAAGCCAAAAGAGAAAGATATTGTTTATCTCAAAATTGCTTTGGAAGAACGGGGCTTACTTAACGAATGTGATATTGCGCCATTTCATAGAGCATTATCCGACTATTACAACGTTCAATTAGTGGGACTTCGTGGTGTTCAAAATGCCTATAAAGAGCTTTCAGAGACTATTGGAAAAACAGGAATTAGGTTGATGGATAAGGGAGAAGACCGTGCTTCAATAGATGAATTCAAGACCTTTTTATCCTAATAACAGTTCGTTTAATTCGTTTAATATTTAAGCGAATTAAGCGTTTTGCAATTCGTTGAAAATCAATCATTTTTCGATATAAATTTGCAGTCGTCATCTCAACCGAGGTGGCGACTTTTTGTTTGCAAGCCACCGACAACAGGAAGTCAAACAAGCTGGTGGAGTCTAAAAAATATGACCGATATTTTATCTATCATTCAAGGCTCTAACGCACATGTGCGATTAGAGGTGTCTGGTGAGGATTTGTTGGCATTTTCCAACGACCTTATTAACCGTGCAAAAGACGAACTTACAACCATCGTTGAAGAATCACGTAAGGAACGCTTTCTTTCTAAGGAAGAAGTAAAACAATTATGTGGAGTCTGTGATGCTACCTTATGGCATTGGGGCAAGAAGAACTATCTGAAGCCTATAAAGGTAGGGAACAAGGTCAGATACAGAATGTCTGATGTGCAGAAAATCTTAGGTAACGCAACCTCAAAAATCTAATACTATGGAAAAGGAAGAATATATCCGAGTTGGTACCACCTTATATAAATTGGTAGACCAACCCAAATTAGGAGGTGGCTTTGTACGCAAGCGTATCGTATGGAACAACGAAACGCTGCGCCAAGACCATGGCAAGGACTTTATGGCAAGTGTACCTAAGTACAATGGCTTCTGTACCTTGCCAGACCATGTGAACTATCAACCAGTTGTAGCAAACTTCCTCAATCTCTATGAGCCGATAGACCATGAGCCCAAAGAAGGAACATTCTCACACATAGAAGCCCTTGTATCGCATATATTTGGTGAACAGTACGAGTTAGGAATGGATTATTTGCAGCTGCTCTATCTAAAGCCCATTCAGAAATTACCTATTCTTCTGTTGGTATCAGAGGAGCGCAATACTGGTAAAAGTACTTTTCTCAACTTCCTTAAAGCCATTTTTAAGGACAATGTAACCTTTAACACCAATGAAGACTTCCGCAGTCAGTTCAATGCCGACTGGGCAGGAAAGCTCATCATCGTAGTAGATGAAGTGCTGCTTAACCGTAGGGAAGACAGTGAACGACTAAAGAACCTAAGTACCACACATACCTACAAGGTGGAGGCCAAAGGAAAAGACCGCTCTGAAATAGCTTTCTTTTCCAAATTTGTACTCTGCTCCAACAACGAGTATCTCCCTCTTATCATAGACATGGGAGAAACCCGCTATTGGGTGAGAAAAATAGAAAAGCTGCAATCTGATGATACGGATTTTCTCAAGAAGCTCAAAGAAGAAATACCTGCCTTCCTATTTTTTCTCCAGCATCGCACACTAAGTACCCAAGAAGAAAGCCGTATGTGGTTCAATCCTAAACTCACGGAAACACCAGCTTTAAAACGAATTATTAGGAGCAATCGTAACAAGTTGGAGATTGAAATGGCAGAACTTGCCATTGACATCATGAAGCAGATGAATATTAAAGAGTATTCTTTCTGCCTAAACGACATAGTTACGCTACTCAACTATACGCAAGTGAAAGCTGAGAAAAGCCATGTGCGAAAGATAGTACAAGATATTTGGAAATTGCAGCCAGCAAGCAATACACTTTGCTACACCACCTACCAGATAGACTTCAATCGCCCAAACTATTATTCCGATGTAAGGAGAATGGGCAGGTACTACACCGTCACTCTCGAACAACTTTCAGAGAAATAAATACTATTATTTTGATGAAATGATGAAACAAGAATATAAGCTACTGAATATAAGGAGAATAAATGCTCATCAGAAATCCATCAGAAATAAATCATGGATGAAGTGTATAATTGCTGTCCAAAAGAGAAATAGTGTACTATGGTGCCAAGTTTCTCTTTTGGTAAGCAGTAAATCCTGAGAACATAGAGTAGCGATTTCACTACTTCCTGAAGTAGCAAGCACTTTTGTCTGCACAAAAGTACAACTTGCTCCCCAAGAAAAAATATCTTATCTGGTAAATAGTGATAAGATGAAACCGTGAAATAACGAAGTAAAGATATAGTTGCACAAGCATCACTTCCCCTTTAGTTTATTTTTTTGATGAAGAGTTGATGTATAATATAAACACTCATTATCAAGCACTTACAAGTAAACTCATC
The DNA here is from genome assembly GCF_900065875.1 of Prevotella phocaeensis. NCBI lineage: Bacteria > Pseudomonadati > Bacteroidota > Bacteroidia > Bacteroidales > Prevotellaceae > Prevotella > Prevotella phocaeensis. Next base: position 767,344 of record NZ_LT160626.1, on the reverse strand, counting down.
AAATCATCAATTTTCTAACAACATCTAAGCCGTACAATTATGAACATTGAAACAGCAAAACATATCAAATTGCAGGACTTTCTGCAAAGTATAGGGCATACACCTATCAAAATTAGTGGCGAGAAGTTATATTATAAATCGCCATTTAGAAACGAAACACAGGCATCATTCAAGGTAAACACAAAGCTCAACCTTTGGTATGACTTCGGACTTGGCAAAGGTGGTAGTATCATCGCACTTGCAGAAGAGTTATATCATTCAAGAGATATTTCCTATCTGCTTGCACAAATAGAAAAGTCAGCTCCAGGCATATCCACTATGAACTATCACTCCTACCAACCTACAAGGATTACTACTCCAGAAGAACCTGCTTTTAAGAACATAGAAGTCTGCGAACTATCTCACCCTGCCTTACTTCGTTACCTCGCGGAGCGCAAAGTGGATATTGCGATAGCTCAAAAGGAATGTGTAGAACTACATTTTACCTATAAGGATAAAACCTACTTTGCTATAGGCTTTGCTAACAAGATTGGTGGCTACGAACTGCGCAACTCTTTCTTCAAAGGCTGCATAGCACCTAAATCATTTACAATTGTCAAGGCACAAGAGCAAGCCAACATCTGTTTGATATTTGAGGGTTTTATGGACTACCTTTCTTATATGACCTTGCAAAAGCAAGGCAAGGGTATCTTAACCCTTAATGATGGCAAGCCAGCTGGAGTTTCGGACATTATTATCCTTAACTCTGTCACCAACTTGCAAAAGGTAAAGAGCTTTTTAGCCTCCTACGCACACATCGTTTGTCTTTTCGACAACGATAGGGCTGGTCAAACAGCCTACGTTGAACTCTCTAAAGAGTTAGGTGCAAAGGTAGAAGATGGCTCCGTGGCTTACTCAAAGTATAAGGACATTAACGACCTACTTTGTGACAAGCCTATTACCACTCAACAACAACGAAAGGGAAAAGGGCTATAACTCCTCGCTTACTGCCCTATGGATATTTCACAAGCGAAATACCATAGCTCATTAGGGCATTTTCTTTACGCAGCCGTTACACTCCTCTGCTAAAAATGACCAATGAGCAAAGGGGAAGCCCCTTTTGAAACCCCGAAGAGAATCATCAACCTAAACTTAAAACCAAATAATTCAAGACAACTATGGGATACGCAGTACTACATTTAGAGAAAGCAAAAGGAGCCGACACGGGTATGTCTGCTCATATAGAGCGCACTATTCATCCTAAGAATGCAGATGAAAGTCGCACTCATCTAAACAAAGAACTCATTGAGTTTCCTGATGGAATCCACTCCCGAAGTGAAGCAATAAGCCATCGCATCAATACGGCTGGCATCACTCGCAAGATTGGTAAGAACCAAGTAAGGGCTATCCGTGTGTTACTCACAGGTACATTCGAGGATATGAAACGTATAGAGGATAAAGGGCAACTTGATAGTTGGTGTCAAGACAATATACAATGGTTACAGGAAACATACGGCAAAGATAATGTGGTGTCGGCAGTCCTGCATATGGATGAACACACGCCACACATCCATGCTACGATTGTACCTATTGTTACCTGTGAGCGAAGGAAAGCCAAGAAAGAGGAAGAGAGCGGTAAGCGGAAGTACCGAAAGAAGAAAGCTGGTACAACTCGGTTGTGCGCTGATGATGTGATGGTACGGAATAAATTAAAGAATTATCAAGATAGCTATGCTCAACTGATGAATAAGTATGGCTTAGAACGTGGTATTGACGGATCGGAAGCTAAACACATTTCTACCTCAGAGTATTATAAATCACTCATTGGGGAAACAGAGAACCTGCAAAGCGAACTACAAACACTTGAAACGAACAAGGGACAGTTACAGTCGGAACTCAAAGAGGTAAAACGGGATATTAAGATGGAAAAACTCAAAAGCTCTGCCGTAAATGCAACAACAGCCATTACTGATAGCGTATCTTCTCTTTTCGGAAGTAATAAGGTAAAGCGATTAGAAGAAGAAAATAAGCAGCTTAAAGCAGATAAGACTACTTTGGAAGGGAATATCTCTACGCTCAAAAAGCAAATGACAACTTCAGAAATGGTGTATAAACAGCAGGTGGAGACCCTAAAATACAAGTTAGCTCAATATGCTACTAACAAGCAATCGGAAGATAAAAAGTTGGAAGAACTTATCCCTTACCTTGCTGATATTAAGGCTATCGTGCGTGAATGTTTGCAAATGGGTTTTGCTACGCACTTGATACGAGCCATTGCATGTTTCAAAAAGGTCAGTTTCAGTGGCTCGCTTTATTCTAAGCAGCATAATCGCAAGTTTGATACCGAACAATCTGTTGCTTATATTAAGAATGTAGTTCGTGCAGAGCGCAAGAACAAATGGCAGTTGTTTATTGATGAACTACCGGTGGTAGATTGGTTTAAAATGAAATATGAGCAATGGAAAGAGAAACAAAACCTTATGCAACAACCCACACAGCATTCAGGAATAAGGAGATAGATTGTGTTCCTTCCTCTTTTTGGTTGAAAGTTATATTGTAAATGTTAGTTATACCGTATAAGGAAATATTTCTATATATTGCTTATACGGTATTTTTTCTATAAATGTAATTTATGCCCCATTCTATCTCGCTTTGTCATAAGATATTTTATATCGTAGCTATTTGGAGCAATTTCTAAAGGAATAGTATCAGTAACTATTATTCCACAACGTGACAAGCTTATTGACTTATCTGGATTATTGGTCAATAAGCGGATTTTTGTAACCCCTAATTGTTTTAATATTTCAGCACCTATACTATAATCACGCTCATCTGCGTTATGTCCCAACTTTAAGTTTGCCTCAATTGTATCAAAACCTTCTTCTTGAAGTTTGTATGCTCTCATTTTTTCCATTAATCCAATACCTCTTCCTTCTTGATTGAGGTAAAGAATTAGACCTCTTCCCTCTTTTTCAATGAGTTCCATTGCTTTATGCAATTGCTCTCCGCAATCACAGCGCATCGATGAAAAAATATCTCCCGTAGCGCAGCTTGAGTGCATTCTAACGAGGAGCGGGCTATCATCTGTCAAATTGCCCTTAAAAAGTACAACGTGCTCTTTCTTTGTCCCAATCTGCAAGAAAGGAATTAATTTAAATTTACCATAGGAAGTAGGCATTTGGACTTCAACCCCTCGTTTTATAGAGGAAGTTCTTTTAATCTTGTCCCTTATGAAGTTAAGGGCTAATTTTAACTTTGTAAGATTCTTGAAATTTACTTTCGCCATAATCATAATGAATAAAATTTAAAGGAGACAAAAATGCCACAAATTCTTATAGACAGAAAAACATGTTCTAAATGCAATACTTGCGCAACTGTATGTGTAATGGGAATCATTGATAAATCGACAGCCTTAAATTATCCAACCATACCTGAAGAAAAATTGGATTATTGTTTAAAATGTGGTCATTGTGAGTCTTTTTGTGCACAGAAGGCTCTTACCTTAGATTTCCTTCTTGACGAAAAAATTAATACGTCTTTTTTGGATAGTCAGATTGAACCACAGAATATAGCATTGTATATAAAAAGTCGACGTTCTGTGAGACATTATTCTTCAAAGACAGTTAATAAAGAGTTAATTGCTAAAGTTATTGATATAGCCCGTTATGCTCCATCTGGAGGGAATGGACAACCAGTAAAATGGATTGTTATTCATAAACCATCAGAGGTAAATCGTGTTGCAAGTTTAACCGTTGATTGGATGCGAACTATTCAAAACACATCACATCCTCTAGCAGATTATGTACCTGCAATAATTTCAACTTGGGATAGTGGTTTGGATTTGATTTGCCATAATGCTCCCCATTTACTTTTTGCACATGTTCCTATTGAGCCAATTGATGACCCTACCGAAGCAATTATTGCTTTGACTCATTTTGATATTGCTGCGCCCGCTTTTGGTATCGGTACATGTTGGGCTGGATTCGTAAAGTTGGCTATAGACAATTATAAACCATTAAAGGATTTGTTATCAATACCAGAAGAACGTAAAGCGGCTTGTCCAATGCTATTTGGATATTCAAGTTATAAAATAACTTCTATTCCGAGACGCAATCCTGTGGATATTACATGGAAGTAAAATAGAAGTTACTTAATGACTAAAATGGTGTATTAAACAGTTAATCTTGATTCAGTAAAAAAAATAATTTTGTTTTACTGAATCAGACTCTAATCAACTAACAATTAAGAGGGATGGTTTTTTTCAGGAACTCTCTCCAACATTTCCAAAAAACAACATTCCCATTGTTTTGCAGCCAAACTAACAATTTGACAATTAAGATTTATTCCATATTTATCAGCAATAACTCTGACTTGACTTTTTCTGAATATTGTCTTTAATACAGTTCTGGCTGGCAAATCGGGTTTTTGCAACAAGAAAGTGAGAAAATTCAGATATTTTCTTTTCAATTCATAACTTATTGACATTTTTTTTCTTTCAATCTTTAAAAGTGCTGACTTGACTTTTGGTGGTGGCAAAAAACTCTCATGAGATATTTCATACATAAGTTTTAAATCAAAAAAAGTATGATAAAACACAATATATGGATTGAAAACTTTTTTTGAAAATAACTTTTGGGCAGGTTCAAGTTGCATTATCAATGAACCACCCATAAAATGCTCAACACTATCAAACATCAAGGATTTTAAAATTTCAGAAGTTATTCTGAAAGGGATATTAGACACAACTTTAAAATTTCTTTTTGGTATGGTGTAACATCTAAAATCACAATCAATAATTTTGACATTCGTGTTGTTAGAAAACTTGTTTTTTAGAATGGACAATAGCGATTTATCATTCTCTATTGCAATTATATTTGTGCATTGACGAACTAAATGAACAGTCAAAAATCCTTTTCCGGCACCAATATCTATAACAGTGTCGGATTCATTTATTTTCGCAATTTTAATTGCATCATCTATCAGCACTTTATCTATAGTAAAATGCTGTCCCGTGTATCTTACGGGCAGTTTATTTTTTATCATTACTTATTTCTTTAATTAATAGTGTCAATTATGTATGTTCGGGAAAATAAATAGCCAAAGAAATGCCTAACGGAAAGTTAAGCATCACAGTTTCTTCTACCATCCAGACTATAACTGTCGGTATTGGAATTACACCAATTCAGTCCTATAAAAAGGAGTTGCGGACTATACCGCCGATAGGGAATTTCACCCTGCCCCGAAGAATACGGCACAAAAGTACAAAATTAATTCTTATTAGAGGATTGTTTGCACCTTTTTCATTTAATGTGTGTTGAAGTTGAGCTATACAAGTGATAGTGCATTTTGTTCTAAACAGTGTTTTGACATATTACCATTTTCGTGTCTTTATCTTAATCAGTTTTAAGAGATGATTTTATATCATTTATAATGGATTCTCCACGTTCAATAGCTAATAAATCATTATACATAGCAATATTCTGTATTTCCTTGATAGAGTAATCAAGAAACGATTGTGGAAGGTATTTCTGTAGTACACCCTTAATTTCCGTAAGTGCTTCATTAAAGGCATTTTGTCTTTCTTTGATCCAGTCCGCTTGCTCTTTTACCTTACCCTCAACTTCATGAAGATAATCCTCTATTTTCAGCTTTGTTTCATCATTTAATTGGCTATTTATATCAACAATTCCGTTCTGTATTACATATATGCCAATCTTATTAAGATTTGTAGCAATATTAACATAGTTGTTAACTTCTTTGTCTAAATCTAATTTTCTTTTCTGTAATTCTTGACAGAGACTCTTGAATTTTTCTACTTTTTCCATTTTATAGGTTTATATTAGGTTATTATTTAATCCCATAATATTCTGATTGGGAACATTTTGGGAACATTTATAAAATAAGAAAAAGCTAAGTGTTTGATTATAAACAACTTAGCTTTTTACTTGGTACCCAGACCCGGGCTCGAACCGGGATGGATTGCTCCACTGGTGTTTGAGACCAGCGCGTCTACCTATTCCGCCATCTGGGCTTAGTGCATGCAAAGATACGGTGTTTTTTCGTTTCATGCAAACTTTTCGCCCGAAAACTTCTTTGTGAAACTTTTTAATTTCTTTTAGTTTGTGGTCGTACACACATTTCCTTTCCTATAAATTATACTAAAACGTTGGAACTGTCGTATTATTTTTGTAACTTCGAATGCTGTTTTAAAAGTTTATAATCAATATTCGCAAGATGGCTATAAAGAACAATTATTGTGTAATATTAGCCGGTGGCAAAGGCAGAAGATTATGGCCTTCGAGCCGGGAACAATATCCCAAACAATTCGTAGATTTTTTCGGTAAAGGACGTACGCAACTGCAACAAACATACGACAGATTTGTAAAAATGCTTCCAAAAGACCATATTTATGTCAGTACGAACCAAACATATTTGCATTTAGTGCAGGAGCAGTTGCCTGAACTTTCACCCGATAACATTCTTGCAGAGCCTATTTACCGTAATACGGCGCCCAGTGTAGCATGGGCGGTTCACCGTATTATGCACATAGATAAAAATGCTAACCTTATTGTAACGCCTTCCGACCAAGATGTGTATAACGAAGATTCTTTCCGCATGAATGTGACCGATGGATTAGAATTTGTGGAAAATCACGATGCGTTGCTTACCATGGGCGTGAAGCCTACGCGTGCGGAGCCGGGGTACGGCTATATTCAACTCGGCGATCCGGCAGGGCATGATGTATATAAGGTACAATCGTTTACGGAAAAGCCCGAGCGAAACTTTGCCACAGTCTTTGTCGAAAGCGGAGAATTCTATTGGAACACCGGTCTATTCCTTTCGAACGTGCGCCATCTGCAGCATTGTTTCACGACATTGTTACCCGTCGTTTTACAAAATCTCGATGAAATTAATCCCAATTGGACGGTAGAGGAAGAGAACGAATTCATACGTGATAACTTTCCATCTTATCCGAATATCTCGATGGATTACGGTGTTTTAGAGAAATCAGAGCACGTATATGTGATGAAATGCAACTTTGGTTGGACCGATTTAGGTACGTGGCATAGCATCTATGAGACGATGCGAAAAGGCGAGGAAGATAATGTGGTGGTGAACTCGAATGTGATCATCGACGACAGCCGTAATAATATCATCAGACTTCCCAAAGGAAAGTTGGCGGTAATCAACGGGCTCGACGGTTTTATTGTGGCTGAAGAAGGCGACGTATTGCTCATTTGTAAGAAAGAAGACTCTTCGGCTCTCATCAGAAAATACGTGAATGAAGTGCGGATGAAGAAAGGCGATGAGTTTGTATGAGCATGTTCAAGATGAAAGAGTAAGAAAAAACGATGAAGGTTTAATGGCCGTTCCGGCGTTATATAATTCATAAGAAAAGGGCGGAAATGCAAAAAACAAATGTGCACTTCCACCCTTTTATCGTTTCAACACAGAACCTGTTCTATTCGAAAGCGTTCCTTATTTTCTCAGCGATCGCTTTAAATTCCTCTTCCGCAAGTTCCAAGTATTTCTTACGGAAGTCCACATCGCCCTCACTGTTGATAGGCAGAAGATGGATATGTGCATGAGGTACCTCCAAACCGAGCACTACTTGTGCCACCTTTTTGCATGGGAAAGCTTTCTTGATAGCCTGTGCCACACGCTTTGCAAATACTTGAAACTCGGCCAATTCGTTATCTTCCATATCGAAAATATAGTCTACCTCGCAACGCGGAATTACGAGAGTATGCCCTTTGGCGAGCGGGTTAATATCAAGAAATGCGTAAAATTTATCGTTTTCAGCGCACTTATAGCTGGGAATTTCGCCGGCAGCAATTTTACTGAATATATCCATCATCGTCCTTTTTTATTCCACCGTAATCTTGTCTATTCTCAATCTGATAACGCCGCGCGGTATCTTTATTTCCACCTCGTCGCCCACTTTTTTGTTGAGCAGTCCCTGTGCAATCGGCGTTTTAATTGATATCTTGCCTTGTTTCAGATCGGCCTCGCTCTCACTAACGATCGTGTAAGACATCTTGCTCTTTGTCGTCATGTTGGTCATGTCGACTTTCGACAGTATCTGAACGGCATCCGTACTCAAACGAGAGGTATCAACGATCTTTGCTTCGGCGATGGTCAACTTCAGACGATTTATCTTATCTTCGAGATGAGCTTGCGCCTCTTTTGCAGCATCATATTCCGAATTTTCACTCAAATCGCCCTTATCACGAGCCTCAGCTATAGCAGCTGATGCCTTTGGGCGTTCAATAGATTCGAGCTGTCTAAGCTCTGCTACGAGCTTATCGTAGCCTTCTTGTGACATATAAGCCATAACCTAATGTATTTTAATTATTTATATTTGTCTTTCTTGGAGACTATAAAATACAGAATTCCGACATCTCACACTGGTGTCGGAATCCTGTCTTTCTTTTTCCTTGTTATGATATTTCTGTTTGCAAAGGTAGATATTATTATTCAAAGTGCCAAGTATTTAGCTAATTTTAGCTTTTGCCGTCAGCTATAAAGATTACAATAATATGCTGAATATCAATAATCTTATTGGCTATCCCATCTTTGCTATCATATATATATAAAGGCAATATCCACTCATTGGAATATTTGTATATACATTAATTTAATGCTACCGACGGATAAGACCGGCATTTTTATACGCAGGAAACCGTGTTATACGCCCTATCATTATTCTGCCTGCATCTTGATCAGCAAACTACTTTGCGGAATATCTAAAGTTAGTGTCAGCCCATCCATAAGCTCCTTGCCTGTTTTCTTTCCCACTCTACCGGTATCTTTGTTAATTAGTGTATATGTTTTCATGGCATTCAATCCGCGCAATTTAACCGTATAATTGGGATTGGAATTATCTTTTCTTCTAAATGCTACTACGTATCCGCTGTCGTCCGAAGGACGGTAAAGCTGATAAGCCAGCCAGACATCGTTTTTTGTCAGGTCGATGTGTTCACTTTCGCTAAGCGGGTAAAAGTCTTCGTAAAAGTAAGGTCTTACCTCTTTAAACTCTGCCTGACGCTCACGCATATCATATATATTGAAGTCAGATTGCGTAATTTTCCAGTTATAAACAACCGATGTTCCAAGACTTGACCTAAAAGTAAACTTGTCTTCTTTAACTGTTCCGGTGCCATGCAAAGGCAGATATTGATGTAGCCCATATGTGTGGCATTGATAACCGATAGGTTCTCCGTAGTTATAATCGGTACGCCACATCGGTGCACTTCGCGATATCGTCTCTAAATCTATACGTCGTCCGCCGCTGGCACAGTTATCTATCAAAAGTCCGGGGAAGCGCTTCAACAGATATTCCCAAAAGCCATAAAGGCCTTCTATATAATGTATCTCGCACATACCTTGCCGCCCGGGCTCGTCGTTGGCCTGCCAAAAGCCTTCAGGTTCTATGTTAAAGTCTTGTCGATAATAATCTATGCCGTTCTGTTCTATAAAGTCTCCGATATATTTACTCACCCATTGGCAGGCTTCCGGATTACCAAGATTAAAGAGATACGAGTCGTGTTCATCGTCTATCGGCCGTTCTTTCTGCTTCTGTTTACCGCGAATATCAAGCATCCATTGCGGATGTTGCAGCGCCCAATCCGATCCTTTCGCCACTCGTTCGGGCTCAAACCACACCATAAACTTAGCTCCTATCCGATGAATTTCATCGGCAATGGGACGGAAACCGTTGGGGAAACGAACAGAATCTACCGTCCAATTGCCTACTGTATTGCCCCAACTCTTATGATTTTCCACGTCGGCAGCGTTCTTATACCAACCGGCATCCAGCCAAAACACTTCGGGAATCAGCTTAAACTGCTTGTATCTTTTAACCATGGCAATGGCATAATCATCGGTCAGACATGTATATTCGTTGCACGGGGCGGGATCTCCGTAATTGAAACTTGTAGACACCGGATAGACTGTTGGCCTGCCATTGACCTTCCAAGTGTGGTGATTAAGCACGAAACGTCGAAACATATTATGCCCTATCATGCGGTCCTTGCCCTGCCAGAAGAGCAAACAAACGCTCGATGTACGTATCTTTTCTTGCGGATAAAGATAGGTTTTCAACCGTTCTATACCTGTAGAAAGCGAGATATTACGTGCATCTACGCATCGCAAACGGGCATACCACGTGCCTGTCCACCCTATAGCGGCCATCACTCCTTGATGGTTAACAGACTCGATATTAAAGAATGGCATCATCATCTGCGATGAACGACCGCCCTCGGGACGCATGTTAAAGGTGTCGCCTGTATGTAACGTCTTTGCATGAGGACTGAAATCGGTCTTCGAGGCATGGCTTCCTTCAGGATAATGCAGTGTAAAATCGCCCGCTTTTCGGTAATTGAACGTCACGTCGGAGACCTTAACGTTGGCTATTTCGGGTGTGTTTTGCTGCCCCGTATTGCAGAAACGCAACATCCATTCCACCGCTCTATAATCGGTAAAGGCCGTTACTTCGCATGTTACTTGCAGGCCGGTGGCGTTGTCGAAATAGGTATATAAGCGTTTAATAACCCGCGAATTGTCCGACGACAGATTATCAACTCGATATTTCCACCGAGTAATAAAGCCCGAAGAATGCCTGCCTCCGTACTCGAAAGAGAACGGAGGAACCGTGCCATGAGCAAAATGTGTGCTGATCCACCGCACTGCATTTACCGGCTTTTCAGTCATACGAGCCACGGTCTGTGCCACACTCAGGGCTGGTATCAGCAGCAAACAGAATAACGTATAAATAATCTTTTTTTTCATTTTCTGAGGATAAATCTTTAATAGGTTTTTATTTCAGCAGTGCAAAATCCGCAAAGTAACGGCGTTATCGACAATATTCCACTCTACCGTTTACTATGCCATAAAGGATAAATCGCATGGAGTTACAAGGCAATCATTATGTGTTGTGCATCAGATAGTAAACTTTTTAACCGAACGATAATGCGGTCTCGCATATACAAAGAACAGCTACAGCATGCCTCATCAAGTTTTTTATACAAAGCTTTTTATCTAAACGACAATTAAGTATCCTTGCAAAAATAAGCAAAAAATATATATCTTCCAATAATATTGCCACTTTTTATTTATCCTGCGATCTATCGACACCGACTTCAGAGATATCAAAAAACAGCACCACGCAATTGATTTAAGTCAAGAAAAACGCCGTTCATCGATACTGTTCACGCAAACATTTGTATTTATTCCATAAATCTGTTATCTTTGCACTGTGTTTTTCATAGTATTAGATTTAAGGTTAACAAAGGTTGGGACTCAGCGGAGCCCCTTTTTTATTGCCTGTATGTTACCCTGATACGCCACCGCCATCCGATTTGCACGACGGGAACGACACTGCAATTTCTTTTGTTCGGTATCGACGGAAAATATCTGTAACCGAGTCGTATAATATGGCTGTTTGTCCGGAAATATCATCTCGGACCGAATAGATGGTCTACCCATGCTCGACACATGGCATGTTTACGCCCGATAGATAATTTTCCTATTATCGACAGATGGCATATCTATTTGCAGCACCACTTACGACTGGCATTTCCGGCAGGATAACATGGGGCACCTTCGCACGCCGTTTAAAGCTCTTTCTCTTACAGAAAAGTCTGCACGGCAACCTCGGTTACAAGTATGGAAAAACCGTTTTACCGCAAGTGTCCGCTATCGGCAACACCGCCGTTTCGGAGCAATTGCAGTCGCGGCTGTTGGCTGTATTGTTGCCATCCGCCGTAAAGCCGAGGGCTAAGAAAGCGGCAAAAGACCGTTGCGGGCATGCCGTTTTAGTTAATAATTCCCAATATATACCAAATAACGAGCATGCACGTCGGCCTTTCATGTATTATTTTCTACATTTGTAGGAAATACTAATTCTAAATAAATCATTTTTACATTTCATTCATGAAGAAAACATTATTTCTGCTGTTAGGCATTGCAGGCATGCTGTTTGCATCGTGCAACGGCCGAGAAACGGCGAAAGAGGAGAATTTAACGCAGTATGTAGAGCCGCGAATAGGCACGGCTCATTGTCGTTATTTCCACTTCGCACCCGGCGCAATGCCCTTTGGAATGGCGAAGCCCGGCCCTTCTACCAATGGTTCTCTGGGCAACAAGTCGGGCTGGGAGGCCACGGGATACGACTATCGCGATAAATCTATCGAGGGTTTTCCCTGCCTGCACGAGTTTCAGGTGGGCGGTGTGGTGCTCATGCCTACCACGGGCAAGCTCGTAACAGTGCCCGGATTGCCCACCGATACATTACGGAAAACGGGCTATCGCTCGGCATTCAGCCACGACGAAGAGGTGGCTACGGCGGGCTACTACTCCGTTATGTTGAAAGATTACGACATAAAGGCCGAAGTTACAGCTACCGAACGTGTGGCTTTCCAGCGTTATGTGTTCCCCGAAAGTAGCGAGAGCCATATCCTTTTCAACATAGGAAATCGGCAAGGAGAGAGCGGGGCTGTCGCCGATGCATCGGTAACCTACGACGATAATGGGCGCATTGAAGGCTGGGTAATCACCGAACCTGAATACGTTAAGAAGTATCAGCCCGGGGCTAATGTGCCTATTTATTTCTCGGCAGTGCTCGATAAAAAGCCCGATACAGTGGGCACTTTCGTAGGCGACAAGGTTACTCAAGGAGCCAAAAAGGTAACGGGCAAAGGTGCCGGACTGTATCTCACGTTCAAGACTTCTAAAGATGAAGCCGTAACAGTAAAGGTGGGTGTTTCTTATACATCTGTGGAAAATGCTCGCCTGAATTTAGAAACGGAGGCCAAAGACCTTACTTTCGACGAAGCTAAAAAGCGGTCGCACGACACGTGGCAGGAGTATCTGAGCCGCATTGCCGTAGAAACTAAGGTGAAAGAAGATAAGGTGAAATTCTATACGGGGCTGTATCATGCGCTGCTCGGTCGTGGTGTTGCCAGCGACGTGAACGGTGCCTATCCGCGGCACGACGGCAAAATCGGACAGATAGAGCTGAAAGACGGCAAACCCGCTTTCAATCTCTATAACACCGATGCCATGTGGGGAGGGCAATGGAACCTTACGCAAGTGTGGATTATGGCATATCCCGAACACATGAGCGACTTCATAAGTAGCCACTTACAGATATATAAGGATTGCGGTTGGTTGGCCGATGGTGTGGCCAACAGCCGCTATGTATCGGGCGTAGGCACCAATCAATTGAGCAATATGATTGTGGCTGCCTACATGTGCGGCATACGTGATTTCGACATAAAGCTGGCATACGAGGCTTGTCTGAAGAACGAACTCGAGGGACGGAACCGCCCCTTAGGCGCCGGAAAGGTAGATGTCGACAAGTTCGTGAAATACGGCTATGTGCCTCATGAGGAAACCGGAGAGGGCCCCGACGAGGCATTTATGTTCTCTGCATCCCACACCTTGGAGTATTCTTACAGCGCTTGGGCGGTGGCACAGTTTGCCAAAGCGCTCGGTAAGAACGACGACTATAAGAAACTGATGAACCTTTCGAAGGGCTGGGAACGTATCTACGACGATAAAGCCAACTTCGTTCATCCCAAGAAGGCCGACGGTACGTTTGTAGAAAACTTCGATCCGTTGCAGGTATGGCGTGGTTTTCAGGAGGGTAACGCATGGCAATACACATTCTATGTGCCTCACGATCCGCAGGCACTTGTGGCAAAGGTAGGCGCTGAAGAGTTCACCAACCGCTTGGACAGCATCTTTACACTATCGCAAAAGAAGATATTCAGCGGCGGTACAGAGGTCGGTGCGTTCGCCGGTTTGGAGACCTTGTACAATCAGGGCAACCAACCATGCCTGCATATCTCATGGCTTTTCAACGATGCAGGTAAGCCCTCGCGCACACAGAAGTGGGTTCGAGCCATCTTAGACGAGTTTTACGGCACCGAAGGAATTCATGGTTACGGCTACGGACAGGACGAAGATCAAGGACAGTTGGGCGCTTGGTTCGTCATATCTTCTATAGGTCTCTTCGACGTACATGGCCTCGACGCCTCCGATCCGACGTTTGCGTTGGGCAGTCCGCTATTCGATAAGGTCTCTATTCGCCTGAGCGACAAGTATTACAACGGCGGTACGTTCAACATACGTGTCAACGGTAACAGCAAAAAGAATATCTATGTGCAGGATTACAGACTAAACGGAGAAACGCTGAAAACACCTTATTTGCCGTTTAAAACATTCATCAAAGGGGGCACACTCGAGATGAATATGGGTGATACACCGAAAGATCGATATTGACAGAACGGTGAAATAAGATACAAAGAATAACGGGATGCCCACGAAGAGCATCCCGTTCTCTTTTCGTATTTTATACGGGCGGGCGGGGTTGTGTGCCCGTTCGTCGCACACGACTCTTTATCCTTTCCGCTTTTCCAGCTGCTTTTTCAAGAGCAAGGGTATCTCGCTTGTCTCGTTGGCTACGGGAACTCCCGCCGCTTCAAAGGCTGCAATCTTCTCCGAGGCAGTACCCGAACCGCTCGAAATGATGGCACCTGCATGCCCCATTTGCTTGCCCGGAGGTGCCTGACGGCCAGATATAAACACGGCAACCGGCTTGGTTACGTGGGCTTTAATGTACTCCGCAGCACGTTCTTCGGCATCTCCACCGATCTCACCTATCAGGGCTATGCTGTCTGTTTGGGGATCTTTCTCGAACATTTCCAGCAAGTCTTGGAAATAGAGCCCCACAACAGGATCGCCGCCCACGCCGACTGCCGTAGACTGGCCTAAGCCATTCACGGTAAGATTGTACACAACTTCGTAGGTAAGCGTACCGCTTCGGCTGATTACACCCGTATGGCCTTTCTTGAAAATGTTAGTGGGCATGATGCCGACCATGCTCTCTTCCGGCGATATGAGGCCCGGACAATTCGGCCCTATCAACCGTGCACCTTTCATACGGATATAGCGTTGCGCGATTACAGCATCCATCGTAGGCACTCCTTCGGTAATGCAAACGATGAGTTTTATACCGCCATCCGCCGCTTCCATCATAGCATCTTTGGCAAAGGGTGCAGGAACGAAGATGACAGACGTATCAGCTCCCGTGGCTGCAACGGCATCCTTCACGGTGTTGAACACCGGAATACCGTCTACTGTTTGTCCCGCCTTGCCCGGCGAGGTGCCGCCCACAACGTTGGTACCATAGCTTTTCATTTTCGACGCATGGAAACTCCCGTCGCGTCCGGTGATACCTTGTACAATCAATTTCGTATCTTTATTGATCAATATACTCATAATCTTTCAATGTTAAATGGTTCTGTAAACGATGTTTCTTAGGCGAGCGACCGAGCGAGTTCCACGGCCTTATGCCCGGCATCCGCCATGCTTGTGCCCACTGTGAAGCGGGTTCCGTGCAGCAGTTCGCGCCCTTCGGCCTCGTTAGTTCCCGTAAGTCGTATTACAATAGGTATCTCTGTGTTCAATTGTTCGAATGCTTCGATCAAGCCTTTTGCCACATCATCGCAGCGTGTAATGCCGCCAAAGATGTTGATGAGCACCACCCTGACATGCTTATCGCTAAGGAGCAGTTTCATTGCCTCGACGATCTTCTCCGGATTAGAGCTGCCTCCGATGTCTAAAAAGTTGGCAGGTTCGCCGCCATAAAGCTTGATCATGTCCATCGTGGCCATAGCTAAACCGGCGCCGTTTACCATACATCCGATACTTCCACCGAGGTTTATGTAGCTGAACCCCTTATCTTTAGCGGCCTGTTCCTTACGCTCTTCCTCTGTTGGTTCGAACAACTTAAACACGTCTTCGTGGCGGTAAAGCGCGTTATTATCAAAGGTCATCTTGGCATCGATGGCCTTCAACCGGCCGTCTTCGGTCAGAACGAGCGGATTGATTTCGGCAAGCGAGGCATCTTTCTCGGTAAACAAGCGGTAGAGATTCTTAAATATAGGCACGGCTTGCTTTACCTCTGTCATGTCGTCGAATAGCTTGAAGGCCGCTTCTCTTGCCAAATAATCGGTCATACCCACAAGCGGATCGATCGTTATTTTATGTATCTTCTCGGGCGTTTCGCGGGCTACTTGTTCGATATCCATGCCCCCTTCGCGGCTCAACATCAGCAAAGGCGACTTCGATTTGCGGTCGATAAGGATGCTCACGTAATATTCCGACGCGATTGCAACGGCCTCTCCGACGAGTATTCTGTCTACCGTAAAGCCTTTAATAGTCATACCCAATATCTTCGAGGCATACTCGCGAACCTCTTCTTCGCCGTTGGCAACCTTCACGCCACCGGCCTTTCCGCGCCCTCCGGTGTGCACCTGTGCTTTTACAACCGCCCGATCAACGCCGAGAGTGCGGTAGGCTGTCACCGCTTCTTCTACCGTACGGCACAGGATACTCCTGTCTACGGGCAGCCCGTAATCGGCAAAAAACGCCTTTGCCTGATACTCATGAACCTTCATAGTAATATATGTTTTAGATGTTATTGAATGTTTCGTTCTTCTTTGCAAACTTACATATTTTTTTTCTATTTTGCATATTCTTGCGACAAAAAGTTCGAGTGGTAAAAATAAATGGGGTGTACAAGTGTTGCAAAGGAAATGGGAACGGGCGTTTTCGGATAGATATAAACCGAGGAAACGGGTACCAAAAGCGCATCGATAGCAGAAAATATTTTATTTGTTGTTAACAGATATTCCGACAATTCGGCACATCTATCGCCGATAGGCAGCCTGCCTGTCGGGCTTGTACGGGCATTCTATCGAAGACAGAAACGCCATGTACGAACGGTACCAATATTTTTCTCTGAAAATAAACAAGGCAGATGCGTTTCCAAAAAGTGCCCTCTGCCATACCTGCAATAGCTTTCCGCCCGCTGTTGAGCAACAATATTTTCCGCATGATAATTTTGCTTTCTTGATAAATATCTATAACTTTGCAAAGGTTCGAATCAAGAAAAACATGAACAGAACTGTTTTGCGTGCACCGCAGGCATAAACTATATGTTCTGAAAACATAATGTAAAACGATGTTTAATTCCAAGTTATCATGAAAAAAATATTTATAGTAAAGGCGGTAGTCATACTTGCCGTTGTCCTTTTCGTAGTCTCTATGCCCGTGCAGGCCGGCAATACAGACACTATAAAAGTGGTTCAAAAAGTACCCACCTGCATAAAATATTGTACGAATTACGACGATATGATGGCCGAAAAATGGCAACAAGCAGACTCTGTTCAGGTGTTTACCAAGAGTCGTGCCAAACAAATGTGGTGGGGAGGAAATGACTTTAAGTTCGACACGGGTAACAAACACACTAATAAACTGCTGAAGAAATATGCTTTCGCCGTTATGTATAACGATACTTTACTTCTCAACACCGGCCTTTATACAGACCGCGGAGTGCGTTTTAACACGGGTTATACCCGTGGTTACCGCATGAAAGACGGCAGATTGCTGATTACTTATTTTAATGTAAAGGAGGCTGGAAGCCGAGCTATGATGGGAGGAGCGTTCGGATTGGTAGGTTCTCTAATTGCATCGGCATCG
Source organism: Prevotella phocaeensis (assembly GCF_900065875.1). Classification (NCBI taxonomy): domain Bacteria; kingdom Pseudomonadati; phylum Bacteroidota; class Bacteroidia; order Bacteroidales; family Prevotellaceae; genus Prevotella; species Prevotella phocaeensis. Next base: position 749,815 of record NZ_LT160626.1, on the reverse strand, counting down.
AACAGTAAGCTGATTAAACAGGATGTTTGTTATATCATTATGCACGGAGAAAAGAAAGCGTTCATTATAGACGACAAGCAGATGAGCACCCTGTTGGCCGGACGGCAAGACCTGCTAAGCGAGTATTATGCCGTGGAAAAGAAAAACAGATTGCATGCAGATGTGATAATGCCCCTATTGGAAAAGGCCGGAATACTATAAACTACGGTTCTCCCTCGTAGCTTTAACTTTTACTCTTACACCTGTCTGCCGAGAATATATTGGCGGTCTGTCTGCCGATATGGGTATTTTTTTGTACCTTTGTGGGCTTGTTTGAAACGACAAGACCTAAAAACAATTTATGATGAAACAAACAGATTTGATGCGCAGAGCTATTGCGTTGTCCGAACAGAGTGTAAGAAACGGGGGCGGACCTTTCGGGGCTGTTGTCGCAAGGAATGGCGAAATCATCGCCGAGGCATCCAACCGTGTAACCATAGACCATGATCCTACGGCGCATGCAGAAGTGAACGCCATCCGCAAGGCTGCCCGCGAACTCGATACGTTCGATCTTTCCGGCTGCGATATCTACACCAGTTGCGAGCCTTGCCCTATGTGTCTCGGCGCCATTTATTGGGCACATCTCGACCGTATTTATTATGCCAACGATCGTAAGGATGCCGCAAGGATTGGCTTCGACGACGACTTTATTTACAAAGAAATTGCTCTGAAACCGGCCGACAGGCATAAACAAATGTCGATACTCCTGCCCGATGAGGCCCGCAAAGCCTTCGAACTGTGGGAACAAAATGCGGAGAAAACGGAGTATTAAGTACAGAGAAGGGGCGGAATATTTACGGGTTCGCGGGTTCGATACGCTGGAATGCCAAGCGTTCATCGCCATTCTGCAAGTAGATGATGCCGCAGTATTCGAAGTTATGTTTTAGCAGAATGTGTTGCATAATGAGGTTGTCGCGATGGGTGTCTATGCGGATATTGTCGGTAAAGCCCCTTGAAAAGTCGACAACAGCCTTGAAGATACCGTGGCATTCAGGCATTCCGGCAATGCGATGAATTACATAATAAGGCTTTTCGTCATCGATCCAAGCTCCCTCGTAGATGTGTTTATAAGTGCTTTCCGGCCCCTCCGCCAGTACGAAAGTGCCCACCGTGCGCCCTTCTTCGGTGCAGATATAGCTGTCGCCTCGCTCTATATCGCGGATAACCGTACGTATATCAGGGCTTCCATCTGTCCACTGTTGCCGGTTGCCGCTACGTCTCATAATGCCGCGCCCTATATCTATCAACCGCATAACAGACTGCAAGTCGCCCTTTTCGGCTTTTCTAATGTGCATGATTTACCGTGCTATGAACTTTCCGTCGTTATCGATAAGGCCTTTTACCTTACCTTTAACGGCCTCGAAATAAGGAGGTTCATCGCGCAGAGAGATATTGTTGTACACGAAATCGGCCACAATAGTATCTTTGCCGTCGGGGAGTATCAGCCCCATCTTACCGTTCTTTTCCACGATGATGGGCATTGTACGAAGATCATCCACGTAAACATAGCATGTTCGGATGAAGTCGTAATAAGGATGAACGAGCACTCTACCCCGATGATCCTTTATGCCGAACTTGCCTTCCTCTTCGAAAACCTGATGATATTGCACATATTTACTTTTGATACGGTTTAGGTAAAACACCATTTTACGCTTATCGTTGACAAGTTTCAGCATATATATAAAGGTGTCGCAATAATTGGCCATGGCCCGCGTCAGTACGATCTTGAAGTCTAATCCGCTCAATACTTTACGGTTTAAATCTATATATCGCGCAATCGCTTCTTCTTTCTGTGGCACCGAGAGCTGCGATAATTGTTGTTCAAAACGCTCCATCATGCGCTTTGTACCCGACATTCCTTTGATATATCTATGTATCTGACGGGACATCTCATCACATACAAACTTGTCTATTTGCTGTACCTCTATGCTGTCTACATACCGGTCGTCGAAGTTTTCTTGTGTTATCTTTTCCATGGAATATTACTCCTTTTTGCCAAAGGTACGGCATTTTCTGCACTCAACAAAACGAAATATCATATTTTTTCCGTTTTTACAATAATTATAGGTACCTTTGTGATGTTCAACATTATATTTTAATAACGATATGAAAAAGATTATCCTCACTGCTTTTTTGTGCCTCGTAACATCGATAGGTTATGCACAAATCGAAAGACCTAAGCTCGTTGTAGGCCTCGTAATAGACCAAATGAGATGGGATTACCTATATTATTATTACGATAAATATCGAAACGACGGGCTTAAACGGATGTTGCGCGAGGGTTACAGTTGCGAAAATACGATGATTAACTATATACCTTCCGTTACCGCAATAGGCCACGCGAGCATTTATACCGGCACTGTACCGGCGTTACATGGCATTGCCGGCAATAATTTCATGATAAACAACAAGTGGAGTTACTGCTGTTCAGACTCTTTAGTTAAGAGTGTAGGAAGCACAAACAGTGCAGGTAAGATGTCTCCACGCAATATGTGGGCCACCACAATAGGCGATGTACTGCGCATAGCCACCGATTATAAGTCGCGTGTATTCGGTGTTGCGATCAAAGACCGTGCCGCTATATTGCCGGCAGGCCTTAATGCTAATGCCGCTTATTGGTGGGATCAAGAGGCCGGAAACTTCGTTTCGAGCACTTATTACATGGATGAACTGCCGAAATGGGTACAGGATTTCAACCGTAGGAACCACACCAAGCCCGGATATGATATAAAAACAAGCAACGAAGGAGTAACGATGACCTTCAAAATGGCGCAAGCTATCCTTGATAACGAGAAGCTCGGACAAGGTGATGTTACTGATATGCTTTGCGTAAGCATATCGTCTACCGATGCTATCGGGCACACTTACAGCACAAGGGGTAAGGAGAATTACGAGGTATATATGCAACTTGACAGGGATATAGCGCAATTTCTCAATGTTCTCGATACCAAAATCGGACGAAACAACTATCTGCTGTTTCTCACAGCCGACCATGGCGCCGTGCATAACCCTAACCAGATGGCCGCCCACAGAATGCCTGTAGACGGATGGGATGTAACAAAAACGACAAACGAGCTGAACACCTATCTGAAAAATAAGTTCGGTGTAGATAAATTGGTTACACGTGCTTACATGAATTTTCTTTATCTCGATCACGACGCAATCGGGCATGCAGGGCTGGAACTCGGTGAAGTAAGGACCGCTGCAGCCAACTTCTTGAAAGCCGACACCCAATTCCTATATGCCTTCGATCTCGAAAAATCAGCCATAGAGCCCTTGCCTGAGCCTATTAAAGAGCGCGCCATCAATGGATATTGCCACAACCGAAGCGGCGATTTAGCCGTGATTTTAAGAAACGGATATTTTGACTGGCCATATAAACCCGACTATAAAGGAACTACGCACGGTGCATGGAATCCTTATGATACGCATATCCCGCTCGTGTTCATGGGCTGGAATATCAAGCATGGAGAAACGTCTGTGCCCGTTAAGATGGTAGATATCGCCCCCACGGTGTGCGCTATGCTCCACATACAGATGCCCAACGCCTGTATAGGCAATGCCATATTGTCCGTGAAAGACCGGTAATAACGCCTTTCATATCTGCCGAATAAAGTACTGCAAAGCCATATTCTTCCGTAATAGTGGTACTTTATTCGGTAATTTTTTTAGCTATCTCTATTCCTTTTTACCCTATCTTTGCAAACATAAAAAGTACAAATTATGGACATAAAAAGAACGTTTGGGACTGTAATAACGGCACTCTTATGTATTTACAGCCCCATTAAAGCACAAAAGAACATGGAACTGACAGCACGACATCAAAGTCTTTCGGCCATTGCAGGCTTGGAAGCAAAGGGAGATTTGGAACGTCTGTACACGACAATTGATGAAGGTTTGAACCGCGGACTTACCGTTGCAGAGATCAAAGAGGCACTTTCACAGCTGTATGCTTACACGGGTTTCCCGCGTTCTCTTAATGCCTTGGGGCAGTTGCAGAAGGTTGTAACCGACCGAAAGGCAAAGGGTATATCCACTGAATTGGGAAACGACGGCGATATACTGCCCAAAGACTTCAATTCTCTGCAGGAAGGAACGAAGATACAGACACAACTTACGGGCAAGCCATTTAGCTATGACTTCTGCAAACGCGAAGACTATTACCTCAAGGCCCACCTTTTCGGCGACATATTTGCAAGTCCTGTACTCAGTCATGCCGACAGAGAAGTTGTAACATTGAGTGCCATAGCTTCGCTGAAAGGTTGCGAGAGCCAACTTAGAGCACATGTCCGCGGGGCTTACAACATGGGTGTAAACTTCGAAGAGTTACGGTCTATCCCCGATATACTGGCTACCTATGTGGGCGATATGGAAGCCTACCGCGCACGCAAGGCCATTGCAGCAGTGATGAACGAACCGTTCAGCGAGGGTGCACCGATAGAAAATCCGCTCTATCCCGTGGGAACTCCCAACACGGCATACGCCAAATACTTCATCGGAAATAGCTATTTGCAACGCATTGGCGAGGGTGAAATACCGATGGCCAACGTAACTTTCGAACCCAAATGCCGCAACAACTGGCACATTCACCACAAAACAGGACAGATACTTATTGCTGTGGGCGGCCGCGGATGGTATCAGGAGTGGGGCAAGGAACCCGTAGAAATGAAACCGGGCACGGTTATCGAGATACCTGCAGAGGTAAAACACTGGCACGGGGCGGCCAAAGACAGCTGGTTCCAGCACATTGCATTCTCGATACCTGTAGAAGGTGCTTCCACCGAATGGCTCGAAGAAGTGGACGATACCTACTATAATAAGCTGCCGTAACCACCTTATTAATATATAAGGTGCTCCGATATAGGAGCACAGGCATAACTCGTATATCGGCATCGGCGCCTGTCTGAAAAGAATACGGCAGGCACCGATGCCGGTATTATTATTCTTGTTTCCACAATGCTTTCATGGCATTCTCTTCCTGACGGATGCGTATTGCCAGCAAACAGCCATATAACGGCAACCCTATTGCCACGGTGTACCATGCGTTACAGAGTAAACTAACGCCGATAAGCTCGGGAATAATATTAAGATAATAGTTAGGATGACGGACTTTTCTGAATAAGAAACTCCTTTCAATTCGATGGTTAGGAACGATATACAGCTTTACCGTCCATACATCATACAGCTTGTAAATTACGTAGAATAGCATTGCATACGCGAAGGTCATCACACCTACGCCCCACACAGATAGCACATTAAAGTCTGTTTCGGAGATATAAGCCTCATACAAAGCAGAGAAATAAAAAGCAATGTGGGCAAGCGTAAGCAAAAGAGAATTGAATTTGCCATATTGCACGGCACCTTTCTTTCGAATATGTTTCTCGTTTCGGATAGAATAAGACAACGAAATCAAGCGCAAGGCAAAGAATACAATGAATGTAAAAATAATGTACCGCATAACCGGTTGTGGTTTTTAAGAAATTAATACTGTTTATGTTCACACAAAACAGACCGTTCCAAGGTCTGCTTTTATTCTATTTCAGCTTATCGATCAGGTTCCCCTGAAACCGCAATATCCTGAATAATCTCCTTTCAGATTGCAAAGATACATAATTTCAATCCTGCTTCCAAATATTTAAACCGGTAGTTGCAATTGCCGTATAAAAGTCGGCAACTTCTTAAAAACGCATTTGCAGACAACCTTAGCTGTCCGCTCTGTCTGAATTACATGTAATGCCTGTTCCCGTTAGACATACCGTGTATTACGAATACACAGCTTGTCTATCGCCGCTACCCGTAACCATGCCGTATGCCATCTCTACTTTGCATTCGATTTAAGTGCAGAATTTACGACCGCGCAAAGGGGTTAATTATTACAAAATAGCCTATTAATATTAGAAACAAGATTTCGTTTTTCGGAAATTTGGCATTATCTTTGCAAATGAAATAGCAATGGCTTGCCGCAGCAAGGTTATTGAAACAGCAACGACAATATTTTATTTAATTAAATAAAAACAATAATTATGGTAATTGAAAAAGTTCACGCTAGAGAGATTTTAGACTCTCGTGGAAACCCTACAGTAGAGGTTGAAGTAACATTGGATAATGGCGTTGTCGGTCGTGCAAGCGTACCATCAGGCGCCTCAACGGGCGAGAATGAGGCGTTAGAGCTTCGTGACGGCGATAAAAAACGCTTCGGCGGGAAGGGCGTTCTTAAGGCTGTAGAGAACGTAAACAACGTTATCGCTCCTGCTTTGAAGGGCGACTGTGTGCTGAATCAGCGTGCTATAGACTACAAAATGCTGGCACTCGACGGCACTCCTACTAAGAGCAAGCTCGGCGCAAATGCCATCCTCGGCGTATCGCTTGCCGTAGCTCACACTGCTGCACAGGCCCTTGGTCTGCCGTTGTATCGCTATATAGGCGGTGCAAACACATATACTTTGCCCGTTCCAATGATGAATATCATCAACGGAGGTGCCCATTCAGACGCGCCAATTGCATTCCAAGAGTTCATGATACGGCCCGTCGGCGCTCCTTCAGAGAAAGAGGCAATCCGCATGGGTGCCGAGGTTTTCCATGCTCTTGCTAAGCTCTTGAAGAAACGCGGGCTATCTACAGCAGTGGGAGACGAGGGAGGTTTCGCTCCTAAGTTCGATGGAATAGAAGACGCACTCGATAGTATAATCCAATCAATCAAGGATGCTGGCTACGAACCCGGTAAGGATGTCAAGATCGCGATGGACTGTGCAGCATCGGAATTCGCAGTACAGGAGAACGGTAAGTGGTATTACGACTACCGCCAACTGAAGAACGGAATGCCGAAAGATCCTAACGGAAAGAAGCTCACAGCGGCAGAGCAGATCAAGTATCTTGAAGACTTGATTACAAGATACCCCATCGATTCCATCGAAGACGGACTCGATGAAAACGACTGGGAGAACTGGGTAGAACTGACAAAGGCCATCGGCGACCGCTGTCAGTTGGTAGGCGACGACCTGTTCGTTACCAACACGAAGTTCTTGGAGAAAGGTATCAAGATGGGTGCAGCTAACTCTATCCTGATCAAGGTGAACCAAATCGGTTCGTTGACAGAGACGCTCGAGGCTATCGAAATGGCTCATCGTCACGGTTACACCACGGTTACGTCTCACCGTTCCGGCGAAACAGAAGACACAACCATTGCCGATATCGCCGTTGCAACCAACTCGGGCCAGATCAAGACAGGTTCTATGAGCCGCACAGACCGTATGGCTAAGTACAACCAACTCATCCGCATAGAGGAAGAACTCGGCAGCACCTCCAAGTACGGTTATACCAAACTGAAGTAATACATTACTCCATAAGCAACAAAAGCGGGAAGACCTTTAACAGGTTTTCCCGCTTTCTATTTTATGTAGACAGGAACTATACTGTCTTCGAATGCGATTTATGGCGCACTTTAAACTTATCGAAACCCTCGCCATACACGCCGATAACCGCGCTTTGAGATACGAAAGCGGCGGGATCTATTTCATCGATAAGGCTGAAAATCTTATCGGATTCGCTCTTTTTAGCCAACACAAAAAGCATCTTCACCTCACGTCCGGAATAGAAACCGCTGGCATTTATGACCGTACAACCGCGGTGCGGGTTCTCATTGATACGATGCCCGATTTCCTCATACTTATCGGATATGATGAAAAACTGTACCGAACGTCGCATGGAATTGACCACTTGATCTACGCAAAAAGCCGTTACGAAAAGCACTACATAGCCATAGATCACCTTTTCCCAGTCGTGCAAAACGAAATAACTCGAAGAGATAATAAAGATATCGCAAATCAATATCACCCGTCCCAGCGATATGTCGCGATACTTGTTTACGATGGCAGCGATGATATCCGTACCGCCCGTGCTGCCATTAGCCGATAAACCGAGCCCTACCCCCGTACCGCAAAAGGCAGCACCTATAACACTTGCCATAAACGGTTGGTTCTTCAACAGCACTACCCCCTTCATTGTTTGCGTGGCAAACGTGGTAAGAAGCGTAAGTACCAGTATGGCAAAAATGGTTTTGACACAAAATTTAAGGCCCAAGATACGCAGGGCAAACACCATTAGAATGGCATTAATGACGAAATAGGATACCTCTACATGGGTACCGGTCCACCAAAATATGACGGAAGAAATGCCGGGTACACCACCCGTGGCAATACTGTTGGGCAGCAAGAACACATTCCAACCGATGCAATAGAACATCATCGCGATGCCTATAAAGATATAATCGCGCAGCTCTTTAAACAGTGTAGCTTTATCAAACGCCTTCATCAACGGTCATTAAGATTTATGGAAGCAAAGTTAAGCGAAGAAAAGGAGATGGCAAAATAAATGTATTAAAATGTTCATCCTGCCTTGATAACTTTTTTATCTTCATGGCCTGTCGGCGATAGAAGCACTGCTTGTCTGCCTTATACCTTATGCCTATCCTCCCTACACAGGCATCCTATCGGACATATACTTACATTCTGTTGCAAACACAGGCGGCACTCCGCATGAGAATACCGCCCGTATTTCCATCTCAAGCATGCCGTTCGTACCGCTAACCTCGTATCATCGTAATCAACATTTTGAAGCGGTGAACCGCATTCACGGCATGGGGATGATTGGCAGGAAGGATAATCATTTCGCCTGCCTTGAGGTGATAAAGTTCACCATCAATCATTACTTCGGCCTCACCGTCTATAATCAACAGCGTTGCATCGTAGGGTGCGCTATGCTCACTCAACCGTTGACCTTCATCAAAGGCAAAGAGCGTTATACTTCCGGCATTGCTGTGTTCAAACTCCTTGCTTACAATACCGCCCGCAGCATAATCTATCAATTCGTTCGGGCGCAGTACCTTTTTCTTTTCAATCACCTTATCCATATCGTTATTTTTTAGTTAAAAGCATGATGTCTTACCAGCCTGTTTACGAACAAATGCCGTGCCAAGCGCGATTATGATAACAAATGTTACCGCCGTTTGCACGTTTCGGCCAAAATAAGTATCTTTGTCGCCATGAATGATAGAATTACCAAAGCTCTTCGCCTGTGCCCCCTATTTGCGGGAATGGAGCCTTTCGAAATAGAAATGACGCTATCCGGCATCGATTATCGTATCGTTAATTACAACAAACACGACGTTTATGCGCTCGCAGGCATGCCATGTAAGTATGCTGATATCGTAATCAACGGCGAACTGATATGCCGAATGGTGAGCCTGAGCGGCAAGCAGGTGGAAGTTAGTCGGTTGAGAGAAGGCAACATAGTGGCACCTGCGTTCATCTTTGCCAAGCACAACAGCATGGCTGTAAGCGTAGAAACAGAGGGCGAAACGGCCGTTTTGCGAATGTTACCAGCCACTCTACTACGCTTACTCGACCAAGATGATAAGATCAGAATGAATTTTATCCGTGTTCTTTCTAACATAGACGTCTTCTTAACCCACAAGATGAAGGTGTTATCCCTATTCACTGTGCGCGAGAAAGTGACTTACATGCTCCTTGAACAGGCCGGTCGGCAAGGTTCCGACGTAATTAAATTAGACAAATCGCGGCAGGAAATCGCCGATAGCTTCGGCATACAGAAGTATTCGCTGCTGCGTGTATTGGCGGAACTGGCCAAGAACGAGGCTATCAGGATAGAGGGAAAAACCATCACGATACTCGACAGAAAGAAAATGAAATGACCTTTCACCGGCTTTATACCGACATTCTTCCACCCGATACATTTACCGATCCGTTCTGCTATGAGCCCCATCCGTTGTGCCTGATGGCCGTAAACGATTTGATCGGCCGCATTGAAAAGCCGGAGAATACGAGCAATACGGCTTTCCTGAACGAGGCAAGACAGGGCAAAATGTTCGGCGTATTGGTAGCGCAGAAGCCCCGGCCAAGCGCATCGGGAGCAATGCCTATCGGCTACATAGCGGCTTATTCCGGACAAATATGCGGCAGGAGCAACTGGCAGGGGTTTGTTCCGGCGGTGTTCGATTATCTGCAAACCGGCGGTTACTTCAAGCTCCATGAGCAGGAAATATCCGATATAAATAAAAAGGTGGAGACTCTCGAGGCCGACAGCCATTATCTGCGACAGCAACAAGAGCTGCATCTGTTGCACCGAGAAGCCGAAAGAACGATCGAAGAATATAAAAATACCATCAGAAAAGCCAAGGAAAAACGCGACCGCCTGCGCTTTCAACCCTCGACAAATGCCACAGACGAGACTAACATGATACGCGAAAGCCAGTTCATGAAAGCCGAACTGAAGCGCATGAAGCTGCGGTTCCGCACAGCTATAGCCGAGAAAGAAACACTGTTGAAGGATAAAGAAGCGGAGATAGAACTGCTGAAGAAAGCCCGTAAACAGAAGTCTGATGCTCTTCAGCGGTGGCTCTTCGAGCATTTCACCATGCTCAATGCCGAAAGAGAACGGCGCAATTTGATCGATATATTTGCCGAAAAAGCGGGAAAGATGCCGCCCGCAGGCAGCGGAGAGTGCTGCGAGCCCAAGCTCTTGCAGTATGCCTACCGCCACCGGCTACACCCTCTGTGCATGGCAATGTTTTGGTATGGAGCCTCTCCGAAAGACGAAATCCGCCATCATCTGCACTATTATCCGGCCTGTAACGGCAAGTGTAAGCCTATTCTTTCGTGGATGCTTCGCGGACTGCCCGTAGCCTCGTCTGCCACACACTTTGCGACTACCCCCAACAGACCTACAACTTGTGCCCCTTACACCATAGCCCCATCGCCGACAAATGCCACATCTGTGCCAGATATACCTATTGTCTACGAAGATGAAGCGATAGTTGTAATCAACAAACCCGCAGGAATGTTGAGCGTTCCGGGCAAAGCCTGTGCGCTTTCGGTGTACGACCTGATGCGCATGCGCTATCCCGACAGCGACTGTCCGCTTATCGTTCATCGCCTCGACATGGCCACGAGCGGGCTCCTCATCATAGCCAAAACCAAGAACGCCCACCGCATATTGCAGCGACAATTCGCCGAACATACCATACGGAAGCAATATATAGCCGTGCTTGATGGCGTGCCCGACAGTTGCAGATGGCCTTCTGCCGGCATTATCTTACTGCCCTTGCGCCCCGACTTAGCTGACCGACCGCGACAGCTCGTCGACTTTGAACATGGTAAAGAGGCCGTTACGGAGTACAAGATATTGCGAACTGCGGGCGAAGAAACGCGCATCGCGCTCTTTCCCTATACGGGGCGAACGCATCAGTTGCGCATTCACTGCGCTCATCCTTATGGTCTGAACTGCCCGATCAAAGGCGATAATCTCTACGGCACGCGTTCGCAGCGGCTCTACCTGCATGCCGAAAGCATGGAGTTTATACACCCTGTAAGCGGCAGATGCATAAAATTAAACGCCGAGGCGGAGTTTTGAAAGGGGAAAAGATAAAAAAATAAAGGGGTAAAAAGGCAAAAGAACAATGTTAACGATGCTGTCTATAACAGACAGATGCACCGTTTAAGAGTAAAACTTCTATGGTTTGTGTCAGGTAAACATGTTATATTAAATCAGCGGAAGTCTATTTGTGGGGCATAGATATGAGATTTTTTGCAAATAGGTGTTCCGCATAAATCCGCTTTTCTCTCCGCTCGACCTCATTTCTTACAAGGACTTATAACTGTCAAATCCCCACATAATCATCTTCCAATGTCTTTCTATCTCCTCTTCTTGCTCCCCTTTCCTTTCTCCTCTGTACCCTTTATCATTCCTCCACGTTTCCCTCTCTTCCTTTCCTCAACTCCCCTATTTTATCTAAAAAACGCTTAAAATTATCCTAAATGTCTTATTTATTTTGAGATATTTCCATTTTTTCGTATCTTTGCAAGCAAATCAAACATATCGATATGGATGATCTATCAATATTAATATAAGAATGTAAGTAAGGATGAACAGATTATTAATAATAATTTCCGTATTGTTTTTTGCACTTACGACTTCGGCACAAACCGATGTTTCGGCCGTTTACGACACTTACGACGGCAATCTTTATACCGAAATCGGTAAGCCTGCCACCACTACAGGTACCCCCAAGAAAGTGAAGATAGAGGTTGCCAAAGGCACGAAAGAGAACACTGTAAACCTTACAATACAGAATTTCGTGTACGGAATTTTACAATTTAAAGACATAACGCTTGATAATGTGGGCATAACTCTATCGAATGATGGCTGTACTTTTGCAAAAGTAACCGAGAAAGAAGTAGAAGTAGAGACCAAAAACGGCCTAAGTTTGTATCTTTTCATATCTTTAGACGATACTAAGAGTTATGTAAAAGACGGAAAGATGTGGCTGGATATGAAGATAAGGTATACAACCACCTATATTTATTCTATCTTTAATGGCAATAAAGTTGTTACGGGAATAGATTCGCCAGTGGCTTCCGAACAGACTAAAGACATGAAGTATTACGATTTGAGCGGCCGGCGAGTTGTAAAACCACATAAAGGTATTTATATTGTAAATGGTAAAAAAATCATTATAAGGTAGGGTGTTGTAATTCTATCTACTGCGCGTGATGCGTATTTTTTTTATAGCTCTCTATGTAAGTTGGGCCTTTTGAGCCCAACTTTTTATGCAATAATGGCAACAAATATCAAATATTTCGCTTTTTTGCACTATCTTTGCATAAAATAGGCGGCACCTCAACAAATTGAAACAAGTTTCTTTGTATTCGGTTTGCACTATCTTTGCATAAAATAGGCGGCACCTCAACAAATTGAAACAAGTTTCTTTGTATTCGGTTTGCACTATCTTTGCAACAATCAAAAAACACAAAAACATGAATTACAAGCAGATTGTCCTGTATTTATTTCTTTCGTTTTCGACTTTTCAAGGGTACTCACAACCGGCCGAGAGGCAACAGATTGAAAACGAATACGCCAAGCGCGAAGTGATGATACCTATGCGCGATGGGACGAAATTGTACACGGCTATCTACGAACCACGTACCAAACAGCAGCGTCATCCTATACTTATGTTCCGCACACCCTACGGTAGCGGGCCCTACGGAAAGCAATTTACCGGTACTCTCAAGGGCGAATTGCGGCATTACACCGCCAAGAATTATATTATTGTCTGGCAGGACGTGCGCGGCAGGTATATGAGCGAAGGCGAATATGAGAACATGAGACCGGTGGTATTGGCACGGGGCGAAAAAACTAACGATGTGACCGATGCCTACGATACGGCCGATTGGCTGGTGAAACATACGCACAACAACGGCTGTATAGGTGTTACAGGTAGCTCGTATCTGGGCTATTACGCTCTTACGGCGGCACTATGTAAGCATCCTTCCATTAAGGCTGTATGCCCGCAGGCACCCATCGGAGATTGGTTTATGGGCGATGACGTGCACCATAACGGGGCACTGATGCTTACCGATTCGTTCCGTTTTCTGTGGGAATTCGGGCGATATCGCAGCACTCCTTCACCCGTTGTGCCCCCTTCAAAGCCCTATTATTTTACCGATGAGTATTCGTTTTTCCTCCGTATGGGTACCATCAGCGATCTTTCGAAGTTGCAAACAGACTCGTTACCCTTTTGGAACGCCATGCTCGAGCACCCCGACTATGACAAATGGTGGCAGCTGAGAAATCCATTAAAACAATATGAAAAAATCGATATTCCGGTAATGGTAGTGGGCGGTTTGTTCGATGCAGAAGATGCATACGGAACGTGGAACTCTTATAAAGCGTTGGCTCGGCGCAGACAAGCGGCTCCCCTGTATCTGCTCATGGGCCCGTGGGAGCATGGCGGATGGCTCGGCGGGAATGGTAATCGGTTGGGTGAAATATCGTTCGGCAACGAAGATTTAAACGACAGGTTCCGCACTTTGCAGCAACGTTTCTTTGACTATTACCTTAATCACGAAGGTGTAATGGACTTACCGCCCGTGACTATGTTCTTTACAGGCGAGAACTGTTGGCGCTCTTTTGCAAAATTACCGGCCGAGAAGGTAGAAATAACACCGATATATCTCCATGCAAAGGGCGTTCTCGGGTTCGATGAACCCGCTGAAACATCTTCCTATACGCAGTATGTATCCGATCCTGCACATCCGGTTCCCTATACCAACGCCATAGGCAGACACCGTAATGCCTCATACATGACCGAAGACCAGCGTTTTGCCTTACGAAGAAACGATGTTATCGCCTTTGTTACACAGCCCTTGGAACACTCTTTAACGCTGTGCGGTGCCGTAGGTGTAGACCTTAGTACGAGTATCTCGACTACCGATGCCGATTTTGTAGTGAAGCTCATCGATGTGTTTCCCGACGATATAGACAGTAAACAGGCAGGCTATCAGATGCTGGTTCGGGGCGATATCATGCGCGGACGTTACCGTAACAGCTTCAGTAAACCCGAAGCATTTATACCCAACGAGATAGACAGAGTGGCATTTCCGTTGGCCGATATAGCCCATACGTTTCTGAAAGGTCATCGCATCATGGTACAGATACAAAGCTCATGGTTCCCGTTGGCCGACCGTAATCCGCAGCAATTCATAAACATTTATCATTGTACAAAGGGCGATTTCGTTAAATCTTCGGTAAAGATTTACCACGAAGGCACCCATGCTTCCAAGCTCATGCTACCTGTGTTGCGCTGATAGGGCTGCGAAGTAATGATCAAGAGAGGTTTTATCTCCATCGGCATATCGTTAAATTACATAAAAGAGAGGAATGGTTTATAACCGATATATTATTTTCGTATAAAAGAAATGTTAGCTGTATATCAGTACCGCGACAATAAAACTAAACTAAAATATTTGAGCCCATGATTGAATAAACATCTATTCCCGTGAGGGTGGTTGCATAATCTATGCACAGCCTGACACAATAGTGGGACCTTTGGTTCCATGATTTTACCTTTAAGTAATTATCATTTAAAACATTTACAACATGAAAAAACATTTAACAGGTAATAGACTGATTACCTATTTTTTACCCAAACGAAGTCTGATGACCATAGGTCTTGCAGGCTTATCGGCAGTGCTTTACGCCTCTTCGTCGACAGCCTCGGAAACGAACACAAGAGACCTTCTTGCCAAAGAGACTACAACTGCGGTATCCGTTTCGGCGCAACAGCAGCAGAGAAGGACTATTAGCGGACGGGTAGTCGATGACGATGGTGAGCCTCTTGTTGGCGTAAATATACAAGAGAAAGGCACTTCAAATGGAAGTTCGACAGATGTTAATGGACATTTCTCGCTCTCATTAACGAAATACAATGCACAGATAGTGATTTCTTATGTAGGCTTTTTAACGCAAATACTTACTGCCTCGGACGACATGAATATCGTCATGAAAGAAGATAACCAACAACTTGACGAAGTCGTAGTCGTAGGTTACGGCACACAGAAGAAAGTAAATCTGACGGGATCGGTAGCATCTGTGAACTTTCAGAAAGAGGCCTCGTCGCGTCCTGTTACCACTGCAGCACAGGCACTTGCAGGAATGGCTGCCGGTGTTCAGGTGCTTCAAAACTCCGGTCGCCCCAATTCAGAAGGCTTTGGCATAAGAATTCGAGGCACCGGAACATTCAACAACAGCGATCCACTGGTGTTGGTAGACGGCATGGAAATGAATCTTGCCGATGTAAATCCTAATGACATTGAGAGTATTTCCATATTGAAAGATGCAGCTTCATGCGCCATTTACGGTAATCGTGGTGCCAATGGCGTGATACTTGTCACTACTAAAATGGGACAGGAAGGTACGGTTCGTATCACTTATTCGGGTAAATTGTCGATTAATACACCATCTAAAATCGTAAGATTTGTTTCGAACTATGCAGATTACATGGGCTTTGTAAATGAAGCAGACGACAATGTAGGCGCCGGACATACCTATTCTGACGCCACTATTAAGAAATGGCGTGATGCAGAGGCCGATCCTAATGGCATCTCAGAAAGCGGGTATCCCAATTATGTGGCTTATCCGAACACCGATTGGTTCGATGAAATATATCAAACAAAGGTAATGCAAGAGCACTCTATTTCCCTGCTCGGTAACGAAAAGCGTACCAAATATAACATCGGACTTACCTATCTTGATAACCCCGGAATGATAGTTCGTTCGGGCGTAAAGAAGTATTTCATGAACTTAAACATTACATCTGACGTTACCGACTGGTTGCAAGTCGGCGCTCATGCATGGGGTTATCACGATGATCAAGACCGTAACGACGTGTCAAATCTTACGGCATGGTCTTTCTTGAAGACCGTTCCGGGCATCTATCCTTACTATGATGGGCACTACGGAGGTATAGAAAATTCTGAAGAAGACGGCGCTGCAGGCAACCCGCTGCTTAACTTGAACGGCAATGGAGACTCCTATTACAAGCACAATCGTATTTATGCAACCACGCATGCACAAATAAGATTCCTGAATGACTTTACGTTTAAAACCGTCTTCGGCTATGATTATTTTCATCAACGTCATAAATATGCCGGCACTCCAAATGAGCTTTATAGCTTCAGCCGTAAGCAGGTAGTGGCCCCGGCTACATCACTTGATCAGATTTATGTTTGGATGTACACGAATCAGAATTACAATTGGAAGTGGACAAATACGCTGAATTATGGTCATACTTTCGGTAAAATACACGATGTAAATGTGCTATTAGGCTTCGAAGAAGGCAGATATTATAACGGTTTCTTAGATATGAGTAAGTACGGGATACTCGATCCGTCGATTACAGACATGAGCACTATAACAAATATGAATACTATCACGGGCAACGATAACCAGAATAAATATCGTTCATGGTTCGGACGTTTGAACTATGCTTATGGCTCCAAATATCTGTTTGAGGCAGATTTTCGTGAGGATGGATCGTCCAAATTCGCCCCCGAGAAGCGCTGGGGATTTTTCCCATCTGTATCTGCCGGCTGGCGTATATCTGAAGAGAACTTTGCCAAGGAATCTTTCCTGAAAGAGTTTGACAATCTAAAACTACGCGTTTCTTATGGCAAGTTGGGTAATTCTTCAGTAGATGATTATGCTTTTCAATCATGGTATGAGACCGGTTACACGGTAATGGGCGGGCAGAAGGCCCCAAGTTTTTACTTGAGACAATTACCGAATATCGACATTACATGGGAGAAAACAAAGACCTTTGACTTAGGACTTGATTTTGCTTTATTGAACAATCGTTTGAGCGGAACCATCGATTATTACAGCAAATACACATCGGGTATTCTTTATAGTCCGTCGATCGGTTTGACCTATGGTGATAAAAGATCTCCGTTACAGAACCTTGCAGAGGTGAGTAACAGGGGATTAGAATTTACATTGAGATGGGAAGATCATATCGGAGATGTAACTTATGGCGTAGCTGTCAACGGTACATGGAACAAGAACAGGGTAGAAAAATATAAAGGCTCTTGGATACATGGCCGAGGTGCAGATCCTAACAACCCCGGTTCCAATGTATATTATTCGAACCTTGGAGAGGTTTCTTCGGGTGAAGATGAACGCATATTGGAAGGGCACATGATGAATGAATTCTACCTTTATCAGACCTATTCGGGCGACGGCTCGTATTTCAATGCCGACGGTTCCGTAAATGTGAACGGAGGACCAAGCGACGGTATGATCAGAACAGAGGACGACATGAAGTGGTTGCAGGCAATGATATCGGCAGGACATGAGTTCCTTCCGAGACGTACTGCAGCAAAGAACGGTATTTGGTATGGCGACTATATCTTTGCAGACATAGATGGTGATGGCATTTATGGCGGTAGCAATGACCGAAGTTTCTGTAATGTATCGAGAGAACCGAAGTTTAATTTCGGCATTCAGGCGCATGCTGAATGGAAAGGCATCGACCTTTCAATGAACTGGGGAGGAGCAACCGGCTTTAAAACTTATTGGAGGGAAATCGGTCAGAATGCATCGGATGTGGTCTATGGTCTTGCAATTCCCAAGGATATAGCTTATGATCATTATTTCTATGATCCCAGTAATCCGAACGATCCCCGCACGAATATCGCTTCTGCCAATCCGCGTCTTGTCATGACAAACCCGGGGCAAAGCGATGGTTTACACAGCACCTTGCGCCTCTATAACTGCAACTTCCTGAAACTGCGTAACCTTACATTGGGTTATACTTTCCCCAAGTTTATCTGCAAAGCTATCTATGCACAGAATTTGCGCGTGTACTTTTCCGGTGAAAACCTATTGACAATAACCTCGTTCCCCGGACTTGATCCGGAGATGCGTACAGGACAAGGCTACACTACAATGCGCCAATTCTCATTCGGTTTAAACATAACATTTTAATTAAACAATGGAGATTTATTCGTATGAAAAAGAATATAATAAACATACTATCGGCAGGCATCATCCTTGCAAGTAGCATCTTGCTCGGCAGTTGCGATCCCCATTTCTTGGATACCACACCGTCTAACCGTGTAAGTACGGGTACAGAGTTTTCTTCGGCAAACAAAGCAAACGCGGTGGTCAATGGGGCTTACGAGCGTTTCTATTATGAATTCATCGGCGGAGAGGCCAGAGCATGGGATCAATTTACCGAGATTATGGACTTAGATGTGAACTGGGTGAGCGGAAATGCACCATTGCTTCTGGGCTCGGCAACTGCTGCTTCCGGTCAATTTTCATATTGGTGGCGGGCTTTCTATGAAGAGATATATCGTACAAGCAATGTCATTCTGAACATTGACAAATGCCCCGATATGAGCAATGATATAAAGGCACGCAACAAAGCCGAATGCTGTTTCTTGCGTGCATGGGCCTACTATCGTGCCAATTGCTTATATAGAGGCGTGCCAATTTACACAGAACCGGTCGAATACGGTAAGGCTACCAAGGCTCGTTCTACAGAAGAAGAGGTTTGGCAGCAGGTTATAGACGACTGTACAGCTGCCATTAATGAGTCTAAACTGCCGGATAAGTATGCTACAAGCAGTTCCGATTACGGACGAGTTACCAAGGCAGCAGCCTATTACCTGCGCGGACAGGTATATCTTTGGCAGAAAGAATGGGCAAAGGCAGCAGATGATTTTAAGGCAATCACTACTATGGGCTACAGTCTTTTCAACGATTATAAGGCGATGTTCAAGGCTGCGAATGAGAAAAACGATGAGTATATTTTCCAATACCAGTACACAGACGACGACGGACTCGGCAATTATTTCTCACAATGTTACGGCAATCGCGTAACCGTGAATAATGCTTGGAACAACTATCTGCCCAACCCGATGCTCATAGACAGTTATGAATGGGCCGACGGGAAGCCATTCGATATCGACGAAGTGATACCGGGATACTCGCAAATGACACCGACTGCCCGCTCCGTATATTATCTGCGTGACGGCTTAAATCCCAATGCGAGCGGCACACAGCTCGATACCGAGAACAAAGCAGGTTACAACCAAATGGTTGCCTACGGCTCTGATATGACGAAATATTTGGAGAATGGTAACGAAACACGCATCAAAAAGGTTTACGAGGGACGTGATCCACGACTGCTGATGAATATCATTACTCCTTATTCAGAGTATAAAGGCGGCTGCACACCCGACTGCTTTACTTACACGCTCCGCTGGCCTTATTTCGGTGCAGATGCCGCTTTCCCCTACGACTTGCGTACTGATACGAACGATCGTTACTACTATTTATGGCGTAAGTTCGTGATAGAAGGCCGCGAAAGCCGCACTATATGGGACAGCGACATAGATATTCCCGTCTTTCGTTATGCCGGAGCATTGCTGAGTTTGGCAGAGGCACTGAACGAACAAGGCAAGACCAACGAAGCCATTCAGTACGTAAATCAGGTTCGTGCACGTATTCCGGGGCTTGCATTGCTTAACAGTAATTCGTGGACAACCGTCACCGGACAGGACAATATGCGCGAACGTATCCGCAAAGAAATGCTATGGGAACTCGCCGGAGAGAACCAAATGTACTGGAAGGAGTTACGTTGGGGCACGTGGGCCGATAAGAAATTCGGCACTAACAGGCTGACCGAAACCGATCATACGAAATACAATGGCGCCAATGGCATGACGGAAATCTGGGGTACCAAGCGCTACACGTTGAATTACAACGGCGACTATGAATTCAAATGGGCTATACCACAGGAAGAAATAGAGCGTAACCCGAACCTCAAACAGAACGATGAATGGAAGTAAGGAGATAGGTTAAATCCTATAAGGCATATCTTGTCAAACCGGCAGGATATGCCTTTTTTAACGCCAGACACTCGTTTTTCGGCAGCAATTTATACGGCATTGCCAACACAGGCAGATGTACCCATGCACAAAGACCGTACTTTCGCGAAGATATCCGGCAATGTTTTTACGCCTTATCGAGCCGCTGTCTGATGGTTTCCATCTTGCGGCGTCGGTCTAAAGAGTATTCTTTTCCGTTTTTATCTATAAAGTCGAACAGCGCGTAAGACTTCTCCAAGAGGAAATCGGAGAAAGGTTTCGACTCGATATCTGCTTCAACATTGAAGAGTTCGGCCAGTATCTGCATCTTGTAGAAGCGGTGTTCCTCGTCCTCACCCTGCAGGGCCGCCATCACTTCATCGATGGTTGCGTTGTGATAGAGAGCATAAGGGCCCACATACTGTTCATAAAGTTTCTTGATTTCTTCGCGCCTGTCTGTCACTTCTTTCTTATTGAGAAAGCGCTCGAGTGCCGCCATGAACTCGCGTATCAGGCGCATGATATAGTCTCGTTGAAGCATTTTTATATCGGTGTTTTATTGTTCTGAATGTATCGAAGATGCAGGTTTGCAAAGATAATAAGAAATTGCAAATAAACAAGCAACCATATATAATAATATAATAAGGTGAAAACAAAAACTATATTTTGCACAGGCAACTGCTCTGTCAGGCAATGATGAAAGAAGAAAAACGATACTTTAATCAAGAGGGACAGGCGACTTGAACTATTTTTCGTATCTTTGCAAGCATGGAAACAATTGTGCTTCACGAGCTTACCATAGGCTACCGCAACAGACGCCATGCGCCTTCGGTCGTGGCATCCGGCATCTCTGCCGCCATTATGGCAGGCAAACTCACGTGTCTTTTAGGCGCTAACGGCGTGGGAAAGTCTACGCTTTTGCGCACTCTGGCGGGCTTCCAGCCCAAACTTTCGGGCAATATATTGCTGCAAGGGCGCAGCATCAACGGGTTTAACAGGAAAGAACTGTCGCGCTTCATCAGCGTGGTACTGACGGAAAAGCCCGATGTTACGAACATGACAGCCACCGAAGTAGTGGGCTTGGGACGCTCTCCGTACACGGGATTTTGGGGTTCTCTAAGCGATGAAGATAAGAAAATCGTAACCGATTCCATGCGCACGGCGGGCATAGGCCACATGGCCGACCGCATGATACAGACGCTGAGCGACGGCGAGAGGCAAAAGGTAATGATCGCAAAGGCACTGGCTCAGCAAACTCCCGTTATCATTCTCGACGAACCCACGGCCTATCTGGACTTCCCAAGCAAGGTAGAGATGATGCAAATACTAAAGAGATTGGCCCGACAGATGCAGAAAACAGTCTTCCTGTCTACCCACGATTTAGAGATTACCTTGCAGGTGGCAGACGAATTATGGCTGATGGATGCCGGCGGTAAACTGCACATCGGTTCGCCCGAGAAGTTGGCTGCAGAGGGCGTACTTGGACGTTTCGTAGAACGCAGCGGCATCGAATTCGATGCCCGAAACATGAGAATAAAGATTATCTGATGCTATAACGTAACGTTTGTCCGCAACACACGGCGCACGTCTTCGATGCCTTTATCGAACGGACCGCTGTGCTCTAATTTCAACGTACACATGGCAGCGGCGAATTTGCCCGCCTCTTCGTAGCCCATACCTTGCGAACGGCAGTACAGATAACCTGCCGAATAAGTGTCGCCGCAGCCCGTGGCATCTACCATATCGGCAGGTTTATAGGCCGGTATCTCGTAGAACTTGCCCTCGGCATAGATCAATGAACCGTAGCTACCCAGCGTGATGAGCGACTCTTTTACGCCCCATTCGGCCAACTTCAGGGCTGCTGTGCGCGGATTGGTAAATCCGGTTATCGCCTCCATTTCGTGCTCATTCACCTTCAACACATGGGTACAAGCCAGAATTTCTTCCTTTCCTTGCCAGTCTACAGGAAATACCCGTTCGCCCTCTACCCTACGCAGAAAGCCCTGCGCATCGATAGATATGCGGCCTTTGGTAGACAAATATCTGATGACTTCGGGCGAGAAATCGTCGTTGAGCAGCGAACCTATGTGAAACACTTCGGCTTTGGCATCGGCCAGTTCGCCGATAGTAAACGGATCGGCCTTGGCAAGTACGCGCTGTGTGCGGTCGTTCTGGTCCTCACCATACTTATTTTCGAAGAACACGGTGTGCCTGCTCGGATACACTTCTATGTCTATTCCGGCCCGCCGCATGTCTTCCACGGCCTTGATATCCTCAACTCCTATCTTCGTTATAAGTCCGAACGGCACTTTATGGGGCAACTGATTGAAGCCGTAACTGAAGTAAAACGACGTGCCACCCGCCATATATACAGTATGTTTAGGGGTAATAATCTTGTCTTTAGTAATGTGTCCGATACAGCAAATAGCTCTCATAACAGGTAATTTTCTGCAAATATAAGGAATTTAAACGAGGATATGGGCAAGAATACGGATTATTTGTTTCGTCGGCAATGGGAATACCCATAAACGTAATGCTTTGCGGATGGCAGGCATAGATGGTATATCTGACATAGACAAGCATACTGTCTGCCGCCCTTAGACGGCAGGTCTACCGCGCACAGATGGAATATCCGTGCACAACATGCAATAAGAATACACTCTTTACCTGTACTCTTCGGTACTCACGCCGGTAATCTTTTTAAACGCTTCTTGGAAGCACTGCGTGCTGCAGAACCCCAATGCAGCGGCTACGGAGGCATCGGTTTGGCGGTGCGCAATAATCATCTGTTTGGCGATGGCGATGCGCCTGAACTGAACAAACCTGTCGAAATCTTTGCCTGTGAGCTTTCTAAGCATGTCGTTGAAATAGGGTTCAGACATGCCGGCCCATGCTGCATACGCCGCTATACGGGGCAATCCGTCGCGGCAGACATTGCCTGCAAGCAACTCGTCGTCCACTCTACGGCCGATAGACTCTACCTGTTCCGCATATACATCGTGGCGGGTGATGAATTGCCTGTGGTAATAACGGCAGCAATAGTTGAGCAACATCTCTATTTTGTTTACTATCAAGCGGGCGCTATACTTATCGATACCCCATTCGAGTTCGTGCTCTATGTCGGCAAAACATTGCTCTAAGGTTTTTCGTTCTGCCGTAGAAAGATGCAAAGCCTCGGTCTTTTGATAGTTCAGAAAGTGGTAATCGGCAAGACGGGTGCCGAGTGCGGTGCCGCATAACAGGTCGGGATGAAACATCAGGAGCTGCCCCTTTTGCTCGTGTTTGCGCCCGCAAGCGATGTCGATCGTCTTCTTCGGTTTACGAAAGAATACGGTAGAATCGGAGAAATCGCACCCCATTCTGCCATGCCACGGCTCGTCTGATAGGTCTTGACGCAAGATAACAGCGTAGCAGTCTACCCTTATAGTGTCTTTACTACACGGGCATGCAAGGTTTATCACGCTCACCAAGGGGTGACGTGTCTTCTCATCGAAGAGCTTGTTGCAACTGCATACGGTATCCATAACTATTATTTTTTCCTGTATTCCGTGGGGGTTAAGCCTGTATTGCGCTTAAAGTATCGGTTGAAGTGCTGCGAATATTGGAAGCCCAAACCATAGGCTATTTCGTTTACAGACTTTTCCGTGCCGAGCAATTCTTCCTTGGCAAGGTCCATAATCTTGTTCTGTATGTACTCTTGAGGTGTGATACCGGTCTCCTTTTTGATAAGATCACCGAAGTAATTCGGCGAAAGAAAGCACTCAGAAGCAAAATATTTCACCGACGGAAGGCCCTCCTGTATGGGACGTCTGCCGTCGAAATACTCGTCGAGCAGGTCTTCGAACTTCTCTAAAATATCCTTGTTAACGGCTTTGCGCGTAATGAATTGCCGCTCATAAAACCGCATACAGTAATCTAAAAGCAGCTCGATGTTGCGACAGATCAGCTTTTTGGTATGGCTATCTATAGGGCGTTCCAACTCTTGTTCTATCTTCTGCAGGCAGTCGCAGAATATTTTTTTCTCGTCATCGCTTAAGTGTAATGCCTCTCTTGATGAGTAAGAGAAGAACGAATAGTTCTTTATATCGTGGCCAAGCGATGTACCTCGTATCAAATCAGGGTGGAAGAGAATGCCCAAGGCATTAGGTTTAAAGTCGGCGGAATGCTTTACATGAACCACTTGACCGGGGGCGAACGACGTTACAGTGCCCTCCTGATAATCGTAGGGCTCGCGCCCGTAAGCAATGTCTCCGCAGAAAGTCTGTTTCAGAAACAGCGCATACACGTTGTAATGATAGGTTACTTCGGGGGGAAAGTCCTGTGCCGTGAGTTTCGACAGGTCTGTAATCGTCACCAAGGGATGGCGTGTTTCGAAGCCTAACGTGCGGTTGTAGCTGTCGACAGTGTCGATGTTAAAAATATTTTCTACCATAATAATGGGTTTATCGGGTACAAAATTAAAAATAAAACCGTAGTTTTTGATAAAACAAATTACGGATTTAGGTATCTTTATTACATGATTGTTTGCGGCAAAAAGGCCTGCATGTCTTACAAGACCACGGCAAGAAACTTCTCCAAAGGTATGCCTCGGTTCTTGTCTTTGTTATCTTTGTTAAGGTCTATCAGCTTGTATACCGCATCCATAGCCTTGCGTGTGCTTGCCTTGAGCGACTGTTCTTGAAGCAAATACCCTATGAGTACCGCCGAAAAAATGTCGCCCGTGCCCGGAAAGTGTACCGGTATTTCGGTGTAAGGCAGGCAGAAGTATTCCTGTGTGTCGTGGTTATAGCCCATGACGGAGGGCTGCCCATCGATGGTAACCGACGTGATAAGCACCGACTTGGGGCATATCTTGCGCAGCTTATCTATAAGCGCATGGGCTTCATCAGCCGTTACTCCGTGCGGTTGATAGGCGGTGCCGGTGAGATAGCAAGCCTCAGTATAGTTAGGATAGGTAAGGTGCGCCACCGATATCATCTTGCGCATGTTATCGATGGTGGCGGGTGTGATACCGTTGTATAATTTGCCTTCGTCGCCCATAATGGGATCTACGAAGATCGTAGTGCCGTTCTGCGCCTGCTCCAAGCAATATGCGGCGATGATGCGTGCCTGCTGTTCCGTGGTTATGAAGCCCGTCGCAATGGCGTCGAAGGCGAAATGAAGCTCTTTCCACACAGGGAAAACACCCTTAATGTATTCGGTTGTGTCGAGAATATTGAACTTTCCGTAGTCGAGAGTGTTGGAAACAAGTGCCGTAGGCAGGTTGTATGTGGGCAGCCCCATATACGAGAGAATGGGCAACATGGCTGCCGTGGCCACCTTGCCGTAGCCGGCCATGTCGTTGATAAGCAATATCTGTTTCTTGTTCATTGTATCCTTTTTCGTGCAAAAATAGTGTAAAAGGCATGACCGACCAAACAAATTCGCGCAAAAGGCATGTCTGTCGTGCCACGAAGAGGCGGAAAACGCCTATAACGTCTTGCGCTTGTGGTTGAAACGAAAGCCTATGCCGAGCATCAAATGGTTGGGGTTTTTGAAGTTTCGAAGAGTATAACCGACGTTTAAGAAAGCATTGCGAGGCAGGCCGATCTTTAGGGCTACCATCTGATAAAGGCCGCTGAAATCGCCGCGGGCGTTGAGTATATTGTGGCCGATGCCTAAGTTTATCGTAAAATAAGGCATCACGAATTCTGCATGTCCCGACAGTCCGAGTGCCATCTGTTTATATCTCGAGGGCCTTACGAGCATGTCTTCGGCATCATAGTGCCTGCCGGCATCACGGGGAGAGTCGTCCTCTTCGAAGTTTGCACTGCTGTTGTATTCGCCGTCTAACGATACTCCGACGTTCAACCAATGGCTCATATTATACATTGGAGCAAAGCAGAAACCGAACACTCCGTACCGTCCGGGCAGGATAATAGGTTCGCCTTCCTCTGAAAGGAAACCGTTGCGACACCACGCACCATATAACATAAGGTCGTAACTTACATGTTTCGTGAAGGGCGGAATGGGTACCCGCCGGCTTCGGGTGCTGTCTGTACGGTTAATATAATAGGCTATTCCAAGACGTGCGCCGAGGGTATTGAGCCCCGAATTAGGCAGCGTGGTATTGCCGTTCGAAAAATGCGAGAGCGATACACCCGCGTTCAAATCCAGCTGTTTGGAGATACGGTAAGCCAAGAATATATCTGCATCGATGTAAGCCGTGACCTTCGAACCGATCACACGGTTTTCCTTATTGTTTTCTTCATCATAAGGATGCCAGCCGAATGTGAGACCTAAATTCCATTCATAGTTCAGAGAAAGCCTGCGGGTGATGCCTGTAATGCGTGCACCTTGAAATATAAAGGCGGAAAACGGATTGCCTAATTGCGGATTAAAATTGTGGTAAGCCACACCGATGCCCTGATAATTGTCGTGATATATATGGGCTTCGGCTTCGTTGTGGGGTTTACGAAAGGCATAGGTGAGCCTCAAACCCATATCATGGTTCATGGTTCGCTTCTCAAAATTGCCTCCCTGTAGAAATTCGTGGGTATGCAAAATCATCGAAGGCAGTGCCTCTGCCTCTATGCGATGTATGGTTTTTCCTCGGCTGACGAGCGAGTCGGCGCCTTCAGCCATGCCGCTTGTCGGAAGCAGAGCCAAACTCAAAAACAGCAATAAGCAAGAATATTTTCTGTCTCTCATATGTTCTTGCATGGACAAAATAATACAACGGCTACAAAAGTATATAAAAATACGTGAACTTCAAAATAAATGTACCGTTTTCATGGAATATCTGCAGGCAGATAATAATTTGCGTTTTATTTTGCCGTTCGCGGGGTTTGGTGTAACTTTGCAGCAGAAATAAAGCATCATAAACAATGAAATATGGAATGGCTTAACGGTCTGTTCGCTATACATTCGTCGATTCAAACGGTTGTAATCGTATCTCTTATCTGTGCTTTAGGTCTTGCATTGGGCAAGGTAAGGGTTGGGGGAATTTCGTTAGGCATCGCTTTTGTTTTTTTCATAGGCATCATTGCAGGGCACTTCGGGCTCAATGTAGATGGCGAAGTGCTCGATTATACCGAAACTTTAGGGCTGGTTCTCTTCGTATATACGCTGGGCCTTCATGTGGGACCAAACTTCTTCGGCTCGCTTAAACACGAGGGGTTGGCACTCAATATATGGGGCTTGGCAGTGATAATTCTCGGTACGGCGATGGCAGTTGTACTATGTCCGCTCACTGGAATAGCCCTTCCGGACATGATGGGATTACTTTGCGGGGCGACAACCAATACTCCTGCTTTAGGTGCAGCGCAACAGGCGCTCGCACATTTGGGCCTTTCGGGGGGACGGGCGGCACTTGCAACGGCGGTAAGTTACCCGCTTGGCGTGCTCGGAGTGATATTTGCCATTCTTTTATTGCGCAAATTGTTCGTGAAACCTGCCGATCTGGAGGTGAAAAAACATGCGGATAACGATCATACTTACGTGGGGCAGTTCGTCATCATCAATCCTGCAATCGAGGGAAAGACGATAAGTCAGGTGTCTCAACGGTCGCATTTGAAGTTCATTGTGTCGCGTGTATGGCGCGGAGAAGAGGTTATCATGCCGTTTGCCAATACGGTGTTGCACACCAACGACAACGTTCTGGTGGTGGCCAACCGCGAGGATATTCCTGCAGTAGAGATACTCTTCGGCGAGAAAGTGAAGAAAGATTGGAACAAAGAGAAGATAGATTGGAACCATATAGACGCAAAAGTGGAGAGCCGAGTGATCGTTCTGACGCAGACAGTGCTTAACGGTAAGCGGCTCGGACAGCTGCATTTGCGCGATACATATGGTGTGAATGTGAGTCGGGTGATACGTGGAGACATTAAACTCCTTGCTACTGACGGTCTCAGATTGCAATACGGCGACCGTGTAACGGTGGTTGGCGAGCCCAAGGCAGTAGACCATGTAGAGAAATTCCTTGGCAATGCCGTGCAAACATTGAACGAACCCAACCTCGGAAGCATATTTTTAGGCATGATGCTCGGCCTTGCTCTGGGCACTATACCGTTCTCCTTGCCCGGCATGTCGGCACCGGTAAGGCTCGGAATTGCCGGAGGTCCCATCATTATGGGCATCATCGTGGGTGCCTTGGGCCCACACATGCACTTCATATCCTATACCACTCGCAGCGCTTCATTGATGCTCCGTAAGCTGGGTTTGTCGATCTATCTTGCTTGTCTGGGCCTTGATGCGGGGAAAGACTTCTTTGAAACGGTGGTCAGACCGGAGGGATTGCTGTGGGTAGGCGTGGGTTTTCTGCTGACGATCGTGCCGATACTCATCATCGGATACGTTGCTTTAAAGACGCGCAAGTATGATTTCGGAACCATCTGCGGTATTCTTTGCGGTTCTATGGCCAACCCTATGGCGCTTTCTTACGCCAATGATACGCTGAAAGGAGAGACGCAAAGCATTGCTTATGCAACGGTCTATCCGCTCGGAATGTTTATTCGGGTGGTGATAACGCAGATAATCATCATGTTTTTTGTGTAGAAATAAGGCGGAAAAGGAGATTGTCTATCGCTATCGGAAAGCACATGCGGAGGTTATTTCGGGAGGCTTTCGCGCTACGGCATATATCGGTCGAGAAAGTTTTTAACATGACTTGTGTACGCCGCGCGGTGATCCTGATAGCTGTCTGCATGTTTCGAACCGCGGGCAACCCACAGTTCTTTGGGTGCAGGCTTGGCATTGTAAAGTTCGTAAACCATACGGAAAGGAACGTAAGTATCGGCATCTCCATGAATAAAAAGCATTGCCTTACGGCTCTTGGCAAGCTGTTTGAGGGGCGAAGCCTCGCCGAACGTCCACCCATAACGTAGTTTGCAGAGGGCACTGGTGGTATAAAGAAGCGGAAAAGGCGGCAGCGAGAACTGCTCTCGGAGCTGTGTTTTGAACTCGTCCCACACACTTGTATAGCCGCAATCTTCCACAAAACAGCGGATGAAAGGCGGTGTCTGTTCGCCCGAAACACACATTACAGTGGCGGCGCCCATAGATATTCCGTGGAGTACCATTGCGGTGTGAATGCGGTTACCACGGAATATACTGTCGGCAAAAGTCGCACTATGCAACACATCCGTACGGTCTTTCCAGCCCATTTGTATATCCTTGCCCGAGCTGGCGCCATGTCCGTGCAGGTCGGGCAGCACCACATTGTAGCCCATACCGCCGTACATGCGGGCGATGTGGAGCATTCCAAGCGCATTATCCTTATAGCCGTGCACAAGCAGAGCCACAAGATGTGTCGGTCTTTCGGCACGAATGTAGTACACATGCAGAGAGTCTTGCGCCTCCGTATGGATAAAAGTATCGCGCAAGGCATTATGTGCAAGAATACTGTCGAGCCATTCTTTGGTTTCCGGATGCTTGTTGATGAATGCTTCCTTATTCCATTCGTTCAGGCTGCCGCGACGGTCTTCGTTCAACAGGCCGTAAGAAAGCATGTAAAAACTGCCGCCGACGGTCAACAAAACCAACACAAGCAACACTGTAATACCGACCGCCCATATTTTCTTTTTCATAATTTTTCGTATCTTAATCGTGCAAGCAAAAGTACGAAAAAATGTGTTATAACGCAAAATGCAGATACGAATAAAACAAAAACATAGCGCTACTATAAAAACAAGAGGTGGCCTCTTTATGGTAAGGAGATGGCCTTTTTATCGTAAGGAGATGGTCTTTTTATCGTAAGGAGACGGTCTTTTTACCGTAAGGAGATGGTCTTTTTACCGTAAGGAGATGGTCTTTTTACCGTAAGGAGATGGCCTTTTTACCGTAAGGAGATGGTCTCTTTATCGTAAAGAGATGGCCTCTTTGCGGTGAAGAGACGACCTTTCCCTACAGAAAAAAGACTCTCTGCCTCATGAAAACGGCAGAAAGTCCTTATGAATTAAATTAGAGTAGTTGTTTTTGGAAACCGTTTATCTAATGATAACTTTCTTTCCATCGACGATATAAAGGCCTTTACGAGGATGCTTCACACGTCGTCCATGCAAGTCGTAAACAATCTGTTCTTGCGTTTGTTTTTGCGCATAGGTCTTCGAAATGCCCGTATTAACATCGCGTTTCCCCGAGAATTTTACCTTCAAACTTGCTTCATTCCAAATGAATGTAATATCCATGTTCAAAGAACCATCCTTGGTTAACTCCTCGGAATCGCCTATCAATACAAGCAAACTGAACGTTGTATTACCTGTATTCTCCTTGGATTCCACATCTACATAGTCGTTGGATTCCTGCCAGATTACCCACTTACCGTTCCTTTTCTGCAGGTACATATTCGGCAAATCGAAATCCTTGAGTTCGTATTTGCCTATCTGATAACCTTTCAGCGTGAGTTTTATCTCGTCTTCACCTTCTCCCTTTGCTATAGAGAAAGTTACTGTTTTAGAGGTTGTCGATATTGATGTTCCCTTTTTAGTCTCTGTCTTTGCTATCCCTTTATAGTCTCCATAGAAAGAAGACCGTTCTACATCATCCTGCGCCTTTACCGTTAAAGCCGCTAAACACGTTACTAAAATAAGTAAAAATTTCATCTCTTTTGAGTTAATAATTAATTCCTGATTACTTCAGATGCCGACTCTTCGACATCTATATCACTTAAATTCGGGTGCAAAGGTAATATGCAAAAGCAAATAAAAACGACATATCATTTCTTTTTTTCTATTATTTAACATAAATTACTCTCCTATATTTCGGATGAAGGCACGGCATGTTCCTATTACGCAAAGATGGTATTTTTATCATAGGAATTAAGAATTAAGGATTATTTTTTGTAATTTTGTGGCCACAATTATTGAAAATAACGTATTATCGATATGAAGATAGAAGCGCAAATATGCAGTTCTGTAATCGCTGCAGTGAAAGAACTATACGGGCAGGATGTGCCCGCACAGACGGTACAACTACAGAAAACTAAAAGTAACTTCGAAGGAAATCTTACGTTGGTAGTATTTCCATTCCTGAAAATATCCAAGAAGAAACCGGAAGAAACGGCACAAGAAATAGGCGATATGCTGGTAAAAGGCTGCGCGGCCGTAAGTTCTTTCAACGTTGTGAAAGGCTTTCTGAACCTGAATATCGCACGGTCGGCGTGGATAGACCTTCTGAACAGCATCGATACCAACGATAAATTCGGCTTGAAAATCGCCACCGACAGCTCTCCTTTGGTAATGATAGAGTACTCATCTCCTAATACTAACAAGCCTCTTCATTTGGGGCATGTGCGCAATAACCTGTTGGGATGGTCGCTGGCACGTATCATGGAAGCCAACGGAAACCGTGTGGTAAAGACGAATATTGTAAATGATCGGGGCATACACATATGCAAATCCATGCTTGCATGGCTGAAATGGGGCAACGGAGAGACGCCTCAATCGAGCGGAAAGAAAGGTGATCATCTGATAGGAGACTACTATGTGGCTTTCGACAAGCACTACAAAGAGCAGTGCAAGCAGCTCGAAGCGCAATACAAAGCACAAGGCATGAGCGACGAAGAGGCCGAAAAGAAAGCCGCCACAGAGGCTCCGTTGATGAAAGAGGCACACGAAATGCTCGTTAAATGGGAGCAGAACGATCCCGAAGTGCGTGCTCTATGGCAGAAAATGAATACTTGGGTTTACGCCGGATTTAATGAAACATACGATAAACTCGGCGTATGTTTCGATAAAATATATTATGAATCGGACACCTACCTCGTGGGAAAAGCGAAAGTAGAAGAGGGCTTGAAGAAAGGTATCTTTATGCGCGAAGCCGATAACAGCGTATGGGCAGACCTGACGGATGACGGTTTAGACCGGAAACTGCTGCTGCGTTCCGACGGTACAAGTGTATATATGACGCAAGATATAGGCACTGCAACGATGCGATTTCGCGATTCTCCGATCGATAAAATGATATATGTCGTGGGTAACGAGCAGAACTATCACTTCCAAGTGCTTTCCATATTGCTCGACCGCTTGGGATTCAAGTGGGGCAAAGAGCTTGTACACTTCTCTTATGGCATGGTGGAATTGCCGAATGGCAAGATGAAAAGCCGTGAAGGAACGGTGGTGGATGCCGACGATTTGATAGCAGGAATGGTGAAAGAGGCAAGAGATACGTCCGACGAATTGGGAAAATTCAAGGATATGAGCCAAGAAGAGAGGAACGAGATTGCACGTATCGTGGGCTTAGGGGCACTGAAATACTTCATTCTAAAGGTCGATGCACGCAAGAATATGCTATTTAATCCGGAAGAAAGCATCGACTTCAACGGCAATACAGGGCCGTTCATCCAGTACACTTATGCTCGTATTCGCAGCATTATGCGTAAGGCCGATGCCGACAGCCATATCGCATTGCCCGAAAAACTCGACGGTAACGCACCGCTGAACGAAAAAGAAATCGAACTTATACAGAAGATGAACGAGTTTGAAACGGCCGTGGCAGAGGCAGGAAACAACTATAATCCCGCCGGAATAGCCAACTACTGTTACGAACTGACCAAGGATTTCAACCAGTTCTACCACGACTACAGCATCCTTAGTGCCAATACCGAAGAGGAGAAAATTGTGCGCCTTGTAATCGCGAAGAACGTGGCCAAGATTATTAAAAACGGCATGGACCTGCTCGGAATTGAGGTTCCGGAAAGGATGTAAGCAAGGTCTCGGGAATGAAGAATAAACTTGTAAATCCGCCATCTTACCGACACGACACGGTTTTACCGTTGCCCTTAGAGGTGAAGGCCAATGCCATAGCCGTGGATGCAGCATGCTCCGGAAACCCCGGGGCAATGGAATATCAGGGGATAGACCTTGCTACCGGCGCACGTATATTCCACTTCGGACCGATGTATGGCACCAATAATATCGGCGAATTTCTTGCAATCGTCCACGCTTTAGCTTTGCTCGAACAGCAGGGAACGACGGATAGAACGGTCTATTCCGACAGCTATAACGCCATACTTTGGGTAAAGAAGAAGCAGTGCAAGACCAAATTGGCGCACACACCCGACACCGATGAGCTTTTTAAAATAATAGCCCGAGCCGAAAACTGGCTGCACACACATACGGTAGAGACGCCTATCGTGAAGTGGGAAACAAACAAATGGGGCGAAATTCCGGCCGATTTTGGGCGGAAATGAGTTGTTTCCGTTACTGATAAACTTTCAAAACAAATCGGGTAAACATGTACTTACCCGAAGGAAAATGCCTGTTGCGGTATTATTTCCAATGGTATAAAAGATAGTCGCCCGGCGCCAATGTTACGGATTGCCGGCCTTGCCGGCACGGGCGTTGCAACTTCCC
Organism: Prevotella phocaeensis; assembly: GCF_900065875.1. Taxonomy (NCBI): domain Bacteria; kingdom Pseudomonadati; phylum Bacteroidota; class Bacteroidia; order Bacteroidales; family Prevotellaceae; genus Prevotella; species Prevotella phocaeensis. The sequence continues at coordinate 716,220 of NZ_LT160626.1, read as the reverse complement.
ATTGCTCCCAACCGGTCTTACCTTCCCGCTTATCTCTATTTCGATGGTCTGCGAATGATGGATGTCGTGGTTGACAAACATCATAAACCGGCTCTTTCCGTTTACCATGTAAGACACGAGAACACCCCGCTCGCCGTTGCCGCAAAGCCTTACCGGCACCGACAGGTTTTCCCATTCGGTCGTTCCTTCAATGTGTTTATTCCCCGTATGTCCTACGGCAACGGCCTTTGCACCCAAGAACACCCAAGCCAAGCTCTGTATTTCACGGTTCAAATTCTTTACGAGTTCGTACACCGGAGTACGCTTTCCGTGCTCATCGATGGGTGCACTGTGGAAGTTCCATGTATCGGTGGGCGGCGTCCAATAAGTAAAGTGTTGTATGCACTGTGCCCCATAAGCCAACGCACTGAATGCCTCTATGCGCAAATGAGCGGCCGTTGGAATGGGATAAGAACCGTGGGCAGTGCTCAAAACAAATGCCCAGAAAGGCTGCATACTGCGCATCGATACCCGACGGGCTACCTCAAGATTACTGTAAAGTTGTGGTCTTACGACCACTTTACCCTGCTCCTGAACGATCGGATAGAGGTCGTAAGAGAGCTGCGAAAGCCCCAATTCGTCTACCGACCGCTGCACATACTCCTCGTAGGTCTTTGTTCCGAGCTCTGCAGGCGATACGAATATCGGCAGCAAATTCAGATATATAAGGTGTTTGTCATCGGTCTTGTACACCCTGTCTCTAAACTTTCTAAGGTCGGCAAAACTCTCTGTCGTCGGTTCATCGCGCAGGAACCAGCCGCAAAGCATCTTTTCGTTCTTGAAATGTTCCACGATTTCGGCCGTTTTCTCCTCCAATTCAGGACAACCGGCCATCAGTCTGACACCCGTACCCTTGCTTGCCGACAGCCCTTTAGCTAACTGATCGGCGTTCTCGAAGTGCGATAAGGAGATGTTAAAGCCGGCATTTCGCAATTCCATATACCGCTCCCGTGTAAGATTACTGTCGGGAAGAATGGAATACCATGCAAGGATCGGGAACTCTTTTCCCGTAGGATTCTTGTACTTCATCTTATTATCGGCATTCCCGGCAATAGCGGCTACCAGCAACAAGAGAACTATTGTAATCTTTTTCATCATACGATTAAACATTAAAAAAACTCTATTTTTTCTTCGAACAACGGCCGTATTACAGTAAAAGGCCGCTACTCTATTTCAACCCGTTTGCCCAAGAAATGGGGCTGAAGACCTACCAGAAGATCGATATGTGCCTTGGTTCGCGCCAGATATTCGCGGCATTTCATGCGGAATTGCCACCATCTGTTCTGAAAATCGCCTGCATTGAAAGCTATCGCATTGATACCCTCGGCACGCGAAAGATACAGTGCGCGCTCGTTATGAAACTGCTGCGAGATGATCGTAAAGGTATGGAGACCGAAGATTTCCTTGGCTCTAACAACCGAATCGAGCGTTCGCAATCCGGCATAATCCAAATAGATAACGCTGTCGGGTACGCCCTGTGCCATCAAATCGGCTTTCATCTGTTCGGGTTCGTTGTACGTCTCGCTCGGGTTGGCTCCGCTAATCAGAATACGTGAAATTTTACCTGAACGATAGAGTTCTGCGGTTGCATCGATCCTTGCCGTATAATACGGATTGGGTGCTCCTGTTCTTCCTTTGGGGTTGGTACCCAACAAAAGGCCCACGCGGCGGGCAGGTATTTGCGACACATTCTCATACATTCGTCCCTCGGCTGCCCGTTTTACATCGTAATTGCAATAAACTATGACTGCGATACAAACCGCACAAAAACCCAATGCTATGAACAAAAGGCGCGCAAACAATTTCTTTTTCTTGTCTGTCATTTCTGTTTTGCTTATATTTATCGTCCGAATTGCGCGATCGCTTTACTTATCCGAACATAAAATTTCCGTAACCAACGGGCGGGAAGTGCAAGGTATATTTTGCTTTTGAGCGGCATCTGCATATCCAAATCAGATAAATCGCGCAGGATATCAAGATAGAATTTGCTGTTTAGCCATTCGCACTTCGGCGTATGAAGCGCCGTTGCGAAAAGATTATTCAGCCGGTCTTCCACCGCATCTCTTAGATACTCCGACCGACAGGCAGCAGGAATAGACGACATTCTGAATACGTTCAGCCGATACGAATAATCGGCCGTCCACACGAAGCTGGCACTTGTCGTGTCCTTGCCCTTGCAATATACACTCTTATAAACAATATTCACGGGCTTTTCGGTTGTAAAGACAAGACGTATACAAAATATGTAATCTTCTCCGCAAACTATGTCCTTCGGCAGTTCGAAAAGACGATCGGTAACGACAGAATGCCTGTAAAGGCTGCCCCAAGGTACCCCTATCGTACCAACAGCCTTTACCGTAAGATGCCTGAATTCACGTATCGGTATTGTCGTGCGGTACTCATTGCCAAGACTCAGCCCGTTTCCGAAAACGATATCCGTATGTTCATCGGCCGCTTCGAACAAATCTTTGATCGCATACGGAGGCAAGGTGTCATCGGAATCTACGAAAGTAATCCATTCGCCACAGGCCATTTTCACGCCGTTCTCACGCGCTTTACTTCTGCCAAAGTTAGGCTGATGGACGACTATGATACGCTTGTCGCCCTCCGACATCTTATCGCAAATGGTGCTACTCCTATCGTTACTGCCGTCGTCAACAACTATAATCTCGATATCGCCGAACGTTTGAGCGGCAACGCTTTTTATGCATTGCTCGATCGTATCTTCCGAATTGTACACGGGAATGATAATAGAAACTTTCGTTCCGAGTTCGTTTTCCATCTCTCTTTTGAATAAGAATGAATAACAGAGTGTACCTGTATCGATCTTAGATTGAGCATGCAAGCCGGTTAGGCAAGCTATGTATCGACCGCAGGCATACCGCCTAAGAATAACACACTGTGCACCCGCACCTTAAACACGACTGCCATAACGCTGAAAAAGCGTGGCCTTTACACTGGCGTTTAGTGTTACACGCCCCGCTCCGCCCAATCTCCACGGTCGAGATTTCGGTAACTTATGGCCTCTGCAAGATGCTCCATCTGCACGTGTTCGCTGCCGGCGAGATCGGCAATCGTGCGGGCTACCTTTAATATTCGGCTATAGGCGCGGGCGCTGAGCGACAGTTTTTCCATCGCCAAGCGTAGCATCTCGATGCCTTGTGTATCGGGTTCAGCAAACCGATGTATCATCTTTTCGCTCATTTGAGCATTGCAATACACGCTACGAATATCCTTATAGCGCTCTTCCTGCATACATCTTGCACGGATAACCCGCTCTCTGATGGTGCTGCTCGGTTCGCCTTGTGTTGCTTTGCTGATATCTTTGAACGGCACGGGAGTAATTTCGATTTGAATATCGATACGGTCTAACAGCGGTCCCGATATCTTATTCATGTAACGTTGTATCTGCCCGGGAGTACAAACGCAGGTATGCGTGGCATCTCCATAGTAGCCGCAAGGGCACGGATTCATCGATGCAACGAACATGAACGAACAGGGGAACTCTACCGTATAACGCGCCCGTGAGATCGATATCTTACGATCTTCAAGCGGCTGTCGCAATACTTCTAAGGTAGACTTACTGAATTCCGGCAGTTCATCGCAGAACAACACGCCATGATGGGCCAATGAAATCTCGCCGGGTTGAGGTATAGTGCCGCCACCCACTAAGGCTACCTCGGATATAGTATGGTGCGGAGCACGGAAAGGACGCTGCGAAATGAGCGAAGTGTTCTTGCTTAACTTTCCTGCAACGCTGTGAATTTGCGTTGTTTCCAAGCTTTCAGACAAAGAAAGCGGGGGAAGTATCGAAGGTAGACGCTTCGCCATCATCGACTTTCCGCTACCCGGAGGACCTATCATTATTATGTTATGCCCGCCTGCAGCGGCTACTTCCAAGGCACGTTTTACGTTTTCTTGCCCCCTTACATCGGCAAAATCGAGGTCGAAAGAGTACTGTTGTTCGTAAAATTCCTTACGGGTATCGATAACGGTCGGCTCAAACGCCTCCATATCCGTTAAGAATTTAATGACATCCATCATAGAATTCATGCCGTAAACCTCAAGGTTATTTACGACGGCCGCCTCTCTTACATTCTGTGCAGGTACAATCAGTCCCTTGAAATGCTCGGCACGAGCCCTTATGGCAATAGGCAATGCCCCGCGTATAGGTTGCAAATGACCGTCGAGACTTAACTCTCCGACCATCATATATTGCCCGAATTTCTCCGATTCTATGTTGCCGTTGGCGGCCAAGATCGCTATGGCAAGGGGCAAATCGAAGCTGCTTCCCTCCTTTCGGAGGTCGGCCGGAGCCATGTTAACCGTAATGTCTGCATGCGGAAACTTATACCCATTGAACTGTAAGGCAGCAGCTATACGGTCGCGACCTTCACGCACTGCTTCGTCTCCAAGTCCTGTGAAATGATACATCACACCATTTATAAGGCTCACTTCTATGGTTACTGTGGTTACATCCAAGCCGTTCACCGCGGCGCAGTATGTTTTTACAAGCATGGTATATGGATTGTATTTATTTGGTCATCTCCTCTATTTTCTTGCGTAAATCGTCCATGTTAAGTCTATGGGCAACCACTTTGCCTCTCTTCAATAGAATGTTATCGGGAACAGAGGTAAGCCCTAATTTACTTATAATGCCTCCATCGAACATGTCGCCATCGCATACGATGGGCACATTCAGCGAGTCATTGCTCAATGCCTGCCTGCACTCCGCCCGATTGGCATCCACACTAATGGCTAAAATCTTTAGCCTTCCGCCCATTTCCCGCTGCATCTGTTTGAGTTGTTGCAGCATGCTAACGCTCTCAAAACTCCACGATGCCCATACATGAACGACTGAAACAGGAGCGGAAGACAGCACGGATGAAGACACTGCATGCCCATTAAGATCGTAACCGGAGAATGGTGGAAGAGGCTTACCCGTTCTAATTATATCAAGTTTCTCGGCCTGCTTTGCAAGACGCACCAACACTCCGTTTTTGGGTTGTACGGCAAGCATGATTTTTATAAGTTCCTTGGCTTTGGCTTGGTCGGGAGTAGGAGTCTGCATAAAATATTTGCTCACCAAATAAACACTTACCAAAGATTTAGGATGATCTTTAATAAATTGTGCGGCATACTGTAGAACTTCGGGCGGCGAAGCACTCACAATCTGCTGACGGAACTTACCCATGAGCTCGTTCTCATCGGTACCTTCGATCTTCATCTCCTTCAAATGCGATGCATCGCCACGAATGCTGACTTCCTCGCCTGCTTCGGTAAAGACCGGTTGTTCAGAGAAATTCGGGAACACGATCATCAGTGTAGCAGGCTTATCATAAGGAATTTCGTAAGCAAAACGCCCTCCCGAAACCTTGATGGTATCTATTCCATCGATGGCACCATCAGGACTATACACATAAAATTCGCCCTGATTCAGGTGAATGAAGTGGCCATCAATCTTAAAATGATGGCTGTCTATGCCACACGACACCAAAATCAGAGCGAAGAACAGTAAGAAACCGAATTGTTTCATTTATTTCTTTAATAGCTCCAACTCCAAATCATTATCTGCATAAGTCTTCAAAGAAGGATCCTTCTTCAGTGCTTCATTCAGATACGACTCGGCAGCGAACTTGTTTCCTCTGCGCGCTGCAACAACGGCATGCAGGTATTCTGTCAGTCCGTCAGGGTTCTTAATAGCGTCTAAAGTAGATGCTGCAGCCGCATAGTTCTTATTCAACAGCTGCGCAAGAGCCGCCATATTAGAGTTGATTCCCTTAAGATTTTCTTCGGCTTTTGCAAAGTCTCCCTTCGCTATATTGAGGGTTCCTAAGGCTTGCCCGAAGTTATTAGCAGCAGTAGCTTTCGATATTTCGTTCTCAGCCTGTACGAGTTTCCCGTCTTTCAGCAACAAGAGTCCCTGATTGGCATAAGCCTCAGGTGCGCTGCTATTGACACGGAGTGCCTGTGCGAGGTAGCGCTTGGCAGCATCTTCGTTACCTTTAGTAATTTCTAACACGGCAAGATTGTTAAATGCACGGTAATCCTTATCGTAATATTCGGCCGTCTTCTTGTAGATTTCCTCCTTTTTAGCAGCATTATCTTGTAGTGCTGCGTAATACAGAAGTTCGTCTGCGCTTAATTTAGCGGCATCTTGATCGTATTGGTTCTTTATTTCATCATCGCTGCGCCCTATTGTCTCGTAGTTTATAATTAATCTCGAACGGCGCAATTCGGGCAGGATACCGTCTGCCAACTCACGAAATCCTTCGCTCATATTACGTATCTGCTGCTCACGTTCCTGCGGATCTTTGTACATAGAAAGCACTCTAAGAATAACATCCTTATCCTGTATGTTAGATGCCTGCACGAGCTTCTGGAAGCCTTCCCAATCTTGAGCGGTGTAATGTGCATCGATACCCGTACTTACACCTGTCTGTTTGAGCTGTTGTTTTACATATCCTTCAGACGTATTTTGCCGTTTACTGGCCAATTTATCATTGAATGTGAAGCCTCCTTCGGGCGAAGCATAGGCTTGGACCTCTACATTACGGATGTTAAGTCGTTCACGTTCTTGGTTTATTTTCCTCAACATGCGCACGAATTCAGCCACTGAATTGTTTTTAAGTTCGCTTTTACGAAGGTTAGCCTGATTGATCAAGAAGCGGATATTCGCTTCTTGTTTCTGCTTCTTTACGCGTTCGAACGAATCGGGAGCCATACATCCGCCATCGCTCACCAACGCCCGTTTGTAAAGTTCGGATGTTGCAATGACGCCGGTTGCCACCTTTACGGCCGGAATATTTACCTTTTTACTACCTATACGTGCATCGAACGTCAGATACATGTCGCTCTTCTGCATCTCGGGGACATAGGTAAAAGAGGTTTTCATATTATATCTTCCGCCCAATCGATATGATATCATTTGGTCGTTACTCATTACACTTTCGCCCCTGAACGTGGCACCTTCGCCTTGCGAAACCAATCCGTTGCCGTATCTCAATTCAGGAATAACGGTAACAACTGCCTTCTTTTTCATGTATTTCTCGGGGAACATACCGTTGATAGTAGCAGGAACATGCCCTCCTTGTGTCTCAAGTGGGTTCGGTGTAACGGTAAAATTGCTCGACGACAATGCCCCCATTTTAGAGCAAGATGTCGATATAGCAAACAAACAACAAGCTGATAGAGTAAGGATTAGATTCTTCTGCATAGTCTAAACGTTTTAGGTAAGGTGCCGCGAGCGGGACTCGAACCCGCACAGCCATTACTGGCCAAGGGATTTTAAGTCCCTCGTGTCTACCAATTCCACCATTGCGGCCGGTGATATACTATAGAGATATGGAGCGGCAAACGGGGCTCGAACCCGCTACCTCGACCTTGGCAAGGTCGCGCTCTACCAACTGAGCTATTGCCGCCTGCACTATGTATCGGCAAAAGTAGTACTTAATATCGTAACTGCAAAGACTTTTACACTATTTAACGACCGTTTTAAATGGGGCGACAATAACGAAATAAACAAGCAGAAAACCATCTCTACGGCAACCGTTCGCTATGCTCGGAGATTACACTTCGTTTGCACACTTTCAATAAACCATGCCTCTTTCCAAATCGGGTATAGCATCTATGACGCATATACTTTATGTCTATCTGACATAAACAGTGTACCTGTTACCCACAGAAGATTATCTGATCCGGGCAGCCGTATAAAAGTATGCGAGAAAAACATAGGCAGAAAGAGACCGAGACCGCTACTTCGGTCTTGCAGAAAAGGTTATCGAAGATTGTTGTTTCCCTGTTTCTTGCCTCTCTGCCGCCCTATCTTAAACAACTTAATTTACGCTCAACACCCCATACGGACCACCGGTAGCCGCCCTATATCGCGTTAACTTCTTGCCATTTTCCCCCTCTATGATGTTTCCACCGGTGTTCATGTTATATTTGCGCTTACATGTATTGCAGGTAGCAATGCCGTCGGTGCTCATCGAGAGCGGGTAATTGCGTATAGGAATGGCATTCGGATCGAAGCAATTCGGGCACTGATTGTCGTATGCATAGAACACCGGAGGCGTATCCATGTTACCGAAACCTACGATAAGCCCGTTGTTTCCACCCAATATAAACGATCTCCGAAGGTCTATGGCATTAAAAGTTTTCCTGCTTTCCGTCCCTTGATTGTTCTTAAACACAAAGTATTTCGCGCCTCCATGCATATCTTGTCGGATATAGCAGAATACTCCGGGCGATGCAGCCGTCATGGCCGAGGCTAACGTAGCATCTTTATGCAGGTTATTGTCTATAATCAGATAACAGGGAATTGTAGAAAATTCATTCTCTATATTGCCGCACGATACAGATAGGAGCACCATGCAGAGGAGCAAAATCTTAGTTATTCTCATGACAGTAATTGTTTTTCGGCACGCTCTGCACGGTCGAAATGGAAGTCTTGAAGGATGCTTTGCATGAGTTCCGCTATGCGGTCGTTGCAAAGATTGCCTATACTTCCCTCGTGTATGTGGCGTATCTGTTTGTCGGAAACGAAACTTCCGGCCTCGATATCCATGCCCACTTTCTTGTACGCATCGCGAAATGGCACGCCTGCAGCTACCAAACGATTGACTTCTTCTACAGAGAAAATCGGATCGTACATCCGGTTTTCGAGTATCCGGTCGTTCACTTCCATTTTATTAATGATATAGGCAGTCATTCTAAGACAGTCTTTCAGCTCGCCGAAAGCAGGCAGAAGCACCTCTTTGATAATCTGTAAATCGCGGAAATAGCCCATGGGCAGATTGTTCATGATGAGCATAATTTGCTGCGGGAGGCCTTGTATTTTATTGCTTTTGGCACGTATCAGTTCGAATACATCGGGGTTTTTCTTGTGCGGCATGATGCTCGAACCCGTAGTACACTCCTTGGGCAACCGCACGAAATCGAAGTTCTGACTGTTGAACAGGCAGGCATCGAACGCCATCTTTGCCAATGTACCGGCAACAGATGCCATGGCAAACGCCACATTTCGCTCTGTCTTGCCACGCCCCATCTGCGCATAAGCTACGTTATAATCCATGGAATCGAAGCCCAAAAGGTCGGTAGTAAGCTGACGGTTCAACGGAAAAGAACTGCCATAACCGGCTGCCGAACCGAGCGGATTGCGATTGGTCATCCGATAGGCGGCCTGTAAAAAGAGCATGTCGTCGGCAAGGCTTTCTGCATAAGCGCCGAACCACAGCCCGAAGGAGCTGGGCATAGCAATCTGTAAATGGGTATATCCCGGCATCAGAATATCTTTGTATCGGTCGCTCTTCTGCAAAAGTTCGTCGAAAAGCAGCTTTACTTCTTCCGTTATTTCGCGAAGTTCATGACGTATAAATAACTTCAAGTCTACCAACACCTGATCGTTACGCGACCTTCCGCTATGGATTTTCTTGCCTACATCGCCGAGCTTACGCGTCAACATCAGCTCTATTTGAGAGTGAACATCCTCGACTTCTTCTTCTATACTGAACTCCCCGCTCTCACAGGCATGATAGATATTCTTCAATTCTGCAAGCAACAGCTTCAGTTCTTCGGCCGAAAGCAGGCCGATAGTCTGTAACATAGTGATGTGAGCCATGGAACCTAACACATCGTAAGGTGCCAAGCAGAGGTCCATTTCGCGGTCTTTACCCACCGTGAAACGCTCTATTTCTCTGTTTACTTCAAAGTTTTTTTCCCAAAGTTTATTAGCCATATTATTGTTTTTGGGCTCTCGCAAACCGGAGAGACGGATGATCGGCCAGACTCGTCTGCCATGAAAAAATGTAGAAAACGAAGCGTTGGCTTACGTTGAGAAATCGGTTCGTTTATTATAAAACCTTTTGATAATACTCACACCTGTCTGATTCAGAGGGCTTAGGACGTTACTCGTATTGTATCGTTTGTAACGCATCGGCAATCTTTTCGATACCTTCTTGTAAGGGTTTCTGTACCATTGTCTTAATAAAAGGGTTCATATCCGCCTTGATGGTGAGCTTCATTTTGCTCGTAGACGCATCAACCGGCAGTATTTGAATCCAGAAATCGAAAGGCAAGGGGCTCTGTGCAGTCTCGAATTTAATACATTTCGGTTCTTCTCTCTCTACGATATGAAGCTTCACATCGCCCATCGGAGACTTGATGGAGATAGACTCTGCATCGAACGAAAGGTCTTTAAGTTTGTCTTCGGGTATGCGGTCTTTCACCTTATTTATATTGCTCAAATCGCTCAGCATATCGTAAACCGAATGCTGTGAATAAGGTATCTCACGAATACTGCTTTCAAATTTGCTGCTCATAATAATCGTATGTCTTTAGAATAATTACCGTTTCCAATGCGAAGGATCCTCGCGCCATTCATGTAGGAGCTTCGTGTCGGTCTCTTGTATATAGCCTGTTTCCAAGGCATTTCCCACTACGTGCTCGTAATCCGTTAGGGTTATCAATTCTACACCGGCATTCTTGAACGCTTCGGCAGCCACTGGGAAACCGTAAGTGTAGGCGGCCACCATGCCTATAACATTGCCTCCGGCCTTACGAATGGCCTCAACGGCTTTCAAAGAACTAAGACCTGTCGATATCAAATCCTCAATAACAACCACCTTGGCACCTTGTTTCATCTCGCCTTCTATCAGGTTTTCGAGCCCATGATCCTTGGGTTTCGAACGCACATAGATCAGGGGCAAGCCGAGTTCATCGGCCACCAATGCCGCCTGCGGAATACCTGCGGTAGCCACACCAGCTATGACTTCGGCGCCGATAAAGTGCTCCAATACGACATGAGCCATGCTTATCTTGACGAAAGAACGAATATCGGGATAAGATAGAGTTTTACGATTGTCGCAGTAGAAGGGCGATTTCCAGCCCGAAGCCCATGTAAAAGGATCGTTTGGTTGGAGCTTTATCGCCTTTATCTGCAGCAACTTCGAGGCGAGTTCTTTCTTAATAGAATCCATAGGAATAGGGTTTAAAATAATTACTTGCCTGCAAAGTTACGCTAATTCCCGTATATAGCAAGCACTACATGGGCAATTTTATTGTTTATTATCACTCATGTTTTAGAGTAACCGAGTGATAATACGCTAATTCTAACGCCGCTCGACTTCATCAACTCCTTACCGCAAGCGCAGACGGTTGCACCGGTCGTCACCACATCATCTACAATCAACAGGTGTTTATCTCGGATAGTATTGGCATCGCACAGACTGAATGCGCCTTCTACATTATCGGCCCGCTGCCAACGATTTTTCTGTGTTTGGCTGTCATGATAATAATTTCGGCGCAATACATGTTCGCTCAAAGGCAGCGATACGGCGCTTTGTATGCCACGGGCAATAGCCGTACTTTGGTTATACCCGCGTTGCCGCTGTCTTTTTCGTGCCAAGGGAACAGGAATTATCATGTCTATACCCTCGAAAAAGCCTTTGGGCAACAACTCTTCTGCCATGAAACAGCCGAGCCGTTCGCCTATTTCAGGGTGGTTACGGTACTTCAATTCATAAATCATCCTGCTTACCTGCGACTGTGCCTCATAGTAAAAAAGAGCGGCAGAACGTTCTATCGGCAGCCTTCCCCAGAAGAGTTGTGCCATCTCGTTATCGTAGGCATCGTCGGCAAAACCCGTGCGTGGCAACATTAGGTTGCACACCGCACAAAGCACTTGCTCGGTTTCAGCAAGCCTACACCCGCAAATCGAGCATTGTCGGGGCGATATCAAATCCAATAATCTGCCGAAGAAACTAATCATCTTCCAATAGATCGTCGGCGCCGTCTACGCACTTTTTAATAACTGAATAGTCGAAACCGCGGCTCATGGCAAACTTGATAAGCTTCATGCTACGTTCATAATCCGTTGCCGCCTTGATGGTTTTCCACTTGCTTTTGATAAGCGGACGAAGCACGGCGATATACTCTTCGTCGGGCACTTCGTCCAAAATCGGGCCATAGACACTGCGGTCGACGCCTTTTTGCCATAGAGCTTGCTCTATTTTACGGCGCCCCCATTTGTTATACTTTATCTTATCGTTAACGAAAAATTGCGAAAAACGGGCGTCATCCACATACTTTCCCGCCGTCAGACGTGCCATGATCCGCGCCTGCGCATCTTCTGTAAGCCCCCATTTCCGCATCTTTTCCGTCATCTCCCCGCTGCTGTGTTCCGCTCGGGCACACAGGGCGGAGAGCTTCTGCAATGCTTCTTGCTCAGTTATCTCTTTCATTTTCTATTTAATCAACCTTTTAATATATGCGTAAAACTCACTGCTTTCGCCCGTAAAAAGCTTCAATATCTTGCCATCGGGGGCAATAACAACCTTGTAAGGATAGGCTGTTACGCCATATTCAGCATCGATATTCCTGTCTCCACTGAATACTTGAAGCCACGGAAGTTGTGCATCTTTCAGCACTGCACGCCACTCCCCGTCGGTATCCTGACAATCTATACCGACAAATTCTACTCTGTCTTTGCACTTTGCATAGAGTTCCTTCATCTTCGGAAAACCTGCTATACACCACTTACACCATGAGCCCCAGAAGTCGAGAACTACGTATTTACCGCGCAAGGAAGAAAGTGTAAAATCGTTACCTCGGTCGTCTTTCAGTGTAAAATCGGGGGCCTCGGTGCCTTCTTTTATCTTCCCCGAAGCCTCAATAGACCGTGTTGCAACCTTTACAAATCTACTCAAATTGTCGATATAGCCCGAAAAACGACCGTTACGCACCTCGGGTGTAAGCAGTTCTATGCCTTTCAATATGTAATGAAAATCCAAACTGAGCAACATATCTACCGTGGCTTCCTTATCCGGATGCCGCTTCACGTATTCATAAGCAACCTTCTCGTAACGCTTATTTACCGCTTCCATCTCTTTATTTCTTTCCGTATTAAGCAGGTTTTTATCGGCACCTTCCGCCTTTAAAAGCATTTTATATCGCTTTTCAATAGCCTTTAGTTCGTCGATAAAAGGCTTTTGCACCAAAGTTTCTTGTGCCAAGTCTTTGTAAAAAGCAGTACCATCGATACTGAAATCTTCCATGGTTCCCTCGATTACAACGCTCTCATCGGGAACGATAAAGAGGTAAAAATCGCTTTTATCGCTTTGGTCTGTCTTGCTTTTAAGCATAAAATGAGCCTTTTTTGCCTCATCCAAATCGGCACTAAATGCAAACTCTCCGTTCGTAACAGGTACTTTGAGTTTAACCTCTCCGGAACGTTCTCCCTCTTTAGCCGCATAAGAAACGAGGAGAGTATCGTTGTTTAAATCGCTGAATTTTCCCTGCAAACGGAAATTATCTTCGGCAAACAACGCCGTACAATCAATAAAAAAGCAAATAAAAAAGATAAGTTTTCGCATGATGACAGTTATTAATAACGGATGGCTTTGATAAATCTTTCTTTGCCGAACATATCGTTTCGGCTTTCTATTGCCGAGAAATGCTGTTCGTAAAGCATGCGCTTCACTTCGTCGGCATGTAGGGGATTGAGCTCAAAATACAACGTTCCGCCCCGTTTCAACGCCTTTGCAGCATATTCGGCTATGGCACGATAGAACAACAGAGGATCGTTGTCGGGTACGAAAAGGGCCGTATCGGGCTCGTAATCGAGCACATTCCGCGCCATCGCACCGCGTTCCCGTTCGCAGATATACGGCGGGTTGCTCACCACGACATCCCACTTTTCCACATCTGCAGGGGGCATCAGCGCGTCTTGCCTCACTATATCGACACGGGCATGCAACGTTTGTGCATTGCTTTCTGCTATGTGCAAAGCCTCATCGGATATATCCCAAGCCACGACGTGTGCACCGTGTATGTTCAATGCAAGTGTGACGGCGATACATCCGGAACCGCATCCAACGTCGAGAACAGTGGCATCTTCGGGTGTTTTATGAGTTATCCAAGCACACAATTCGGCCGTTTCGGGACGGGGAATAAGTACCCCTTGCGTCACAGAAAATATGCGATTGGCAAATTCTGCACGCCCCATAACGTACTGAACCGGTTCGCCTTTCGCCAGTCTTCCTATCATTTGTTGCAGCAAAAGGGCGTTTTCTGCCCCTAATTGTGTAACTTTGCCGCAGATAACATCCGCCCACGACAGACCGAACTGCATCTCCAACAGCATACGAACGATAGCTTTTGCTTCGTTGTTATCGTATAATGGCGTTAGTTGTTGCCATATTTCGTTGTACGTCATAGTCTTGATTGATACTGCAAAAATAGCAAAAAGATGGAACAAAACAAAATAATATCTGCCGAAGAACAGGCTACCGAAGAGGATATACGTTATATGCGCCGGTGCATTCAGCTGGCTCTGAACGGCATGCAGAATGCAAAACCCAACCCTATGGTGGGTGCCTTGCTTGCGTGCGAGGGACGTATCATCGGCGAAGGTTATCATATCCGTTTCGGCGAAGGGCATGCCGAAGTGAACTGTTTTGCCTCTGTAAAGCCCGCAGATGAGCATCTGCTGTCGCAATCCACGCTATACGTCAGCCTCGAACCGTGCTCTCATTACGGCAAGACGCCTCCTTGTGCCGACCTCATCATACGCAACGGCGTGCGCAGAGTGGTGGTGGGATGCATCGATCCCTTTGCTCAAGTGCGCGGAAGAGGCATACATAAGCTGCGCGAAGCAGGCATCGAAGTCGTTGTGGGGGTACTTGAAAGGGAGTGTTTGGCACTGAACAAGCGATTTATTACTTATAACACGCGCCTGCGCCCGTACATTATATTAAAGTGGGCACAGACATCCAACGGTTTCATCGACGATTGTTTCCATGCTCTTTCCATCTCTACACCGTTCACAAAGATGCTGTCGCACAAGCTTAGAGCCGAGAGCGACGCCATTCTCGTGGGACGTGTGACCGACGAAAGAGAGCACCCTATGCTGAACGTTCGCCATTGGAGCGGACGAGATCCGCTGCGGATAGTGCTCGACCACCGGCAGAATATCGCCGACCTAATGACCTCCTTGTATGAAAAGAAAGTACAGTCGTTAATCGTAGAAGGCGGTGCAAAGACGCTGCAGAGCTTTCTCACAGCCGGTCTGTGGGACGAAATACGCGTAGAAACGGCACCGCTGACGGTAAAAGGCGGTACACCCGCGCCACGCATACCTACCGACATACGACTTATACGGCAGGATATATACGACGGAAACATTATTTCTGTGTTTGTGAAAGATGAGGGATGAAGGACGAGGGATTAGGGGTTAATGGTTCGGCTTTGTTCTTTCGTTCCTTATCTTTTATCTTTCTTTCCAAAATAAACCAAGTTCTTACAACCCCTCTTCTTTATCCGTATAATCACATCCCGCTACTTTTAAAGAAGAGAGAGCCCTCCTCTAACTCCTCCTTATAGGGGAAGAAAAAAACACTTTTCTATTTTTCAAGAGGCCGAGCACCATCTCACACCCTCCTCGAAAGCCGTGTTCTCCCCCTACAGAGGGGAGTTAGAGAGGGGCTAAGCACTATACCTTCCATCGCCATACACCTATTATAATATAATAAGTACGCAAACCTATTCCGCAGACACCCCTATTTGTTAAAGATTATTAATACCAAATATTTTATTTAAATATTATATGGTTTATAAAATAAACTTATTTATATTTGTGTCGTGATCACATTCTAACGGAATTATTTACCTTTTAAAACAAGAGAAAATGAAAAGAACAATTAACCTAAAGCTCGCGTTTATCGCCGTTACAATGCTTTTTTCGGTCACGATGATGGCCCAAAACACGGTGAAGATTATCGTTGAAAACGTGCCGAACAGCCAAGGAAGCATTCTTGTAACCACTTCTAACAGTCACTATGCTATGACAAAAGCCGTGGAAGGTACCACGGAAGTAGAACTGAAAGATATGCCCTTGGGCGAGTGCATGCTCTATGTAATGCACGACAGCAACGACGATAAAAGTCCGAACAACGTGAACGGACTGCCGACAGAATACGTCTGCATGCAGAAAATAAACGTAAAGAACAACAACCAAACCATTACGGCAAAACTCCAAAACATACCCGAAATAGTTGCAAACAAGAATAAATAACCCTCGAACGGGAACGGGGTTACCGCCTCTTCCCGTCGACCTAAAAACATTACAACATGGAAAAAGAACTGACAGCCGAGCGCAGTATTGAAATCATCAGAGAGACCATAGAGAAGAGCCGCCGCGATGTAGAACGACAAGCAGGTACACCTTTAATCGTTTGGGGTAGCCTCGTGGCCTTCACAGCAGTGATTATAGGTCATTTATGGGAGCATTGCGGCGGGCCGGTATGGAACTTCCTTTGGTTCATTATGACGGCCATTGGCTTTGCAATCAACCGGTTTATCGGCCAAAAACATGCCATTCGTCCGGTATCGTTTGTATCGAAAGTAGTACATTGGATATGGCTTTTATTCTGCATTATAACCATTGTAATCGCTGTGCTCTTTTACATTGTTATGTTAAATCCAGACATCTACCGCGTGCGTTACATACCCCTAACGCCCATTATAATTATTCTTATGATGCTTTGCAGCAGCATTATGGGTTTGGTAGTGGGCAATAAACTCATTCCGGGTATGGCTTTCGGCAGCGGTATTTGTGCCGTAAACTTCTGCCTTATGTGGCCCGGAAGCCACGAAATGCTAATGCTTGCAATCGTTGCAATAGCTACCTTGGTGATTCCGGGCGTTATTATCAATAGTAAAGTCCATTCATAAACGACTGGCAGATATCCGAAGTACAGATTGTAAGAAAGAGAAACAACAATGTTCAAACCATTAGATCCGTTGCTGCACAGCGAGCTGCGACTGGCCGTAATGTCGCTCTTAGTAAGCGTAGACGAGGCAGATTTCGTTTATATAAGGGAACAGACCGGCGCCACGGCAGGCAACTTGAGCGTGCAGATAGACAAACTGTCGAAAGCCGGCTATATCGATGTAAAGAAAAGTTTCATCGGAAAAAAGCCGCACACCACCTGCCTGATAACGCCGGAAGGCAGGCATGCTTTCGAAGAATATATAGAGTCGCTGAAAAGCTATATAGGATTGTAATTCATAGATTTACTATCTGTAGTTGCTAAATAGGCTCTCTGTCTGCCTTAGATGGGCATTCTAACAAAACAGCCCCTGCAATGTAAGTAATTTACTGTTGCAGGGGCCGTTTTATGAGACAGATACCTATGCCCGACGATCAGCAGTTCTGTTTACTTGTCATGATGCGAAGAACCATGTCGTCTGTGGCGCACATGGCGTCTTTACCGATACTCGTAAGGTTACGTATGCTGCGGTCTACATCCTCATCGATAATGCCTTCGGCTGCCGTAACGTGCTTTCCCTCCATAGAGAGCAACGCCGAAAGCAACGCAGTGCTTACGCCTGAACAGATTTTAAGCGAGCAACTGGGCTTCGCTCCGTCGCATATCATACCGGTAAGATTGGCAATCATATTCTTTACGGCATGGCAGATGCGGTTGTAATCGCCGCCCATGAGGTAGGTAATGCCGCAACTCGAACCGATGCTTGCCACCACGCAGCCGCAAAGGGCCGATAGTTTACCGAGACTCTGCTTAATGTATATGGCCGTAAGATGGCTCAACGTGAGCGCCCGAATGAGCTCTTCTTCGGTGTTTTCGTTCTCCATAGCAAACACAACCACAGGGTTTGTGGCACATATACCTTGGTTGCCGGAGCCGCTGTTGCTCATTACAGGGATCATAGCTCCCCCCATACGGGCATCGCATGCCGAGGCTGTCTTCGAAAGGATATGCGAAAAGATGCTGTTTCCGAATATTCCGTGGCTCAAAGGCCTGTCCATCGTCTTACCGAGACAGTGGCCGTAGTTGCCCTTACGCGACTCTTCAGCTGCTTTGAGATTATAATCTTTAGTCTTTAGAATGAAGCGCAGATCGGCAAGGGGCGTAGTCATGGCAAAGTCGTAGACCATCTTCAAATTCAACGAAACGTCTTTTTCCTCCGTTGTTTCGCCCGTCTGTCGGGAACGGTCGAGCAGCACGTCGCCGTTACGCTCCACACGTATGAAGTCCGTATGTCCGCCTGTGATGATTGCCACGGCCGTATTGCCTTCCGCTTCGCACCGTATTTCGATGTAAAGTTTCTCGGTTGTCTTTTTCAGTCGGATGTCTATACGGCGTTCATCAATGAATGTCTTGCCCTCAGTCAGCGTCTCCGGCGTAAGGTCTTTGATAACTTCGAGCCGGTATTCCGACCGCCCGACGATGGCACCAAGGGCGATGGCGATGGGCAGACCTATCATCCCTGTGCCCGGAATGCCCACCCCCATGGCGTTTTTCAGAATGTTCGCGCTCAACAGAGCCGTAATCTTCTGCGGACGCATGCCGAGCGTTTCGGCGGCCTTTGCCGTACAAAGCGCCACAGCCATAGGTTCTGTGCAGCCTACAGCGGGCACTACCTCGCGATCGATCAACCGAAGAATCTGAGTTTTCGTAGCGTTATCAAGCATGGTTTGTTGTTTTTATGGAATTCGATAGATGGGTATGGATAATAAAGAAAGGCTTGGAAAGAACAAAACCGCAGGTATCTTGAATTCCGACACCGTGGGGTTTTGTTCCGTAGAATATGCGCACTATCAGCGCTTTTTATAATTCTGCAATCCTTTGTTGAGAAAAGCAAGGAAAGCAGGCACATCTTCTTTATAGCTGAAAGAGCCGGCCAACGGGTTTCCATCGTTATCTACAGGCACATAGAAGGGCTGTGTGTTAGCGCCAAACTTACTGCGTTGCAGGTAACTCCACTTATCTCCGATGGTACGGAGTGTGCGTTTCTGACCGTTCTCCATAATCTCTATCGGTGCAGCAAGCGGCGTCTTGTCGTCTACAAAGAGCGAAATGAGCACGTAGTCTTTGGTCAGAATGTCGGCAACCGAAGGATCTGTCCATACCGCAGCCTCCATCTTCCGGCAGTTCACGCAACCGAAACCGGTGAAATCTATAAATGCCGGTTTGCCTTGTCGGGCTGCTTCGGCCATTCCTTCCTCATAACTTGTGTAAGCAGCACGTACTTCATGGGTGCTCAGATTGAAGTCCTGCGTACTGATGGGAGGCGCAAAAGCGCTCACAGCCTTACAGGGTGCGCCCCACAGACCGGGCACCATGTAAACCGAGAAGGCCAAAGAACAAAGGCCGAGCATAATGCACAACACCGGCATAGGCTTGTTTTCGCCCCCTACCATGTCGCTCTGAAACTTGAGTTTGCCGATGAGATACAGACCGAGCAGGCCGAATATCACAATCCAAAGCGACAAGAAGACTTCACGATCGAGGATATGCCAGCCGTAAGCAAGGTCGGCTACCGACAGAAACTTCAGTGCAAATGCCAATTCTATGAACCCAAGAACAACCTTGATCGTGTTCATCCACGAGCCCGACTTGGGGGCCTGTTTGAGCCAAGAGGGGAAGATGGCGAACAAAGTGAACGGCAATGCCAGTGCAAAAGCGAAGCCGAACATGCCGATGGCAGGCCCTATAAGGTTGCCGGATGTGGCGGCCTCGACAAGCAGAAGTCCCACAATGGGTGCCGTGCATGAGAAAGAAACGAGCACAAGCGTAAGGGCCATGAGGAAAATAGACAACAAACCGGTGGTTGCCGAGGCCTTGCTATCAACCTTATTGCCCCAAGAGGCGGGCAGTCGAAGCTCAAACCAGCCGAAAAAGGATAAGGAGAAAACGACCAACATCAGGAAGAAAAAGATGTTAAACGCGGCACTTGTGGCCAGTTCGTTCAACTTGTGCGGATCGTAGAGCGACGTAACAAGAAGTCCGAGCGTAAGGAATATCACAATAATAGAGATGCCGTAAGTGACGGCATCGCGCAGTCCTTTGGCACGATTTTTAGAACGTTTCAGGAAGAAACTCACCGTCATAGGGATGATAGGCCACACACATGGCGTGAACAGAGCGAGCAGTCCGCCCAAGAAACCCATAAAGAAAATGTAGAACAACGAACCGTTACCGTCGGTAGGAGTGCCGTCGAAAGCGCGTAACTCTTTGATGACTGGTTTCCAGAGATTACCCGCAACAGCGGTCTTGCTTGTGTCTGTCGAAGCCACAGCAGGTATCAAAGTTGCAGAAACGGTGCTGTCGACCGACGTTTCTTGTATCTTTCCGCCCGCTGCCGTCTCCTTTTTCTGTTCCTCTTTGGCCGCTTTGACATCTACAGCCGGCGATTTACCGGCTTTAACGAGCGAAACTTGCTGCGGCGGCATGCAGCTCTGGTCGTTGCATGCACCGTATTCGAGGTAGGCATCTATCTTGTAATCTGGTTTTGTAAACTTTACCTTTTGAACGAATTGCACGCTGTTTTCGAAATAACGCAGGCGCATTCCGAAGACATTATCGTATTTCGATATTTCGTTTCCGCGATGCGTAAGACCGCCCACCGGCTCTGCTCCCTCCATTTTCGTGGCATGGAAAGATGCCTGTATAGGCCCATCGGAACCGAGATTAGAAGAATATACGTGCCATCCGGCATCGATTTTCAAACTGAAAACAATCTCTCCGATGGCGCTTCCATCGGTTTTCAATTGTGATGAGGCATGAACCGGATCTGCCATTTGGGCGCTTGCAAACGCCGCAGACAGTAATAATAAAATAAATGTTATAGCTTTTCTCATGTCTTATAAGTGTTTGTTATCGTTGCAAAATTAATAAAAAACAAGTAACCATCCATCAAAAGAAATGATAAAAACTATAGAGAATCACCTTATTTTGGATATACAAGTATTTTTTAATTATTATTCATTACCGGCATTCCATCATCCTCTAAACTGTTTCACCTCAACGATAAGCGACGATTTACAAAAGTCCTGATAAATGATAAGAAAATCTATAATTTTTATTTCTCTGTATTTTATTAAGTAAATATCCTACTAACATTACTCTTATCCATTGTCTTTATGGCAATAGATAAGCAAAAGAAAAAACGATTTTTCTTATCTTTATATAGGATGACAGATAATTGCATGGCTTTTGATTTTACGAAATCACTCTCAAAAGAAGAATCTGTACCGCATATCGATAACAGAACTTCGCCCGCTGTGAGTCTATACTATAAAGAGGGAAGCTGCTATCTTAAAAGTCTATTCATTACTAATTTCAATGGTGAAGATAATCTAAAAACAGGGTACAAGAAAGTAAAAGATTGCTTAGACAGTTAAAGGAATTTAAAAGAAATAACTGTATAGATTATTTTAAAATATCGGTTCAGCTAAGAATATACTCGGTAAAAACTCTGCCGAGTATATTCTTACTCATATCAAAACGACATATATATTCTTGTAAAGGTTCTATTTAGCCGGAACGACATAACCATAGATACCGAACATCAGCACACAGGACTGCCGGGCTTCACCTCACGCATAACGGTTGTTACGCTCAAATTGCCATCGAAGTTTTCGGCCGAAAGGATCATACCTTGGCTCTCTATGCCCATCAGTTTGCGCGGAGCGAGGTTGGCAATGAAACAAACATCCTTGCCAATCAGTTCTTCCGGCTCGTAAAATTTGGCTATTCCGCTCACGATTATGCGGTCGGTACCGCTGCCGTCATCAATGGTAAACTTGAGTAGTTTATTGGCTTTCTTTACTCGTTCGCAATGCTTGATGCGCCCCACACGGATATCTAATTTCTCGAAATCGCCGAATGCTATCGTCGGTTTTATCTCCTTGGCCTTGTAAGAGGCTGCTTCGTTAGCTTTCTTCGTAGCCTCGAGCTTCTGCAGCTGGCGTTCTATCACCTCGTCTTCTATCTTTTCGAAGAGCAATTCGGGCTCTGCGAGTGCGTGACCGGGCTGTAACAAGTCTGTACTTCCAAGTTGGTTCCACTCAAACCGGTCAAGGTTAATCATCTTACGCAGTTTTTCTGAACTGAACGGAAGGAACGGTTCGAAGGCAATGGCGAGGTTGGCAACGAGCTGAAGACTGATGTATAGGATCGTTTCCACACGCTTCGGATCAGTTTTCCATACCTTCCAAGGCTCGCATTCTGTTATGTATCTGTTGCCGATACGGGCAAGATTCATCGCCTCTTTCTGCGCATCACGGAACTTAAATGCATCGAGCAAAGTCTCTACATCCTGCTTTACGTTTTTAAATTCGCTAAGTGCTTGCCGATCAACCTCAAGCAATTCGCCGCATACAGGGACAATACCGTTGAAATATTTCTTGGTTAATTGCAAAGCACGATTAACGAAATTGCCATATACAGCTACCAATTCGTTGTTGTTTCTCTCCTGAAAATCCTTCCAAGTAAAGTTGTTATCTTTCGTTTCAGGGGCATTAGCAGTGAGCACATAGCGCAAAACATCCTGCTTACCCGGTAGGTCTGCGAGATATTCATGCAACCACACGGCCCAGTTGCGCGACGTAGAAATCTTATCGTTTTCGAGGTTCAGGAACTCGTTGGCCGGCACGTTGTCGGGCAAGATATACCCCCCATGAGCTTTAAGCATTACAGGGAAAATCAGACAATGGAACACAATGTTGTCTTTCCCGATGAAATGAACGAGCCGAGTTTCCTCGTCTTTCCACCACGTTTCCCACTTTCCCCACTTTTGGGGCTCACGGTCGCAGAGCTCTTTCGTATTGGATATGTAGCCTATCGGCGCATCGAACCACACGTAAAGCACCTTTCCGTCGGCCCCATCCACAGGAACAGGGATGCCCCAATCGAGGTCTCGCGTCATTGCACGGGGCTGCAAATCCATGTCTAACCAGCTTTTACACTGCCCGTACACATTAGATCGCCATTCTTGGTGGTCTTCCAAAATCCATTGCTTCAGCCATTCTTGATATTCGTTCAGCGGAAGATACCAGTTCTTTGTTTTCCTGATAACAGGCTTAGAACCGCTAATTGTGGAATGCGGATCGATGAGTTCCATCGGTGAAAGGTCGCTCCCGCACCGCTCGCATTGGTCTCCGTAAGCATGGTCGTTATGACAATGAGGGCATTCTCCTACTATATATCGGTCGGCAAGAAACTGATGAGCTTCTTCATCGTAGTACTGTTCGGTTTCTTTTTCTATCAACTTGCCGTTGTCGTAGAGCTTTCTAAAGAAATCAGAAGCAAGGTTATGATGCGTTTCAGAAGTGGTACGACTGTAAATATCGAACGAAATACCGAATTCCTCGAAGCTCTTTTTGATTAAAGAATGATAGCGGTCGACGACATCCTGCGGCGTGATGCCCTCCTTACGGGCACGTATCGTGATGGGTACACCATGCTCATCGGAGCCTCCGATGAAGATTACATCCTGTTTTTTCAGCCGGAGATAACGCACATAGATATCGGCCGGCACATACACACCGGCAAGATGCCCTATATGTACACCGCCATTGGCATAAGGCAATGCTGCAGTTACGGTCGTACGCTTAAAGTTCTTCTGTTCCATTTATCGATACATAAATAAATTTCAGATGCAAAATTACAACTTTTTATTGACAAACATCAAGGCTCAAACTATATTTATTAAAAGGCACAGTCTATCATTCAAACCAAACGAATATGCACGCCACGCTCCTGAGAAACCGTTATTTATCTTCATTCATAGGGAATAAACCGTAGAGTTTTGCATCGATCATATCGGTTATCTTTTGGAAATCGTGCGCACTCTCCTCAAAATTCATCACATCACCTTCTACGATAATCAGGTTTCCTTTATACGTTTCTATCCAGTCCTCGTAACGCTTATTCAAACCATTTAGGTAATCTATGCGTATCGACTTCTCGAAATCGCGCCCTCGTTTCTGTATATGCGACACCAAGTTGGGGATAGCAGAACGGATATAGATCATCAAATCCGGCAGTCGAACCAACGACATCATCAAATCAAACAGATGTGAATAGTTATCAAAGTCACGATCGCTCATCATTCCCATCTCATGCAAATTGGGCGCAAAAATACGTGCGTCTTCGAAAATGGTGCGGTCTTGAATAATTGCCTCGTTACTCTGTGATATCTCCACCACCTCTTTAAAGCGCTTACTCAGGAAGTAAACCTGCAAATTGAATGCCCATCGTTTCATGTCGGCATAAAAGTCGTCCAAATAAGGATTATTGTCTACCGGCTCAAACCGTGGGTTCCAACCATAACGTTTGGCGAGCATCTTGGTAAGAGTGGTCTTTCCACTGCCGATATTTCCTGCTATTGCTATATGCATAATATGATGATTTAATTACAAATTGTGGGATTACAACCGGCTATGCATACCTTATTATATATGTACACAGCACATTGTTATCTATTTATTGCACTCTCTGCGATACCCGGCCGCTACCTGCCGGCTTCATGCGAGAACAGTCCAAAAAGTTCGGCATCGATCTTATCGACTATTCCGGCGAACTCCTGTCGGTTATGTTGAAAATCAATATCGTCTACATCGATTACCAGAAGGCGCCCTTTATACTTATCGAAGATAAAATCTTCGTAGCGTTTGTTAAGATTTTCCAGATACTCCAACTTCATTTCCTGTTCATAATCGCGGCCTCGTTTCTGTATATTAGCTACCAACGTAGGCACCGAAGCACGAAGATAGATCATCAAGTCGGGCAGGTTGACAATCATCATCATCGAGTCGAACAAGTCCATATAAGTTTGATAATCGCGGTCAGAAAGGTTGCCCATCGCCTTATTCGTGGCTGTAAAAACATATACCCCCTCGAAGATGGAACGGTCTTGAATAACGGTATCCGTAGAATGTGAAATCTCTATCAGGTCGTTGAAGCGCTGTTTAAGGAAGTAAATTTCCATGTTGAACGACCATCTGGAAATGTCTTTATAATAATCTGACAGGTACGGATTGACATCTACCGGCTCAAATCTGGGTATCCACCCGTAATATTTGGCTAACATCGTGGTCAATGTGGTCTTTCCGCTGCCGATATTTCCTGCTATTGCTATATGCACTTTTATGGTTTGTTTGGGGTAAATGGTAAAATCGTATGCAAATTTACTAAAAAATATTATAATCCCGTCTGCTAATTATGAAAAAAAGACAATGAAAATTCTCGGCCTATTCTAAAATACAAAGAGGTATAATAGGAACGGAAAACTATTTTTATTTTTGATTATAATAAAACTGATGTATTAGTCCAACACCGACAGGCGGGCACTCTATCGCCAACAGGCATACCATGTAGGGGCATCAAATGTATCGCGTATTCCAAAAAGACATAAAAAGAATTGAAAGACATGATAATATATACCTCTCGTATAAGAATGGCAAAACAGGCATTCCCCCGTTCTGCGGAACAAACAGAACGGGGGAACAACGCTCTTAATTACTTGCCAAGATAACGGAAAGAGCCTTCCACAAGCTCGAAACCATGCTTGCCAAGGCGCAATTTAACGATAGCCACCTTACGCGGAACCACCCTATCATCGCTCCGATGCGTATGGAATACATATGCCCAATCGCCGTCCTTATCTTTGAAAAGCTCTCCGTGACCGGTACCGTTTGCACCAATCAACTGCCGTGAGATGATGGGGCTTTTATGCTTTACCCACGGTCCGAGAGGCGATTTTGCCGTGGCATAGCCCACTGCATAGTCTTTACTACGGAAATCATTGCACGAGTAAAATAGATAATATGTACCGTCTATCTTCACTACCGTGGGCCCTTCGCACACCTTCCATGCAGCATCGGCGGTGTCTTCCCATCCCTTTTCAGCCGATATACATTCGCGAGCGGTATTTTCTTTCATGCTTTTAAGGTCTTTATTAAGCTCTGCTACGTAGATACGATTGCCGTCTATGAGTCTTACATGGTAGAGATACGCTTTTCCATCGGTATCGAAAAACACGAAAGGATCTATCTCTTTCACTTTTGCAGGCACCATCGAGAGCTTTTTCTGGCGGAACGGACCGAGAGGACTCTGTGCCTCTGCCACAGCCAGATGCTCGTTGGCAGTATAATACATATAATAGGTACCTCCGCGTTTGAATACCTGTGGCGCCCAAAAACCCTGCGTGCCGAAGGCATCGCCGCGCTTCAGAGCCAGTCCGCCGGATACTCCTGCAGGGCCTTCCCACGTCTTCAGATCTTTCGAGGTGTACACTTTGAAGCCGTCGGCCAACGAGGTTCCGTAAAGATAATACGTACCGTTGTCGAAGAAGATGGTAGGATCGGCAAGGCTGATGGTATTGAATACCGGCTTTTCCGATGCCTCCGAAGGGTGATTGCCAGCCACATGAGGCCATCCGTCTATCCACTCTACGCGGTCGAGCCATACCAATCTACCGGCACCGGCATCACTGCGTTTGAAGCCATGATACAGTATCCAATCGTTGTCGTTATCGTCTGTAACGAACTCGGCATTATGCCCTGTGCCTGCCACACGTTCGTCGCCGTGGATCAACACATCGTAATTATTTTCGAGAAGCGGGCGCCCTTCCTTGTCTACATACGACCCGAAGAGGTTTTTGGAACGCCCGTAAGTAATACGATAGGTACTGCGGTTGCCCTCGCAACAGGTGCCCTGTGAACCGAAGAGATAATAATAACCGTCATGCTTATGTATGTATGTGCCTTCCATAAACGTGCCCGCAACCTGACGGGGCTTGGCTCCGGGCATTACAGACAGTCCGTCGGCACTCAGTTCAATGCCGTATATACCGCAGAAACTGCCCCAGAAAAGGTACTTATGTCCTTTGTCTTCGATGTAAAACTGGTCGATACTGTTCACTACGCCGATCTCTTTACTGATGAAAAGACTACCGTGATCGGTAAACGGACCTTCCGGACGTTCGGCCGTGGCTACGCCTATACCGCAGGTTAATATACCTCCCCACTCCGATTTAGAGTAATATAGCACGTATTTTCCGTTAATGTAATTGATGTCGGGCGCCCATATACCGCCCTTAGAATTCCATTTAGGACGGCTATCATCGGTAAATGCCGTACCTAAAAACACCCATTCTACCAAATCTTTCGATCTGTAAATAGGCACGTTGCGAACATCTTCCGTGGCATAAAGATAAAAATATCCGTCTTTCGCGCGGATAACAGTAGGATCAGGAGCGCTATTCGGAATAACCGGATTGCGATAAATGTCGTCGCAATCGGCAACTGCAACTGCAGCAGGAGCCGCAACTGTCAACATCGCAGCTATGGCAATAGCTTTAAATTCTTTCATGCTAAGTTAGTTTTAATATTGATTATAAAATCGCACATAATATTTTCAGGCCTCTTTCTGTTCATCTTTCTGTTGCACAAGAAACTCTTTCGGAAGCATTCCGAATTGCTTATAAAAGCACTTGGTGAAGTAAGAAGGCGTACTGAAGCCCACTCTGTAGCACACTTCATTGATCTTTGTCTTGCCTTCTTTAAGCAGTTGTGCGGCACGTTTGAGGCGTTCGATCTTAATATAGTCGTTGGGCGACACGTCGAGAGTACCCCTGATCTTACGGTTCAAGCTGGTTCTACTCATGTTCATATCGGCAGCCATGCGGTCTACATTGAACTCACTGTTCGAAATGTTGCTATTCATAACCCGCTCCAACCGTGCAAGGAACTCCGCATCAGCTTTGCTTATCGACACACTGTTGGACGATACGAAAGGCGAATCCGAATAAGCTTTCTTGATATTCTCGCGCGTAATGAGCAGGTTTTTGATAGTACTGAGCAGGTAATCCATACGGAACGGCTTCACTATATAGGCATCGGCACCGCTCTCCATGCCTTCTATTTTGGCGGCTTCCATGGTAACTGCCGTAAGCAGGATTACGGGAATGTGGCTGTATTCCACATTATGTTTTACACTACGGCACAGCTCAAAGCCATTCATAGGCTCCATCATCACATCAGTAACGATAGCATTAACAGTGTGACGGGCAAGAACTTGCAGCGCTTCTTCGCCATCAGAAGCTGTCAACACGTTATATTCAGTCTGCAATTTTGCCTTCTGATACTCCAGCATCTGTACGTTGTCTTCCACCACAAGCAACGTATAATCGTGGGTAAAGCTGCTTTCCGGAGTATCTGCAGAGGCAGTCTGCGAATGGTCGATGCCGTCGTTATCGGCAAGGCGGATGGTGTCTTCCTGATTCACGGGCAGCGTCAATCGGAAGATATTCATGTCTTTGCTGTCGTCCATCTCTATATGTCCGCCGTGCAATTCGGTCAGAGACCGCGCGATAGCAAGCCCTATACCGGTGCCGGTAGTAGAAGATTTCACCGCTGTATCCATGCGGAAAAAGGGCATGAATATCTTTTCACGCATAGTAGATGGAATTATACTGCCGTCGTTCATAACAGTCAACACGAATTCCTCTTCATGTTTCGACAACATTACCGATACTCTCGAGGCACAATACTTCACGGCATTGTTCATCAGATTGCTCACTATCTTGGTAAAGGCCTCGTGGTCGACATACGCATGCACGGCCTCTGCGGGCAGACTAAGCGTAGCATTGATACCTTTTTCGCGCATCAGAGGGCGGAAACGGTCGTAAACTTCCGTCACTATCTTGCCGATATTGCAGTATTCGAAGTTCATTCTAAGCCCGCTGCTTTCGGTCTTTCTGAAATCAAGAAGTTGGTTGATGAGGTCGTTGAGACGGTTCGTATTCTTGTACATGATATTCAAATCATCTTGTACTTCTTTATTTTCCACCTTCTTTCCCTGCAATATATTCTCGAGAGGTCCCTTGATTAAGGTTAACGGAGTGCGAATTTCGTGCGCTACATTGGTAAAGAAATGTATCTTGCTCTGATACATTTCCTGCTCTTTCTCGTGTTCCAACAGTTCGAGAGCACGCGTATGCCGGCGCTTGGAACGCAATTCAATGTTTCTGTACACCCACCATACGATCAGAAGAATAAAGATCGTATAGAAAAGTTTTGCCCATGCAGACAGCCAAAACGGCTGCTTTACGGTGATCGACAATTGGTAAATCTTGCGCGACCATACGCCGTTATCGCCTTTCACACGCACAAGTAACCTGTAATCGCCCGCAGGCAAATTGGTATAGGCTATATAGTTATCGGTTCTCATCCGCTGCCATTCGCGGTCGTAACCATCGAGTTTGTACTCCATTTGGTTCAACTGAGGAGTGGCAAACGACAGGGCTACCACGCGTACCGAAAACGAATTCTGGTCGTGGGCCAAGATAAGTTCTTTGGTAAACGTAATGCTTGCGGCCAACGGAGTGTTGGGTGAGAAGTTGTCTATCACCGAATTGCCGATACGCAGCTCGGTGGCAACAATCTTAGGTACCTTGGCTTGCCCTTTCAACATGCGCGGAGAAAAACGGATAAGACCGTTCAGACTGCCGAAATAGATACGTCCTTCGGCATCTACCAACGATGATTTGTAATTGAATTGATTATCCAAAAGACCGTTGGCCGTAGCATATATTTTAGATTCTTTATTATCGGGATTGTAACTGATGATACCATTATAGGTAGAAAGCCAAAAGAGTCCTTCATTATCTTCTACGATCTGAAAGACCGTTTGTGCAGGTGTATATTGCGGAATTGGTACTACTTCGAATGCATCTCGGCGGCTATCGTACCGACAAACACCTGCTCCTTGAGTGGTAACCCATAGCTGTCCGCCGCTATCTTCGAATATACTGATGATTTTATCCGACGAAAGACCGCTCTTGCTTGTCGCATGCGTGTAGTGTTTCCACTTGCCATTCGCTGCCTGCAAGCAATATACGCCGTCGGTTTGCGTGCCCACCCACAGATTTCCGCGGACATCTTCGTACACATCGTTGATGAGTATAAAGGGCACACCTTTGTCATATTCGAACGTTCCGCGCTCCCGATTGTAACGACACAGACCGCGGATTGTGCCGAGCCACAGGTCGTTTCGGCGCGACAGACAGATGGCAAACACGGTGTTATCGCGCAACGAACCGGCCTTACCGTCGGCAGCAAACGATTTTATAACACGACGGTTATCGATATCGATGAGCTTCAAACCATAAGAAAACGTGCCTACCCACAGGTTTTTGCCATCCACACAAAGGCCGTGAATATTCGGGAAAGCGGCACTCTCTGTTACGAACGAGAATGTTCCTGTACGAGGATTGAAGCAGTTGAGCCCCCCGTCTTCGGAACCAATCCATATATTTCCGTTGCCGTCTTGCCGCATCTCGCGCACATGCCTGCCATGAATAGCATGGGCATTACCTATCTGCGGAATAAATTTATCGAACACCGGATACTGTTTGGGCATATGGTTTACGCCGCCGAAATAAGAACCTGCCCACATTCCTCCCTCTCTGTCGCGGCACAATCCGTACAGAGGATTATCGGAAAGCGAGTAGGGATTCGATGGTTCATACCCGAAATGCTGTATGTTTCCGTGCACGATATCGTACACATAGAGTCCCATCTCCGTGGCAGCCCATATCTCATTGCCGTTTCGTATCAGGTTGCGAACGAAGACATTCTTCCCGTTTTCCCTCGATACGATGGACTTCACGCCGCGATTGCGCATATCGATAGCACACAAACCATGACGATCCGAGCCCACCATCAGCGTATGGGAACCGACGGGAACAGTACTCGATACGATGTCGCCCCGAAAATATTCCTCGCCCGAAGCATCCTTAAAAGCATGAAGCATGCGCCCTCTGTCGTTGGAAGAATAATAAAGTCCGCCTCCGAAAAAGCCTATCCACATATTGCCTTTTGCATCGAAACCCATGCCGGATATATTGGGATGACCGGCTAAACGATAATTGTGCAGCTGCTCGGTATCGAGATCATAACAGAAAAGGCCCTGTTCATTGGCAGCTATATATACCTTATTACCTCTGCCACAGATCTGGGTAACATTATTCTTTACCGTGACTCTATTGGCTGTACGCACAGAAAAGCGGGCAAAGGCATCGGTCTCGGGCGTGTAAATATAAACGCCTTCGTCGGTTCCCACCCATATATGTCCGCGCTTGTCTTCAAACAAAACATTGATTACCTCGCTGCCTAAACTGTGCGCATCGTTCTGGCGATGATACACCTTGATGGTTGTACCGTCGAAACGGTTGAGCCCTGCTTTCGTTCCGAACCATATAAAACCCGTACGGTCTTGCAGAATAGCGTAGACGGTACTCTGCGACAAGCCTTGTTGAACCCCTATATGCTTGAACATATAGTTGGCTCCGGCGGCGACAGGCATAAGCAACAGCAACAAAATATAGACGACCGGTCTGAAAAGTTTCATGAAGGTTTGCATGCTATTATTAAGAGCCAAAGTTAATCATTTATCGGGAGAAAACCGCAAGAGTAATCAAAATCTTCTCGTAAACACGGCTGTTTGCAAAGCTGTTTATAACGTATATTGAACTTACATGGTATGTATATCGCAATTATACGGCATGTTTTAACGAGTAAAAGCCGCAAAAAAGCAAAAACAAAAAGCAGAAACACCACATATACAGTGTTTCTGCAACAGTTTTATTTTCTATTACTTTAAGAAATTGCTTGTACGTTCGGGCGAATAAAGCTCCCATAACGAGGCGATTGTCCAGCCCGGTGCGAAGATGTCGTTGTAAAACCCTTTGCCGTTATGTCCATAATCCCACGTGGTATGTTGCACCACCTCGGGATAAAATCCGGGCACCCCGATGCCGCAGAGGTGCCCCTCTACAGGTAACAACTGGTTGAGCGACGAGTAGATAACATCGTACATACGGGCGAAACGCGGTTCGTTTACCGCCGTCGAGAGCCACTTCAAAATGTGCGGAAGTTCGAAGACGAACACGTCGATATGGTTGTTTTCTACCGATACATTGCCCCATCCGCGGCTATGGAAACCGAGGTCGCCAAGCATTTGTCCTTGGGCAAACGGCACATCCCACAGGTAATACCACGACAAGGCAAAATATGCAGCCTGCTTACACAGTTCGATATAGTGCTGCCGTTCGGCCCCTTTAGTAACCATGGCCAGATAGTATGTAGACGTTACGGCTGCGATAGCGGCCTCTTTATCCTCGCAGTTAGCATCGAGAGTCGATGAGAAATAGTCGCTTTTAGATATGATATTCTTCTCCAAATAGTCTACCGTAGCTTTGGCAGACTTCAGGTATTTTTTGTCTCCGAAGTATTTATAGCCCATCACGAGCGTAGATGTAGCCGAGGGAGTGCTGCCTCCGGAGGCATCTACATCGCTGCCGTCGTCGTTGAATTTACGGGCGAAATGACCGTCGGCCTTCTGCAATGTTATCAGATTATCGAGCAAGTAGCGCATTTTCTTTTCCCATTCTCTGTGCATACGTCCCCTATCTCGTTCGTACTTCAGGTAGTGGAGCACGGCGTAGATGGCTTCCGACTGCTGGCGGATGGAATGTATATCGTTCTTGGGCATACCGATTTTAAAGTTTACGAAGTCGTGGAAATAGCCGCGCGGAGTAAATCCGTTCGCCAAAAAGCTATCGAATATCTCGGTTCCCATGCGCACAAGGTCTTGCTGTTTATGTGCTTCGCCGTACTCGATCTCATTGAATGCGTTGAGCAACACGCGCCCGCAAAAACCTATCTGTACCTCTGAAGAAGGCTTACAGTCATCGATCGGGATAGTCATACCCGAATTGTATTTCAGCTGGTACTTGTCTACGAACGACTTACGAAAGTAGTTCGTGAGCTGTGCTTTCATCTGATCGGCTGTATAGATCGCCTTTACGGGGGTAGGATTTAGCCGATCGAAGCAATATTCCCACGTGTTGGAAACGAAACGACCGAAATCTTTGGCCGCGGTATGATGTATGCGCCACGTCAACACCTTGGTTTCTCCGGGCTCTAACTTGACAAAAGAAGTAACGGAAGGAGCAAGGGTAAGTTTACGTATATAGCGTTTTGGCGACTCTACATAGGGATAACCGAAGGTGAGCTTTGCCGTTCCGCTTTCGTTATCGAACCCTAAATAGCCTAACGAAGTGCTGCCCGACAGGATGACTTCGCCCTCCATAGCGGCGACAAGTGCCTCGGCCGGCTCGTCTACATGGCGCAACACGGTAACTCCGTTACCCGTTTTGGCATCGTAAACGCCTACAAGTGGCGACGACAGGCGGTCTTCACGGAAATTCCAGCTCTTGGATGTATGAAAAGAAGGGGCTTCTTTCGGCGACCGCAAGTTCTTATGATACCAGAAACCCGGCATATAAAACTCGCAGTCGTCCGTAGCGAAATCGGTACTCAATTCGGCACCGAAATTAATATATACTTTGTGTTTTGTGTTGATCTTTATTGTAAGCACCTCGTCTGTTCCCTGCATATTCACTTCTTTTTTGATAGATATAGGCAAGGCGGAAGGAGTTGTAAGCATACCGTTTTGCTCTGTTAGCTGATACGTCTTCGCTGCATTTCCGGGTTGTTTCAAACTGATGTGCGACTTAAAATCTGCTGCCGTTCCGGTTTCCGATACCATGATCACGGAAGCAAGCAATAACATTCTGGTTATGACTCTCATAAATAATTAGAGTATTTCGTTTTTCAATAATGAACAATTCTTTGTCGGAACCTTCACAACACTACTTATCATATAGCATAAACGAGAATGCAAAGCCTGCCTGATGCTTTGAAAAGAGGCCGTACCGGTCACGGGCACGACCTCTTATAAAACCACTTATATTACTTTAAAATTATTTAGTCTAAGTTTAAATCATCCAATCAACTTCTTTCTTTTATAGAATAGGCAAGATTACTCTTACTATTTACTACCTTGCAGTTGCATCGATGTCAACTATATTCTTCGTGTGTTGGTCGGGTTTCTCTTATGCGTTTGCAAAGTTAAGCCCTCATTTACCAAAGGAATAACAAATTCAAACTTATTGAATACAAATATTGAACCAATTTTGCCTATACGTTATTCCCGCGGTTCAATTTTGCTATTTTGGTTTCATATTACCATTTTACACTTATTATTCCGACCATGTTTTCAGCCAAAGAACAAAAAAAACACCAAATTTCCTATATTTCTTCCATGACAAAACAAGGCAGACGACGACATCAAACCATATCTTTAAGTACGACAGACCTATATTTCATCTCTGTTATACCATGCTCGCATGTACATTGCACATTATGTATAAGCCAAACAAAATAAACCCATGTTTTATTTTGAGATATGTATAAATTCTTGTATCTTTGCATAAGATAGGCGGCATCTCAGCAATCTCAAACAAGTTTGATTGCATTCGACTTGCACTATCTTTGCATAAGATAGGCGGCATCTCAGCAATCTCAAACAAGTTTGATTGCGTTCGATTTGCACTATCTTTGCATAAGATAGGCGGCACAGGAGCAACGCGAAACAGATTTCAGCATGCTCTTCGGCAGACATCACTATTAAACGGGCTCCCATAGTTAAATGGATAGAACGGAGGTTTCCTAAACCTTTGATCCGAGTTCGATTCTCGGTGGGAGTACACAATACCAAAGTACCGGAAAAATATGCTTGGAGCAATCATCGGAGATATTATCGGTTCACGTTTCGAATTCGACGAAACACCGCAAGAGGGGTTCCAGTTATTTACGACGTCGGATGATTATACCGACGATACAATCTGTACTATCGCCATTGCAGATGCCATTCTCAATAAACGAAACTACCAAGAGGCGCTCTTAGACTGGTGCCATCGTTATCCTCGGCCTAAGGGAGGTTACGGCGGAATGTTCGAGAAATGGCTGTTATCCGATAATCCTTTGCCGCAAAGTTCCTATGGAAACGGCTCCGCCATGCGCGTAAGTGCGGTGGGATGGATATTCAATGACTATCACGAAGTGATGGAGGAAGCCAAAAAGAGTGCCGAAGTAAGTCACTGTCATCGTGAAGGTATCAAAGGTGCACAGTGCGTAGCGACGCTTATTTACTGGCTAAGAACGTGCCGAATTACTAAAGATGAGGTGGAAAATACAGTTAAACGTAGCTTCGGGTACGACATTCCGTCGTTACAAGATATTTATAAAATTGGTGACGAAGGGCATTTCGACAGTACGTGCATGGAGACGGTACCGTGGGCGATACGGTGCTTTCTCGAGAGCGAGAGCTTCGAAGATGCCATACGTATAGCCGTCATGGCCAAAGGAGACACGGACACTAAGGCCGCCATCTGTGGCAGTATTGCCGAAGCCTATTACGAAATACCCGAGACATTCATAGAAAAGACTTACGGTTATCTGCCCGATGATATGCTCAATATCATCGAACAGTTTTATGAACATATACGCAACGATATCACCGGGTGAGGCATTCGAAATCAATAAAATACATATTGGATAGTTCCCGCAAGCCGATCGTGAACGTTAATGCCTAAATGAAAAGCCGGAAATACCAAAAACTTACGGCTATTTTTCTTTTGAAATAACAAATCTCCCCGAAAGGTTTTTATCGAAATCTATAACGAATGTGGTGTATTCTTGGGTATCTCTGTTGATAACGACCGTATATTTCCCATCAGTTAAAGGGCCTACTTCGAACGACAAATCGTAAGGACAGATGCAGTCGCATGCACTGCTTTTCTCGCTTTCTGTAATGATAATACGATTGTCTGTCACTGATGCATTTGCCCTAAGCTCCTCTGCACAGCAGTTAAAAACGGCATTCACGTGCCTGATGTAAAGCCGTCCGCTGCTTTTACAACTGTACTCTACACTTTCTTCATAGCCATCCAACTGCGGGAAACCGGCGGATATAGCCTTAGCAGAAGTCGCTTTATCCTTACAGCCCGTATGAACAAAGTTCCTTAAAGTGAGTGGTGCATCGTCTTTTGTTTTCTCATTATCGTTGCTGCATCCTACAAATCCCATTGTTAACATCAGTAAGTTAACCAACAAAAATACCCCTTTTCGTTTCATAATAATATTCTGTGTTTTAAAGGTTCCAATATTTCCGGTTGCTTATCAAGATAGAATGGAACCTATTAATTGTTTTTCTATTTTCATGCGTTTTATTATTAATAGAGTATATTCCTATGCTTTCCCTGCATAAAGCGTATATTATTTAAGAATTATTAGCACTATGTTGCTAATAAAATTACATATATCTCTATGGATACACATTCTATACATCCTCATTATATAATATACATATGCGCAACAAATATAAGGTATGTCTGCGTTAGGTAATATGCCTATAAACTGAAAAATAAAGAGAAGTAAACGATAGAACGGACTTCCGGAAATAACGAAAAAGCGGAATATAAAAAATATGGATTGCACCCACGACACGGATGCAACCCATATTATAATAATGTATAATAACTATTTTGCCGTTATGCTTTCACTGTTTCAACTTCAGCATGAACATCTTCCTTAATTTTCCTACCCATCACGAGGTAAGCGATCGGCGATGCAATAAAGATAGATGACAACGTTCCGAAGATAACACCCATCGTCATGGCAAATGCGAACGGCTGTATACTCTTACCGCCAAGGAATAATATGCAAAGCAATACTATCAAAGTTGAGAACGATGTATTAATGGTACGCGATAATGTTTGGTTGATACTATCGTTGAAGAGTGTCTGTATATCCTGCTTAGGATGCAGACGCAGGTTCTCTCGAATACGGTCGAACACCACCACTTTGTCGTTGATAGAGTAACCGATCACGGTAAGTATGGCACCTATAAAGGTCTGATCGATCTCGAGACTGAACGGCACAAAGCCTTGCAACAGCGAGAACAAACCAATAACAGTAAGGGCATCCAAGGCTAAGGCAATAGTAGAACCTACGGAGAATGCCACATTGCGGAAACGAATAAGGATATACAAGAAGATGGCAACAAGTGCTATAATCACACTGACAATCGCTCCGTTGGTGATATCCTTAGCAACCGAGGGGCCTACTTTTGTACTGCTGATAATGGAACCGCCCTGTCGAATGTCGGGATTCTTAAAGTCTTGCACGTTCTTTTGTGATACTAATCCATCGGCTTTCAATGCATTATAGAGCTTGGTTTCTACTTCATCGTCTATCGTAGGACTGTTGCTCTCTATCTTGTAGTTGGTAGAAATACGAATGGTTTTATTGTCTGTACCCAACGCAAGGGCTCCCGTGGTACTTTCTGGGAAAGCCTTAGCCAAAACAGTCCTAACTTCCTCGGGTTCTACCGGTTTCTCAAACTGTACTACATAATTGCGTCCACCGGTGAAATCGATACTTTGTGCAAGTCCGCGAACAATGAAACTTCCGATGAAGACAATAACGGCAACAGCGGCAAATGCAAAGGTTTTCTTATACATAGCCATGAACCGATATGCTTTGTCTTGCATTAAATTTCTCGAAAAGCGCGTTGTAAAGTTGAGATTCATCCACCTGTCTTTCTTTAACTGGTGCTCATAAACAAGACGTGTCAGATATACGGCACTGAAGAACGAACATACAATACCGATCATCCAAGTGGTGGCAAAGCCGCGGATGGGCCCGGTACCGAATACATAAAGAATGATACCTGTAAGAAGTGAAGTAACATTAGAGTCGAGAATGGCACTGAAAGCATTGCCATAACCAGCGGCCATTGCCTGTCGGAGTCCCTTTCCGGCTCGGAGTTCCTCTTTGGTTCGCTCATAAATAAGCACATTCGCATCGACGGCAGTACCTAAAGAGAGCACCATACCTGCAATACCCGACATGGTAAGTGCCGCTTGGAACGATGTAAGAATGCCTAATGTAAAGAATAAGTTGATAAGCAAGGCACCATTGGCTATCATGCCCGGTATGAAATCATACATCATCACCATGTAGATCATCAACAGAATAAAAGCGATAATAAACGAGATAACGCCCTGCCGGATAGACTGTGCACCGAGGGTAGGCCCTACGATTTCTTCTTGTACAATGCGGGCTGGCGCCGGCATACGGCCTGACTTCAGCGTATTGGCCAAGTCTTTAGTATCTTCAATTGTAAAATGACCGGTAATTGCAGACTCTCCCCCGCTGATTTCTCCGTTCACACGAGGAGCCGAGTAAACCACTCCATCAAGAACAATGGCTATGGCCCTGCCTATACTTGCTTTGGTTAAGGCGGCCCAACGACGTGCACCATCGGAATTCATCGTCATGCTTACTTCGGGCGAACCCGTAAGATGGTTAAATTGATCCTTAGCATCGGTTACCACATCCCCCTCTAACGGTGCGCGTCCCGTATTTGTTGTTACTTTCAAGGCATGTAGTTCGAAGAAATTCTTAGCCTTAATTCCGTCTGCTTGCTTAGCACTCCACAACAGTTTCAAATCTGGGGGAAGTATCTGCTTCGCCACAGCCGAGTGAATTAATTTGTTCACTTCTGCTGTATCTCTTACGTTTGCATATCCCACAACACTCAAACTGCCGGCACCGGTCGGCTGAAGTATCGAAAGTAATGGATGCTGCTTTTTAAGCGCGGCAGTCTGTGCTGCAGAATTTTCCTTTACATCTGCGGTTTTGTCATCATCGCTCTGGAGCTTGAATTTCGGCTGTGCCTTAGTAGTAGTTGCCGCTTTTGCCTGTGTTGTTTGCATTTTATCGGCAGCAGATTTGGCAGCAGTAGTATCGGTTTCTGTCTCACCTGCGGCCAAACGGGTATCGAGTTGTTGCAAATAAGGAATTATTTCTTCTGCATTATATGTTTCCCAAAACTCAAGATTGGCACTACCCTGCAAAAGTTTACGCATACGTTCAGGTTCGCGAATACCGGGCATTTCCACCATGATACGCCCCTGCTGTCCTTCGAGTTTCTGAATGTTAGGCTGAACAACTCCGAACTGGTCTATACGCGTACGCACCACATTGAACGAGTTATCGATAGCTCCTTGCACCTCTGAACGCAATACCTTTTCCACTTCCGAGTCGGTACTTTGCGGACTGACCTTGCCCTGCAATTGTTGTGTAGCGAATATTTCTGCCAAACGATGGCCGGGGGCATTCTTGTGATAAGCATTGACAAACAAGGTAATAAAATCTTTCTGACTTGTCTCTTCCTCTGTCCGTGCCTCTTTCATCGACTTCACAAAAGCGGCATCGGTTTTATGATCTGCCAACATTTCTATAACATCGGGAACAGAAATCTCGAGAATAACGTTCATACCACCTTTTAAGTCAAGACCGAGTCCTATCTGAGTCTCCAAACACTTTTGATAAGAATAGATGCCTAAATACTTCACAGAATCCTTATAATCCTGCTGCGCAACGGGATCCTTAAGCTTTTCAGCCTGACTGTCATAATAGTATGTAGCTGCCGAGAAAGACAAATAGAAGATGCTTGCAAGCGTCAATAAGACAGCTATTACAATTACAATTCCTTTGTTTTGCATTTTGTTTATTGTTATTTAATTATTGTTTTTCTACAATTAATAGACGTGCAAAGATACTATTTTTTTATCTTTTGCGAAAATTTAAAGTACTTAATTGTGTATTTTTTAAGGTTTTACCCGCTTTTTGAGCCAACAATATATAGGATAATGATCACTGCTTTTCACTCGATTATCCACCTTACATCCGTACGGAACCCAATCGTTTGAACACATAATGTTATCTATGCGTACATAAAAACCGCCATGATGATAGCTTATCCCGACACCATTACCACTCTCTACATAGCAGTCTGTCAGGTTTTTAGCTATAATACGACGGGTATAAGAGAGCGGACCGTCGTTAAAGTCTCCACAAAGAATCATGCTCATTCCTTTATGCCCATAGATGTACTGTGCCACAGCATCAGCCTGAGGAGCCCTACGCTTCGATGCTTCAGCAAGCTTATCAATAAGTTTCTTCGACTCCTTTTCTATACATTTAGCATTCATATCCCCTTTAACCATCTCCTTAAAATTGGTTTTATCTTCCGGAGAAAGCCCGATGGACTCGAAATGATTATTGATAACGATTACAGTATCCCCGTTTATCTTTAGATAAAATGCCGCCGAATGATTGGTTTTGGAGGGATAGGCTATGCGTTCTTTCTTGATAATCGGATATTTACTGTAAATGGCAAGTACATCTCCTCCGTCTTTACGCCGAGAAGTATCAGCATATTGATAAAGACCATTCATCACTGAATCTACTTTTGTTTTATATATTCCCCAGTCTTCAGCTTCTTGAAGGCATACGATATCGGCATTCTGCTCTGCAATAAACTGCAATGTGGGATTATTTTTACCGGCTTCATCCCATCCACTGAACATCCATACATTGTATGAAAGAACCTTAATCGCATTGGGTGGAACCGACCTATTTATATTCAACGGCATATAAATGCGCGTAGGATAATAACAGACAACAAAACCGAGAATGGGAATAAAAGCTTTGCGTCTCTTGAATACAAGCCAGAAAATCAAGAAACAGAAATTAAATATAAGGAATATAGGATACGACAATCCGGCATTAGACAGCATGGGAAAGGCTGTTGGATTTAGATAATCAGCATATCCGACAAACAGCATCATGACAATAGTTGCTATATTTGCCCCGATTGTCATCTGCAAAGTAAACGCCTTCAGCCCTTTCATCAATCCGTCAGTTTACTACTCTTTACTGCTATCGAAAAGTGTCTGTTTTTCCTGAGAACTAAGACTATCGTAACCACTTTTACGTATCTTATCAAGAATACGGTCTATTTCCTCCTGTCGTCTTTGTTTTTTAACGTTATAATCCCAATCGCTTTCATGCTTGTTATTCGTAGAATAGCGCTGATTATTATTCGATTTTCGCTGTGTATGATTCTCCCATCGTGTACGCAGATTATCAAAGAATTGCTGTCCAGCAGACCTTTTATAAGCACTATCGGGATGATGTCGCCAATATTTAATCATGAAAAATCCGAAGATCATTCCCCCAAGATGAGCCACATGAGCTACATGATCGCCGGCCGAAGTAAAACTCAAAAAAAGTTCTATGCCTGCACATATCACGACAAACCACTTAGCTTTAATCGGTATTGGGAACGGAAAGAAGAACATTTTTTCTTCTGAAAAAGTCATGCCAAAAGCAAGTAATATCGCATAAATAGCTCCTGAAGCCCCTACTGTAGTCCATCCGTTCAAGGCCGAACCCGCAGCTTTCACAATTGTAGTAAACTCTACGCCGGGATAATTATTGCTTGTAAAGAAATAAAACTGCATAAATTGTGCCAATTCCTGAAACAGTCCGGCCCCCACACCACAACATATATAATAAAAAAGAAACTTCTTCGCTCCCCATACGCGCTCTACCACACACCCAAACATCCATAACATAAGCATATTAAAAAATATGTGCTCGAAGCCCGCATGCATGAACATATAAGTAAACAATTGGTAGATATGAAAATCGGGTGCAAAGAAAAAATGAAGGCCCAGTATACTATTCAACCTATAAACTGTCACACCATCATAAACATTTGCCCCGTATAACACACATAGAATAAATGCCACCACATTTATAATAAGCAGATTTCTCGTTACTGTCGGTATATTGAACATAAATATATATTTCAAATAAAGTTATTTTACAACAGCAAAAATAAGAAAAATATCCGTCTTTTAGCATAAAAACGCCTTATTATAAGATATTTTTTCATAAATAACTTCACTTTTCTTTGTTTTTTGTTTGATTTCTAAAATGTTTAACTTATATTTGCGAAGTAATAACGAAAATACCATTCTATTAATTAACAAAATAAACAAAATTATGAACAAAACAGAATTAATCGAAAAGATCGCAGCAGGTTCAGGCTTGAGCAAAGCAGCTGCAAAGAAAGCATTAGACGCAACAACAGAGGCTATAAAAGCTGCTCTCGTTGCAGGTGATAAAGTTCAGCTCATCGGTTTCGGTACATTTAGCGTTACAGAACGTCCGGCTCGCGTAGGCGTTAATCCTGCTAAGAAGGGACAAAAAATTAATATTCCGGCAAAGAAAGTTGCCAAATTTAAAGTTGGTGCTGAACTTGCCGATGCAGTAAAATAAATTGTAAGACTGATTACAAATAAAAAAGACGGTCCAAACGGATCGTCTTTTTCTGTTGTCCCAGGCGGATTCGAACCACCACTGACAGAACCAAAAACTGTAGTGCTACCATTACACCATAGGACATTTTGCGGATGCAAAGGTAGTAGATTTTTCATCTACTACCAAATTTTTACAAACATTTCTTATTACTTCACTGTAATCAAGAAGTAATTTTTCTTGCCTTTCTGTACAAGTATATATTTTCCATCAATAAGATCGGCACCCGAGATAATACTGTCGAAAGCGGTAAGTTTCTCTTTGTTCACCGAAACGCCGCCGCCTTTTACCAATTTACGCATATCACTCTTACTTTGGAAGATAT
The DNA here is from genome assembly GCF_900065875.1 of Prevotella phocaeensis. NCBI lineage: Bacteria > Pseudomonadati > Bacteroidota > Bacteroidia > Bacteroidales > Prevotellaceae > Prevotella > Prevotella phocaeensis. The sequence continues at coordinate 673,906 of NZ_LT160626.1, read as the reverse complement.
CCATACCTTCCAAAGTAAAAATGTCTACCGCCTGTTGTCCAAGTTGTTCTCTCTCTATTATATAATGTGGGACGCCATCAAAGATATCAAGTAACGTAGCCTCATCGAGCTTCAACAGGCTCTCCTTAGTAGACTTACCAAACAGAATATTAGAGGCTTCCACAGCCATATCGAGGTCTTCTTTCGAATGCACCATAGCAGTAACCTCTTCGGCAAGCCGTTTTTGTAATACACGACGCCCGGGATCTTGCCGATGTTCTGCTATCAAAGCATCGATAACGTCCTTTTCAAGGCTGGTAAATATCTTGATATATTTCTCTGCATCGTCGTCGCTTACATTCAGCCAGAACTGATAGAACTTGTAAGGTGTCGTACGATTACGGTCGAGCCATATATTCCCGCTCTCCGTTTTGCCGAATTTCTTGCCATCGCCCTTGGTAATAAGCGGGCAAGTAAGGCAATACGCCTCGGTATCATTACCGAGCGTACGGTGAATAAGCTCCGTTCCGGTGGTCATATTTCCCCACTGATCGTTGCCTCCAAGTTGCAATTTTACGCCGTATTTGCGATACAGATACAAGAAATCATATCCTTGCAACAATTGATAAGTAAACTCCGTAAACGACAATCCGTCACGTGCTTCTCCGTTAAGTCGTTTCTGCACGCTGTCTTTCGCCATCATATAATTCACCGTGATGTGCTTTCCAACCTCACGAGCAAAGTCGAGGAATGTAAATTCTTTCATCCAATCGTAGTTGTTTACCATCTCAGCAGCATTGTCACCCTCGGCTTCGAAATCAAGAAATTTGGCAACCTGCGCCTTGATTGCCTCTTGGTTGTGATAAAGAGTATCTGCATCTAAGAGATTTCTCTCCTGACTCTTGCCCGACGGATCACCGATCATACCGGTAGCACCTCCTACAAGAATGAATGGTTTATGGCCGCAACGTTGCAAATGGCGCAGCATCATAATACCGCAAAGGTGACCGATATGCAGCGAATCTGCCGTAGGATCGGTTCCCAAATAGGCCGATGCCATGCCTTTCTGCAGAAATTCTTCTGTCCCGGGCATCATCTGTGCCAACATTCCGCGCCACCTCAATTCTTCTACAAAGTTCTTTGTCATCGAATAATATTTATTATCGTATATTAAAAAATATAGTTATCGGGGCCCTCTGTCGAGGAAACTTACGGCACCGGATCATATCCGCTGCCACCCCAAGGGTTACATCTCAATATTCTCCATATGGCAAGTATCAGCCCCTTTACCGGTCCATGTTTCAGAAGAGCTTGCCGTGCGTATTCCGAACATGTAGGAGTAAACCGGCACGAAGATGGAGTATAAGGCGATATGAAGTTCTGATAGAATATAACAGGGACCAACAACAACCATGTAAAAAGCACCGCAATCCAATGCCATATATGCTTCAGAACCTTCATAAGCGCTCCTTTATTCGCATCAGGAGTGCTGAGATACGCTGCTCCACCTCCTGTGTATCGTAGAGATTGTCGGCAAGCCATATAAATGCCATAAGCAGCAAACTGCCCGAAGGAACCTTCTCTACGATGATAGATTTATTTTTCCGATAGGCTTCGCGCACCTGCCGTTTCACACGATTGCGTTTCACAGCATGCTTAAAATGCTTTTTAGACACGCTAACCATTATCTGCACCTTTGCCCTTTGTTCCGCGTGCTGTTCTTCAAGTTTATAAACAACCCGCAAAGGATATGCCGAAAGTGCATGACTTCCGCCTCCATTAAAAAGCGACTCTATCAGCGTACGGCTGCAAATCCGCTCTTCTTTACTCAATGTAAAAGCTCCGGATGCAGGCATTTATCATATTGTGTGTTTATTTCTTATGACTGTCAAGATACGCTTTCAGTGCACTCGTCATCGACGGGAACTCATTACTCGGGGCTTGCAAGTCGAGTCTAAGTCCTTCATCTTCCACTGTTTTAGCCGTAGCAGGACCGAAAGCACCTATTCGGATATCGCCCTGTTCGAAATCGGGGAAGTTCTTTTGCAAAGCTTTCACTCCTGTCGGACTGAAAAACAGCACCATATCGTAATCGAAATTCTTTATTTCGTCTTCCGTAAAATCATTGCTTACCGTGCGATACATTACACACTCCGTATGTTGTAGCTTCTTTGCTTCGAGCAAAAGTCTTACGTCATCGTTGTGTACACTGCTCATCGGCACGAGATACTTCTCATTCTTATGTTTAGCCATTATCGGTATCAGATCGGCTATTTTGCCTGTCGAACCGAAAAACACCTTGCGTTTACGATATTGCACATACTTCTGAATGTAAAGTGCAATAGTCTCTATTACGCAAAAATACTTCATGTCTTCGGGGATAGTGATGCGCAATTCTTTCGCCAAAGTAAAGAAATGGTCTATCGCATGACGCGAGGTAAACACCACAGCCGTATAATCAAGAATATTTATCCGTTGCTGCCGAAATTCTTTTGCCGTTAATCCTTCTACTCTAAAGAAAGGGCGGAACACACATTCCACGCCATATTCCCTCTCGATATCATAGTACGGAGACTTGTCACTTGCCGGTTGTGGTTGTGAAACCAGTATCTTCTTCATCATCAGATATGTACTAAAAATTTACTTTCAAATAATTGCTTATCATCATCAAAACGCCACACAACGCTAAGAATGGCATCACTTCGAGTCCGCAAAAGTACAAAATAATTTGCAAAAAAGCGCCCTTTCGCCGGAAAAAGATAATGTATTCCTTGTATAAAGACAGTAATTTAACCAAGGCAATGACGATGATCGAATAAACAAACGCTGTCTCTAACGGCAGGTTGAAATACACCTGAAGCATGACAAGCGGAAACAACAATATTCCTTCCGTAGATATCAAGAACAGGTAGGACTTCATCCAAAGTTCATTATCTCTACGGCTGAAGAACACCCAATGGACAATTGCATAAAGCATTGCCTTGATAAAGAAATACAAGGCAAATACCCCAGCATAGATACCCACAATCTGATATTGCTCCAGAATAAAGGTCCTGCCCACCGAAGTAAGCGTATAAAAGAAATAAGTAAGCGAAAACAGCAGACACGTTTGCAACACAAGAAACAATTGGAAGCGCAATTCAGTCGATGTTTCACTAATAACTGTCATCTTACTTCGAGGCACATAAAAGAACTTCTTGGCCTGACGGGCTATAAACCTACGCGACTGAGCAAAGGCAACCATGGCCAATATGAAGCATCCGAGCAGCAAACCGGTAATCAAGTTATCGCCTGCAATGGTGTAAGGCACGGGATCTCCCGCCACTCCTTGCCTGCCTCCGCTCAATTCGGGATGAAACAAAGGGCTCTCAGAGAAAAAAGATTCGCGGTAATATTGCGGCAGACTCGTGTCACGGAAACTCTTCCCCACAGAGTGCCCCGGCAGGTGTAGCGTATCAGGGCGCCCGCTCCAATGTATCTCGCTCGGTTTGATGTTTGCCTGAACAGCTGAGTCTTGCTGTGCCGGCGTGGCATTCTTGGGCAACCATTTCAGCACTTGAGCGGGAGTAGGTTGCTCGCGTCGGGGTTTTACAGGTATATCAACACTTGCCTCCGATGCCGTTATCGCTATGGAATCTGTCTGTAGCAACGAAACTGTTTTACAGTGAGAAGGCCTTTTTAATATCGTCTACGCGGTCGAGTTTCTCCCATGTAAAGAGTTCCACCTGCATGGTTTTCGTAGGATGATAGCGACTACAGAAGGTTTTCTCTACCACTTCGTTGTGCCTACCCATATGCCCGTAGGCCGCTGTTTCGAGATACATCGGCTGTCGGAGCTTCAGGTTTCGCTCGATCATCTTAGGTCTAAGATCGAACATCGTAGCTATTTTCTCTGCTATTTCGCCATCCGACAGCGCTACATGGCTGCGCCCGTAGGTATTTACATAAATGTTTACCGGTTTAGCCACACCGATTGCGTAACTTATTTGTACCAACATCTCGTCGCTCACGCCTGCCGCAACCATATTCTTTGCTATATATCGTGCCGCATAAGCTGCCGAACGATCCACTTTACTCGAATCTTTGCCCGAGAAAGAGCCACCGCCATGCGCACCTTTACCGCCGTAAGTATCTACGATAATCTTGCGTCCGGTGAGTCCAGTATCCCCATGTGGCCCGCCTATAACGAACTTCCCCGTGGGATTAACGAAGTATTTAATGCTGCTATTAAACAATCCAAGCACTCTATCCGAATGGATTTGTGCCTTTACACGTGGCATGAGTATGTGCAAAACATCATCTTTAATCTTGGCAAGCATCGGTTCGTCGGCATCGAAGTCATCGTGTTGCGTAGATACAACTATGGTGTCGATGCGCTGGGGGATACCTTCGTCGCTGTATTCTATCGTTACTTGGCTCTTAGAGTCGGGGCGTAAGTAAGTCATTTCTTTGCCCTCTTTGCGAATATCGGCAAGAGTTCGCACGATCAGATGGGCCAAATCGAGCGATACAGGCATGAAGTTCTCCGTTTCGTTCGTAGCATAACCGAACATCATACCTTGGTCTCCCGCGCCTTGATTCTCTTCCGTACCGTTGTCTACACCGCGGTTGATGTCGTCGCTCTGCTCGTGTATGGCCGAAAGAATGCCGCAGCTGTCGCCGTCGAACTGATATTCGGCCTTGGTATAACCTATGTTTTTAATCGTATTTCGGGCGATAGTCTGCAAGTCTATATAGGTATCAGACCTCACTTCTCCCATAATTACCACTTGCCCCGTGGTTACAAACGTCTCGATGGCGCACCGTGCATGGTCGTCGTAAGCCAGAAATTGGTCGAGCAGGGCATCCGATATCTGGTCGGAAACTTTATCGGGATGTCCTTCAGAAACCGATTCCGATGAAAATAAATATGCCATATCTTTATATTTTAAGAAACTTTTTAGATTTGCAAAGGTACCGTAAAATCTACAAACAGCAAAATAAAAAGCATTAAACATATATAAAGAGGTGGGAGTAGCCCATGGGGCTGTTTGCCTTTCTCCTCGTAAGAAAGAGAGGTAGAGAGGGGATCGACCGTAAGAAAAACGAAAGTTTTGAAAAAACAGGGAACAATTTCAAAGCAGACAGACCTATCGCCTAATAGCGATAGATATGCTCTCTATCCGTTACAGACGGTCTATGCAAGCCGAGCAGACCTGCCATCTAACACCGGCAAGCAAAACTCTCATGCAATAAAAAGGATCGGGATTGTGCTCAAAGGCACCCAAAACGTTTCTGATACAAACAGAAAACAAGAGTGCGGAACCCATTATTTTAACCTACAAATCCGGCTTTCTGTCGGCATTCTTTTCATTGTACATAATGTTTCGGGGGTGATGGTTCAATATCTCTTCGCGCAGTGTACTTATGTCTATATGGGTGTATATCTCTGTCGTCCCGATGCTCTCGTGCCCCAACATCTCCTGAATGGCACGCAGATCGGCACCGCCTTTCAGCAGTTCGGTAGCAAAAGAATGGCGCAAAGTGTGCGGACTGATGGTTTTACGAATGCCGGCTGCCTCGGCCTGACGCTTGATCATGATGAGTATCATGGTGCGGGTAAGATGACTGCCACGGCGGTTTAAGAACACGAAATCGATTTCCCCGGGCTTTATCTGCATCAAATTGCGGTCTATGAACCACAGTTTAAGTTCCTTGATGGCCTTGGGCGAGATGGGTACCAACCGCTCCTTGTTGCCCTTGCCCAGCACCCTTACGTACTCCTCTTCTATATATAAGTCCGATAATTTGAGGTTTACCAGCTCTGAAACACGCAGGCCGCACGAAAAAAGCATCTCTATAATGGCTTTATTTCGTTGCCCTTCCCACTTCGAAAGGTCGATAGAGTCTTCGAGCATGTCTACTTCAGCAGCAGAAAGAACCTCGGGCAAGTGTTCTCCTATGTGGGGCGACTCCAAGAGTTCGGTAGGATCGGCAGCGATATACCCGTCGAGCACGAGAAATTTGTAGAACGAACGAACACCGCTCAATATGCGTGCTTGCGTGGCAGGACCTACACCATGCTCGTGTATCTGTACGGCGAAACGCTCTAAGTCGGCGAGTTTAAGCTCGAAAACGTTCAGGTCTTGTTGCGCACAATAGCCGATCAACCACGACAAATCGTGCTGGTAAGCCTCTAAAGTATGGGGAGAATAGTTGCGTTCAAGTTTCAGATAACGCACGTAAGCTTTCACCACATCAGTGCTGTTCGCAATCGTTTTCTTTTTTTGCATGACCGTTTATCCGCAATATGAATTATGTGCAAAGATAGTGCAAGCCGAACACAATGGAACTTGTTCCAAATTGTTGAGGCGCCGCCTATCTTATGCAAAGATAGTGCAAACCGAACACAAAGAAACTTGTTTCAATTTGTTGAGGTGCCGCCTATCTTATGCAAAGATAGTGCAAGCCGAACACAAAGAAACTTGTTTCAATTTGTTGAGGCGCCGCCTATCTTATGCAAAGATAGTGCAAGTACTCCTAAACACCAAGAAACGGCCGTTTAAATCGCCCGTTTTGTACGTGTAAGAATGCCGAAAGTAACTTATCTACGTGCAACATTCACCGAAAAGGCTTTGAATTTTAATCCATTTTCCGTAACTTTGCCTGCATACATACGTAATATACCATTCAACCGTCATTGCTTATGAAGATACAAATTATCAACGGCCCTAACTTAAATCTGCTCGGAACACGCGAACCGGACATTTATGGCAATAGCTCTTTCGATGCTTTCCTGCCGGAATTGCGTGCGCAATATCCCGATGTAGAAATAGAATACTATCAGAGCAACATCGAAGGAGAACTTATCGACCGCATGCAGGAGGTAGGCTTCACCGCCGACGGCATCGTGCTTAACGCCGGTGCATATACACATACGAGCATTGCCCTGCACGACTGTATCCTGTCGCTGGCATGTCCGGTGGTAGAAGTGCATATCTCCAACGTGCACAAACGCGAGGAATTTCGCCGCAAAAGCATGATTGCAAGTGCCTGCATCGGCGTAGTTGCCGGCTTCGGACTGCATTCCTACAGCCTTGCCATCGCAGGCCTGCTGGCCCGTAACGAACCGTCTGCCGATAATGAATGAAGCCTTAGACCGATACATCGATAGCCATATCGATGCCGAGGGCGACTATCTGTACCGCCTCTACCGCGCCACCAACATCCATACGCTGCACGGACGGATGGCAAGCGGGCACCTTCAAGGGCGGTTGCTCCGCATGCTTGTGCGTATGATACGGCCGAATAATATCCTTGAAGTGGGCACCTTCAGCGGCTATAGCGCCATCTGTATGGCCGAGGGATTAGAAGAAGGAGGCAAAGTATGGACGTATGAGATCGACGATGTGATGGAAGAGTTCACACGCCCGTGGATAGAAGGATCGACAGTTGCCGATAAAATCAACTTTATCATAGGCGATGCCAACGTATTGGCACCTCGGGCAGGCGTAACGTTCGATATGGCTTTCATCGACGGCGATAAGCGCACGTATCTGCAAACCTACGAAATGACGCTCACAGTGCTGCGTCAAGGCGGTTTCATCTTGGCCGACAACACGCTGTGGGACGGCCATGTAGTAGACCATTCCTATGATAACGACAGTCAGACACGCGGCATCGAAGCGTTCAACGACTTCGTGGCAACCGACACACGTGTGGAGCGTGTCATCCTTCCGTTGCGCGACGGACTGACCATTATCCGTAAAAAATAAATCTCGTTTTCAGCCCCTAAAAAGAACAAAAATCGTACGCGCTCTGTTTATTTTTTGTATTTTTGCAACACATATATTATTTCAATCCAAAATTAATACGGTATGAAAATCAGAAAATTATTACTCCTATGCCTGCTGTTTGTTGCAGGAATGGTACACGCACAAATGGAATTGCCCTCGATTCCTACGGATACAGCCGTGCGAATTGGCAAACTACCGAACGGACTTACGTACTATATCCGCTATAACAATTGGCCCGAACACCGCGCGAACTTCTATATAGCGCAGAAAGTCGGTTCTATTCAGGAAGACGAAAGCCAGAGAGGATTGGCTCACTTCCTCGAACACATGTGCTTCAACGGTACCGATAACTTCAAAGGAAACGACCTCATCGAGTATTGTCGCTCCATCGGAGTAGAGTTCGGTGGCGATCTTAACGCATATACAAGCATCGACCAAACGGTCTACAACATAGATAATGTGCCCACAAACCGCCAAAGCTCGCTCGATTCTTGCCTGCTTATCTTGCGTGATTGGGCCGACGGACTGACTTTGGACCCCAAAGAAATAGACAAAGAGCGTGGGGTTATCCACGAAGAATGGCGCTTGCGTACAAGCGCAAACAGCCGTATGTTCGAACGAAACCTACCGAAACTCTACCCCGGAAGTAAGTACGGCGTGCGCTATCCCATCGGACTGATGAGCGTGGTAGATAACTTCAAGCCGAAAGAACTGCGCGACTATTATGAGAAATGGTATCACCCGCAAAACCAAGGCATCATCGTTATCGGCGACGTAGACGTGAACCACACCGAACAGATGATCAAAAAACTCTTCGGACCTATTACGAATCCCAAGAACGCACAGCCCATTGTAGACGAACCGGTGCCCGATACACCGCAACCGATCGTTATCATTGATAAGGATAAGGAGCAACGGACGAGCGACGTAGAGCTGATGTTCAAGCACGACGTATTCCCCGATTCGCTGAAACATACCATCGCTTACATCGTGGCCGACTATGTGAAAAACGCCGCTATGTCTATGCTCAACAACCGTTTTACCGAAGCTGCACAGAAAGCAGACTGCCCTTATACAAACGCTTACGTAAGGGATGGAAGCTATATTTTTGCTAAAACGAAAGACGCATTCGATCTGGATGTAGAACCCAAAGACATAGCTCAAACCGCTCAGGCACTCAAGGCAGCATTCATAGAAGTGCGCCGCGCGGCCGATTATGGCTTCACTCCGACCGAATACGAGCGCTATAAAGCCGATCAATTAAGTGCACTCGACAAGGCTTACAGTAACAAAGACAAGCGTCCGAACCGCCAGTTCTTCCGCGAATGTCTTGGGCATTTCCTCAATAACGAGCCCATGCCGCCCATCGAGTACACCTATGAAACGATGAAAATGATTATCCCTGCCATCCCTTTAGAGACCGTTAATCAGGCAATGAAGGAACTAATTCCCGCCAATGACAGTAATATGGTGATCGTTAGTTTCAATAATGAAAAGGAGGGAAATGTATATCCTACCGAGGCTGGATTGTTGGGTGCAGTGAAGGAAGCGCGTGCGACTAAGATCGACGCATACGTAGACAATGTGAAGAACGAACCGCTCATAAAGACGCTGCCCAAGGCAGGTACTATCAAAAGCGAGAAGAAAAACACGAAACTGGGCTATACTGAATTGAAGCTGTCCAATGGGGCTACCGTAATTCTGAAGAAGACCGATTACAAGAAGGATCAGGTTATACTCTCGGGAGCCGGTTATGGCGGTAACTCTCTCTATGGTGCAAAAGATTACAAGAACCTGCAGATGTTCGACCAAGCGATAGGTATCAGCGGACTCGGAAGTTTCTCCAACACCGAACTTACCAAGGCTCTTGCAGGAAAGATTGCCAATGCCGACCTGTCTATGTCTGACGAATATGCCGCCATCAGCGGTTCTTCTACACCGAAAGACGTAGAGACCATGCTCCAAATGACTTATCTCTATTTCACCAATATCAACAAGGATCAGAAAGCATACGACCAGTTGATCAGCCAATACGAGGTAAGTTTGAAGAATCGTGCACTATCTCCGGAGATCGCACTCCGTGACAGTCTCACCGCTACCATGTACGGACATAATCCGCGCCTTACGCCACTACAGGCACAAGACCTGAAAGGCATCTCTTACGACCGCATTCTGCAAATCGCCAAGGAGTGTACTGCAAACGCAGCAGCATGGCGCTTTACCATCGTTGGAAACTACGACGAAGCCGCCATTCGCCCGCTTATCTGCCGCTATCTTGCCTCTCTGCCGGCGAAAGGCAAGGTGCAGAAAGGTCACAGAGTGGCATTCCTGCAGAAAGGGAATATAGAAAATAAGTTCTTACGCAAGATGGAAACGCCCAAATCCATAGCCTATATGATGTGGTACAACGATGTTATGCCTTATTCTGTCGAAACCTCTATCAAGGCCGATATCGCCGGACAAGTGCTCTCCATGGTATATCTGAAGAAGATACGCGAGGATGCCAGTGCCGCATATGCGTGCGGTGCACAGGGTGCAGCCACCATTTCCGACAATTATCACAACGTGCAATTCTTTGCTTATTGTCCGATGAAACCGGAGAAAAAGGATATCGCTATCGAGATTATGAATAACGAATTACCCAATTTGGCCAAAGATGTAGACGCGACAATGGTCGATAAAGTGAAGAAACTCATGCTGAAACAGACCGACGATTCAGAGAAAAACAACGGCTATTGGATGAGGGTAATCAACCAATTCTACAAATACGGCATCGACAGCCATACCGACTACAAGAAACTCATCGAAGCACAAACGCCGCAATCTATCGCTGCTTTCGTAGCTGAGTTCCTTAAAAACAAGAATCATATCTCGGTTATTATGCTGCCGGAAGAGGCAAAATAAGCGCTCGAATATAGGATCCATAACCACAGAAAGATGCGTCGGCCATTGTTCCGGCGCATCTTTTATGGTATTACACCTTATGTCTGTCGGGCACAGACCTAAGAAATAAGCTACTTAAAAGGTACTTTTATGAATAAAATCACTACCTTTGCATAAAATAAAAACAACCGTCCGATTATGCAAGAAACAAGACAGAACCGCATAGCAAGACTCCTGCAAAAGGAATTGAGCCTTATTTTTCAGAGTCAAACCCGCATGATGCACGGCGTTATGATATCGGTAACGCGCGCACGGGTGTCGCCCGATTTGAGTATATGCACGGCATATTTAAGCATTTTCCCGTCGGAAAAGAGCGACGAGATAATTCATAATATCACCAAAAACGAAAAGACTATACGCTACGAGCTGGGCACACGTGTGCATAACCAGTTGCGTATTATCCCGGAACTCCGCTTTTTCATCGACGACAGCCTCGACTATATCGAACGTATAGACGAGCTGTTAAAGAAGTAAGAACCGCCTGTCGAGACATCTATCCTGCCGCATATCCCCAAAGAAATGAACTTCCCGTTATTCGTAGCACGCCGCTATCTCTTTTCTAAAAAGAGCACAAACGCCATCAACATCATTTCGATTATCTCTGTAATCGGTGTTGCCGTGGCCACTATGGCACTTGTTATCGTGCTGAGTGTGTTTAATGGATTTTCGGATCTCGTGGCCTCTTTCCTCACTAACTTCGATCCCCAACTAAAGATTGTGTCCGTACAAGGTAAGACTGTTCCGACCGACGATCCCGTTCTTGAGCGTATCAAGCACTTCGAGGCCGTAGCCGTAGCTACAGAATGCATGGAAGATCAGGCACTCGCCACATATCAGGATAAGCAGCAGATGGTTACGGTGATGGGCGTAGACGATAATTTTTCAGAACTTACCCACATTAAGGAAATACTCTATGGCGATGGAGAATTCGAATTGCATGCCGCCAACTTGCAGTACGGAGTGATAGGTGTACGCTTGGCACAGCTGTTGGGCACCGGCGCCAGATGGCAGGGTTATATAAAGGTATATGCACCGAAACGCAACGGTCAGTTAGACTTGTCGAACCCTTACGACGGCTTCACGGTAGACTCGCTCTTATCGCCCGGCGTGGTTTTTGCCGTAAACCAAGCCAAATACGACAAAGATCATATCATCACATCGCTGGCGTTTGCCCGTAATCTCTTCGGTCAACAGGGCCGGATATCATCGCTTGAACTGCGGCTGAAAGCCGGGGCCGACTTCGACAGAGCCAAGAAGCAACTGCAACAGATAGCCGGAACAAAGTATAGAGTTCTTGACAGATTCGAGCAACAGGCAGATACTTTTCGCATCATGCAGATAGAGAAAATCATTGCCTATATATTCCTCACGTTTATCCTTGTCGTGGCATGTTTCAACATTGTAGGCTCGCTCTCCATGCTCATTATCGACAAGAAAGACGACGTAGTTACGCTGCGTAATCTCGGTGCCAACGATAAACAAATCACCAAGATCTTCCTTTTCGAGGGCCGGATGATATCTGTAATCGGAGCAGTCATCGGCATCGGCATCGGTCTGTTGCTCTGTTGGCTGCAGCAAACCTACGGCATCGTGGCCTTGGGCAGTAGCAGCGGCAACTTCGTAGTGAATGCCTATCCCGTGAGTGTGCACTATTCAGACGTGCTGGTTATCCTTTTTACGGTCGTTGCCGTGGGGTGGATGGCCGTTTGGTACCCCGTCCGTTATTTCAGTCGGCGCCTTCTGACCGACTGAAACAGACAAAACACCCGTTTTACACCATAGTTCTATGCCGGTTAGGAGTATCGCCTGCCGGGCATAGACCGGCTTCCCACCCATCATAGAACCCATATCTGACGATGCTGCCCCTGCAGGGAACAACATTATCCCTACAGGGGCAGCACTGGTACGCCACGCTGTTACGTGCGCTACTTCGCTTCGCTGTAAATCACTTGCACCATCACTTGGCCTACTGCTTTCAGCGTATTCTTGTCGATATAATCCATGTTATCGTTAATAGTGTGCCATGTGGGGCCGAACGAACTCTGCGAACAGTCGGGATAGAACGGAATAATGTCGATGGTGGGTATCTTTGCAACCTCGTTGACAGGCACATGATCATCGGTTATCATGCCCCCCTCTTGCTTCGGAAAGTAACTCCCGTAACCGATAGCCTCGGCAGCTAACCACACTTTATCGACAATTGCGGGGGCAAACTGGCGCGAACCACTCTCTTGAAAGAACCGTGCACCTTGGCCGCCTACCATGTCTAACAATATTCCGTAGCGTGCTTCGTAGCCTTGGGGCAGGTTGGCAGCCCAATATTGTGCACCGAGTGCCCAGCTTTTCTCGTCATCCTGCAGGCCGCTCCAGCGCGGTGTACCCCAGTCTTCTGCATCGAAACACACGAAATCAACGCCTATGTTGAGCCGCTTGTAGGCATGTATAACGCGTGCAAGTTCCAACATAACGGCCACACCACTGGCACCATCGTTCGCTGCAAGTATGGGATGTCGCCAGTTGGTACTGTCTGGATCATTGTCGGCCCATGGACGCGAGTCCCAATGAGCACACAAAAGAATGCGTGTGGTAGACTGGGGATTGTAGGAAGCCATTATGTTTGTGCTCTTCAGAAGGGTGCCGTCGTAGCCTTTCAAGTCCACTTTCTGCGTGTTTACCGTACATCCGTATTGCTTAAACTTGGCAATTATCCACTCCGCACAGCGCTCATGTCCGGATGAATTCATATCTCTTGGGCCGAAATCACACTGCGCTTTCGTAAACAGATACGCCGAATCGGCGTTGAACACAGGTCCTACGGGTTTCATGAGCATTGTATTTTCTTCGGTTTTCGCTTTGGTATCATTGCCATGCAGATACACCCCAATGCCGATACCTACGGCCAATAATGGTATAATCCCCATCACGATATGTTTTAGTTTCATTCTTATAATTATTATGGAAAGAACACGTGTCGCCCTTTCCGCTTGGTCTTATTGTCGTTGTTTATTTCTTGTGGCTCTGCACAAGGGCCATCACGCGCAGCCAGTTGCCGCCCCATATCTTCGCTATGTCGTGCTCGTTGTAGCGACGCTTCAGTAAGGCGATAGTAAAATTTATCAGCTCCGAGGAGTCTGCAAGGCCCTTGATACCGCCGTCTCCATCGAAGTCGGTGCCGATACCCACATGGTCTATGCCCATTACGTCGATGGCATGTTCCAAATGGGCGATAGCATCGAGGATGGTAGCCTCTCCGTTTTGCTTTAGAAAACCGGCATACAAAGTGGTATGGGCAACGCCTCCTTTGGCGGCAAGTGCACGCATTTGGTCGTCTGTAAGGTTGCGCGGAACGTCGCAAAGCGCCTTACAGTTGCTATGACTGAACACTATAGGCGTGCTACTTATATCAAGTGCGTCGTAAAAACTCTTCTCCCCGCCGTGACTGAGGTCTACCATAATGCCGCAATCGTTCATCTCTTGGATCACTTTTTCGCCGAACGGCGACACTCCATTATGGGTATTGCAGCCACGGGCGCTATCGCAAATATCGTTATCTCCATTGTGGCAAAGTGTTATATATGTCACCCCGCGCTGCGCAAAGTGCTTCACGTTGGCGATATCGCGCCCTATGGCCAAGCCGTTCTCTATGCCTAAGACAATCGATTTGTATCCCTTACGCTTGTTTTCGTACAGGTCGGCAGGCGTGCGCGCCATACTTAAATAACTTGCATTGGCTTTTACGATGGCTTCTATCTTGTCGAAAATAAGATTGGCATACTCCGTAGGGCCAGTAACAGCAAAGTCTACCTTACTCGAAAAGCTTTCTTCCGGCTTTGGTTGCGGCAGATATGCCACCATGGTTACCGCATCTTGACGCCCATCCGTCATCTTATGCAGGTCTACAAGTATGCGTTCATCGCGATGATCGAACCGAATACCCATAGGAAAGAACATGGGTGTGTCGCAATGAGCATCGAGGGTAAGCACACGTCTGTGCACTTCTTTTGCCTTATAGAATAGGTCTGCTTGCGCTACCAACCATTCGAACAGCTTCAATCCGTCGCTTTCGAGCCACTCGGGATGCCACTGTACGCCCATTATAGGTTTATACTCGCAACTTTCCATGGCTTCTATAATACCATCAGGTGCCGTTGCCGTTATCCGGAAATGGACTCCTGTCTCCTTTACAGCCTGATGATGAAATGAGTTGACGAATATTCTATCGGCGCCATATACCTTATATAATATAGAGTCTTCCGCAATATGAATAGAATGGGTAGGCTCGTTACGCGCGGCATCCTGACTGTGTTTCAACACATCAGGTATGCTGTTGATGTCTTGCATCACCTTTCCGTCGAGGGCAAAAGCCAATGTTTGCATGCCACGGCATATGCCTAATATCGGTATTTGGCGGTTGTAAGCCAGACGGGTAATCAGTAATTCGGGCAAATCACGCATGGCATTCACCGAATGAAGTTGCGGCGAAGGCTCGTCGTTACCCCATAGAGGGTTGATATCCGCACCGCCCGTGAGCAACAAGCCGTCTATATGTTCGAGCGTATTGATGATAACGTCCTTATCGGCTACGGGAGGTATGACCAGCGGAACGCCTCCTGCTTCGACTATCTGCCTATAATAACAGTCGCGAAGTGTAAGGTCGCCGTTCTCATAATTACCGGTTATGCCTATGATTGCACGGTGTTCAGCCTCGGGAAAAGATGAGTATATGCCGTTCAGATGCTCCTGCAAATCGAAGATTTCCATTACCCTTCTATATTTATGGGTATCTCTCGTTTGATACTCTGCTCAAGGGAAATGAGTGTCTCTGTGGAGACTACTCCAGCTATACTCTGCAACTTATTATTGAGCAAGTCCATTAATTGCTCGTTATCCCGTGCATACAACTTCACTAACATGGTATAAGGACCGGTCGTGAAGTGGCATTCGATCACTTCGGGGATATTGATAACCCGCTCTACAACCTCTTTGTACATGCTTCCTCGCTCGAGGTTAAGTCCCACATAAGTACAAGTAGAGTAGCCCAGACTCTTAGGGTTGATGTCGAATCCGCTACCTACGATTACCCCATTGTCTATCAAATGCTGCACTCTTTGGTGTATCGCAGCCCGCGAAACGCCACATTCGGCAGCCACATCCTTAAAAGGTATGCGTGCATTCTTGGATAAAATACTCAGTATTTTCCTATCAAGATTATCGATCTTCTCCATCTTTATGTTCCATTTATTAATTATCTGCTGATAGCAAAAGTAGATAAAATAAATGATACAAGCAACGCTTTGCGCTGAAAAATATTATTTTTTGCACAAAATGACATCACACCTACGGTTTAACGATATGTTTCTTACCAAAAAGGGGAACATGCTCTATTGCAGCATATTCCCCTTTTTATAAAGTATATATGATATATCCGTGGCAGCTTATTTTTTCTTTCGAGCCGGTTTCTTCGGAGATACGGCAGGCTTGGAAGACTCGGCCGATGCCTGCGGTTTATCCACACTCACCAGTTCCACAGTAAAGATAAGCGTCGAATACGGCTTGATTTGCCCTGCCTGACGTGCTCCATAAGCCAATTCTTGCGGGATATAAAGCTCCCACTTGCTGCCTGCAGGCATCATAGTAAGGGCTTCTGTCCATCCTTTTATTACCTGATCACAACGGAATTTCGCCGTCTGCGGATTACGTTTATACGAACTATCGAACACATTACCATCGATCGTCTTGCCTTCATATTTCACGGTAACGCTGTCGAACGACTGCGGTGTCTCGCCCGTACCTTGCGTAATCACCTTGTATTGTAAACCTGAAGCGGTAGTCTTTACACCCTCTTTCTTGGCATTTGCGGCAAGCCATGCCTTATTTTCATCAAGATAAGCCTTGTTTTTCTGCTTGAATGTTTCCTCTTTTATTTCTTTACAAAAGGTTTCAGCGGTACTCATAGTATAATGAGCAGTATCGTTCAGCACGCCTGCCACAAAGCCCTTTTCGAAGAGTTTGCTATCGATAGAATCCTTAGAGCCCTCGAACATGCTCTTTACCTGCGGCAAAATTCTCTTCTTCACCATGTCTGCAATCTGGATACCAGCACTGTATGCCGTATAATGAAGGTCATCGTTTTTGCCCATAGCTTCCTCAAATCCTTTCACAAAGTCGGCTATGTAAGTTGAGTCTACACCGTATTGCTGCCGGATATACGGCAGAAGTCCGTTGGTATTTGACATACCGGAAGCATAACTGAGCGAATCTGAAAGCGTAGCAAGTACCAAAGCTGTTGGCGCCGGCTGCTGCTTTTTGTCTTTCTTGTTACCGGCCGAAACGGTGGTAAACATTGCACTTGCTACCATGACAAGTGCCATCAAAAAAATCTTTTTCATTGCATTAAGTTTATAAAAAGGTAGAGATTGCATTCGTAATCCCTACCTTTATTATTATTGTATCGTGCGAGCATGCAGCCCGCCATGTACGATTACTCAATACCGAGCAACTCTATTTTAAACACAAGTGCAGAGAACGGCTTTATATCATTGCCCTGCTCACGCTCTCCGTAAGCCAGTTCTTGCGGGATATACACTTCCCATACCGAACCTACAGGCATATGAACGAGTGCTTCCGTCCAGCCTTTGATTACCTGATTTGCACGCAATGAAACAGGCTCCTTGCGCTTGTAAGAGCTGTCGAACACCTTGCCATCGATGGTACGTCCCTCATAGTTTACCTTTACCATAGAGGTATCTTTCGGCATGGGGCCGTTTCCTTCCTTAATCACCTTGTACTGTACGCCCGACGGAAGTGTCTTTACGCCTTCTTTCTTCTTGTTTTGAGCAAGGAATTTCTCACCTGCTTCCTTGTTCGGACCGTACTGCTTCATCATGTTGTTGGCACGTATCTTGGTAATCATGGTATTGGCCGTTTGCTGTGCCTGCTGTACATCCATGATGCCCTTCTTACCTGTAGTTCCGGTAATAAAGCCTGCCATGAAGTTTTTAAGGGATATAGACTTGGTAGAGTCGTTACCGAAAACCTCCTGATTGATGCCTTTTACCATCTGATTACTAATCTGCTGACCGATTTGGATGCCTGCATAATAAGCGGCTTTCCCCTTGTCATCGCCGGCATTAGCGCCATCGTTAAGGCCTTTGATGAACTGTTCCATATAGGTAGTATCGATACCCATACGTCCTACAAGATACTCCTTGAGGCCTTGCGACTGCGTCATACCCATGGCATAGCTCATTGTATCAACATCGGTCTTCAGGTCTGCTTTCGGTGTCGAGTTGCCGCAAGCGGAAAATACTGCTGCAACAATAGCCATAGCGGCTACGAATGTAAGTTTTTTCATTGTTGTTTTATAAAATAATTTAAGTTTTCTAAGTTCTGTTTGATTGGGAGTTGTGGGGAATAAACCGTGGCATTACAGCACCTTGATGAGTTCTACATCGAAGATGAGCGCTGCAAACGGAGGAATAGAAGAGCCTGCCCCGCGCTCTCCGTAACCAAGAGTATAAGGAATAAAGAAGCGATATTTGGCACCTTCTTTCATAAGCTGCAGACCTTCGGTCCACCCTGCAATCACCTGATTCAGCGGGAACGTTGCCGGTTCACCGCGCTGTATGCTGCTGTCGAAAAGCGTTCCATCGACCAACATTCCCTCATAATGGCACTTTACTTGGTCGGTAGATTTGGGACTCTTGCCGTTTCCTTCTTTCAAAACCAGATATTGTAATCCGCTCGGAAGGGTAATAACGCCCTCTTTCTTGGCGTTTTCAGCAAGATAATTCTCACCTTTTTCCTTAGCTGCTTTGCCCTTTTCAGCGGCAACAGAGCGTTGCTTTTCTTCCTGTTTACGGAAGAAGTCTTGCACAATGGCGTGCGCTTCGTTCTCGTCGACCTGAAGACCTGTGCCCGCCATAACGTCCTTAATGGCCTGTGCAAAGTCGTCTATATTCAGATTAGCCGCACCCATTTGACTGAGTTGACGGCCTATGCCGATGCCCAAAGCGTAGCTTACTTTGTCCATAAATATCGTTTTTATTTTATTATTAATTATAATCTTGTTTTAAGATATGCAAAGTTACACATTTTTTCCATATACACGTTATTAGCATTTAAATTTAACAGACTTATGATTATTTAAACACTTATGAGCCGTATATGCACTGTTTTTCACCGGTATAACGACTTTTACGACAAGCAGACGGTACTTCTGCCGCCCGCAGACATACTGCCTAACAACCACAGACGCATTGCCTAAGCAAGTTAAACGGCACGTTTATCGGCGGCACTTTATTTTTCTTTGTCTGCAACCGCTACGTTTCAGAAAAAACAGTTATATTTGCGATATGAATAACTGATGCCATCATAGCGAACCGAGCATACGGTCTGCGATGGCGAGACAACATATAATCGATATGAAGAAATTGGTTTTTCTTACGGGAGCAGGCATGTCTGTGGAGAGTGGTTTTAAAACCTTTCGCGGCAATGACGGCCTTTGGGAGAATTATCCCGTAGAACAAGTGGCATCGCACGAAGGGTGGGAGGCCGATCCTACATTGGTGACGAACTTCTACAACATGCTTAGAAAGAAGTTGTATGCCGCACAACCCAACGACGGGCATAGGCTGATTAAGGATTTGGAGCGCGATTTCGATGTAACGGTGATTACGCAGAACGTAGACAACCTGCACGAGAGAGCCGGCTCTTCGCACGTAATTCACCTGCACGGCGAACTGTCTAAGGTGTGTTCAAGCCGCGATCCGTACGACCGGAAGTACATCACGGAACTGGCGGAAAGCCATGCAGAGGTGACACCCGGCACGCTTGCCGGCGACGGTTCGCTGCTGCGCCCGTTCATTGTGTTCTTCGGAGAGGCCGTACCCATGATAGAACCCGCTGCCGAAGAGGCTGCAAAGGCCGATATTTTCGTCATCGTAGGCACGTCACTCAACGTATATCCGGCCGCCGGACTGGTGAGGTACGTCCGCGCGGGGGTGCCTGTTTATTTGATAGATCCCGATACGACGATGCAAAACACGGCACAGGGTATTACTCATATCTGCAAAGGAGCTTCGGAAGGCATGCGGGAATTGGCGAATAGATTGCGAAACGGTGCAGAAAGACAATAAACAAACGACACATGGACATAAGAGAAGCTACGCTTGCAGACTGCCGGCTGATACACGACATGGCATGGGAAACGTTCCCGAACACGTATAAAAACATTCTTACCAAGGAGCAGATCGACTACATGATGGAATGGATGTACTCTGTAGACAGTCTGAAAAAGCAGATGACAGAGGAGAGGCACACTTATCTGTTGGCTTTCGAGGGCGGCACATGTGCAGGCTATGTGTCGGTTCAACCGCAGGGTTACCACATGTATCACCTGCAAAAAATCTACGTGATGCCCGCATTTCAAAAAGGCGGATATGGCAAACAGTTATTCTGTGCGGCTATCCGTTGGATTAAGAAAGTACATCCGTCGCCTTGTAAAATGGAACTTAATGTGAACAGGCATAACCCCGCGCTGGGTTTCTATGAGCATTTGGGGATGAAAAAGGTACGCAAGGGCGACTTCGATATAGGCAACGGCTACTTCATGAACGACTATATTATGGCGATGGAGATATAAAATATTTCGCGCATAAAGAACAACATTCGGATTTATTTCCTATCTTTGTAGAAGATAGGTGGCATCTCTGCAAATTGAAGCGAGCTTCTTTGCACTCGGTTTGCACTATCTTTGTAGAAAATAGAAAAACGTTACTACTATCCGAAATATAAAATATAGGAGGAATGCTTATGATGAACGAACTGATCGACACACTGCACACGGAACAATGTTCGTTGGTGCTGTTGCATGAAGGCAATGTACATAAGTTCAACGGGCGCGGAGCAAGAACGCTCTACAACCTGCTTACAGAAGCGCCGGAAGCCCTTCTAAACTCTAAACTTGCTGCAAAAGCTGCCGGTAGAACGGCCGCTAAAATGATGGTAAACGGCGGTGTATGCGAAGTATATGCCGATGTAATCAGCGAACAAGCATTCTCTACGCTCAAAAATGCAGGCATTAAGGTTGCTTTCGACCGTAAGGTAGACCATGCGGTCTTTATCGATATCTGGAAGAAAATGGGCGAAATTACGGACTGACCGCTATGTCTGCAGCAGGTAGAAGCCGCTCCTGTCGTGCTTCATGCCATGGATAAGCGGCTTCGTTATCGGCATGAAAACAAGATGAATATGCCGCGTTTTTTCGGAAAACATTCATAACGCCCCAAATGCTTTTACAATATACGGCAATCGGGCTCATGTCTTGATCGACATGAACCCGATTGTTATTAAGTACGAATGGTGTGTGTTCAAGCCTCTCTCTGGCGTGTTCCCATGCGTGCCTCTACGACATTGACCACGTAATCGCCGAGTTTTTCGCACTCTTGAATAATATCCATGTACATTGTACCGATAGCATAGGTGTACTCATGGTTATTAACATCGTTGATGTTCTGACTCTTGAGCTGATTACGATAGTTGTTTATCTCATTCTCAATATTGAACGAGCGGTTGGCATCCAGATCTTCTTTGCGGCCAAGGAATAGCATCTGCATTTGGCTGAGCGCATCGTCGGTAAGCTCGAACATCTGGTGTAAGTGCTCGTATTGGCGTTCTGTAAAGTCTTCCTTGCCGTTCAACTTGCGTTTCAGCGTGCGCGCAATGTTGTAACAGCTGTCGCCTATGCTCTCTATTTCGGAAATTTCGCGCAACATAGCACGTATCTTCGCCTTGGTTTCATCACTTAAATGGGCGTCGCTTACCTGATCTAAGTATTTTGCAATCTCTATCTCCATGTTATCGCTGATGCCTTCGTACTTCTCGATACGTGTAAATATCTTTACGAAACTGCTCTCGTCTTTGGTACCGAGCAGCTCTCTAACCATACCGAACATACGATGTATGCGCTCGGCAAAAGAGGTTATCTCTTTCTGCGCCTCGAGCACAGAAAGCTCCGGTGTCTTCATAATGCCGGCTTGAATAAAATGCAGGCGGAACTCCTCTTCGTCTTCTTTCTTGCCAGGTTTAATCACCCAGCATGCTACACGCTCTATCTGAGGAATGAACCAAATAAGAATACCCGTGTTGAAAATATTGAAACAGGTATGAAAGGTTGCCAGAATGAGCGGCAGCTTTACCGAAAGATCATGGCGCGAGAGATGGGAAGCCTCGGGATCGTAGCCCACGATATGACACACACCATGCACAAAGGGATAGAATATACACAGAACCCAGATTACTCCGAAAATATTGAAAAGAAAATGCGCAAATGCCGTTCGCCGCGCTTGCGTGTTAGAACCCAGAGCGGCAAGATTGGCCGTAAGCGTTGTTCCGATATTCTCTCCCATCACCAGCGCAATACCCAAATAAACAGGTAAAACACCGGTAGAGCAAAGCAAAATCGTAATCGCCATAACTGCTGCTGACGATTGCACAATACATGTAATAACTGTGCCTATCACAAGGAAGATGATAATAGAAAAATAGCTGTTCACATCAAACGAACTGAAGAAACCGATAACCTCCTTATTGTTCTGCAAATCAAGTGACTTCCCCGTATCGCTCAACAACACCAGTGAGAAAAACAGGAACGCTATACCAAAAAGGAAATCGCCTTTATAGCGGTGGCGGCGAGAATATATTAACACGATACCTACTAAAAAGGCGGGAAAAACAAAGTTGGTGAGATCCATCGAATAGCCCAGAGACATAATCCAAGCTGTAAGCGTTGTTCCGATATTCGCGCCCATAATAACCGAAATCGCTTGTGCCAACGTTAGCAAACCCGCATTAACAAAAGAAACCGTCATCACTGTAGTGGCCGTAGACGATTGCACCGCACAAGTTACAAACATACCCGTTAGCATACCCGTAAACCGATTCGTAGTCATCGCGCCCAAAACATGCCGCAACTGCGAACCTGCCATCTTCTGAAGGGCCTCGCTCATAATTTTCATTCCGTAAATGAGCAATGCCAAAGAGCCTGCTATCCTAAAAAAAAAGATTAAATAATCACCTGTTTCCATAAATTAATGATATGTGAATAGTATTTTTTTGGAACTTTGTCATATATTCAATAACTTTACATGCGCTAAATTTAATAGACAAATGAAACAATTTATACAAATATGTTGCAAAAATAATAAAAAAACTCAAGAAGTAGTTATAGGAAGTACACTTTATGATGTTTTTAACCAATTTCATTTAAAGATGCCTTTCGGACCGATATGTGCCAAGGTCAACAATAAAGTAGAGGGTATGCACTACCGTCTCTACCATAATAAAGATGTGGAATTTTTGGATATGACCAGCGGTTCAGGTTCGCGTAATTACACACGAACATTATTTTTTGTGCTCTGCAAAGCCGTACATGATCTTTTTCCACGTAGCGAAGTGGTGATCGATATCCCCGTTTCGAACGGTTATTACTGCAATCTATCGCTGGGACACCCCGTCGGTCTGCAAGACGTCGATGCCATTCGTGGACGCATGCAACAGATTATAGACGAAAAAATACCTATACGCAGGTTCGAAGTACGCACCGAAGAAGCGGTTAAGATGTTCGAGAAAAAAGGCGATGAAGCCAAGGCCAAGCTGCTCAGAAGTATCGGATCGCTCTACACCACGTACTATCAGATGGATGATTACGTAGATTATTACTACGGTTCATTGCTCACAAACACGAAAGATTTGTACCTTTTCGGTGTAGAAAAGTATTACGACGGCATTCTTCTACGTATCCCCTCACAGAAAAATCCGGAACAACTGGGCGAGCTGATCCGGCAAGATAAGATGTTCGAGATATTCAAGGAACACCACCGTTGGCAGCACATTCTTGGCATAAGTACCGTAGGCGATTTCAACGAAGCCGTAAAAGCGGGACACACAACCGACCTTATAAACGTGTCGGAAGCATTGCAAGAGAAGAAAATATCGCAAATTGCCGATGCTATTGCTAACCGCAAAGGCGTAAAGATGGTACTTATAGCCGGCCCATCCTCATCTGGTAAGACCACATTTTGTAAGCGTTTGTCCATCCAAATGCTCACTAATGGCATCAAACCCGTACAGATATCGCTCGATGATTACTTTGTCGACCGCGATAAAACGCCCAAAGACGAGAATGGAGAGTTAGATTACGAGAGTATTTACGCACTGAACATCCCACTTATCAACGAGCAATTTAATGCGCTCTTCAACGGAGAAGAGATAGAATTGCCTAAATATAACTTTCAAACAGGTATGAGCGAGAAGAGCGGAAAACGGCTTCATCTTGATGAAAACAACATACTTGTGGTGGAAGGAATACATGCCTTGAACCCCGAACTCACATCGCAAATACCGGCAGAGCAGAAGTTCAAAGTGTATATATCGGCACTGACAACCATCTTGCTCGACGATCATAACTACATACCCACAACAGATAACCGCCTTCTGCGCCGCATCATCCGCGATTACAAGTACAGGGGAGTCGACGCACAAGACACTATACACCGATGGCCTTCGGTACGTAACGGTGAAAACAAATGGATATTCCCCTATCAGGAGAATGCCGATGTGATGTTCAACACGGCAATGCTCTTCGAACTTGCGGTCATTAAGCAGCAGGCGGAACCACTTTTAGAGCTGGTACCCGAGAACTGTGAGGAGCATAGTGAGGCCTATCGTCTGCTCAAGTTCTTGAAATACATCTCTCCGATACCCAATAAAGCGCTGCCACCCACAAGCCTTATCCGTGAATTTTTAGGCGGCAGTTCGTTCAGATACTGATCTGTAAGGTTTATATATAAAATAGGTGAAGAATTAAACTTCCTCACCGAACAGTGTTGCAGAGGTACTTCCTGTAATTTTTACGCGCACTGTTTCGCCGATATGGCGGTTGCCTTTGTCGAACACCACCATCTTGTTCTGCTCCGTTCTGCCGCATAATTGACTGCGACTGCGCTTGCTGAACCCTTCTACAAGTACGTCGAATTCTTTTCCTTCATCATGTTTATTGGAGACGGCAGACAGCTCCGTCTGCAAATGAATAAGCTCATTAAGACGGCGCACTTTCTCTTCTTCGCTCACGTTATCGGGAAGATGCTTCGATGCGTATGTGCCCGGACGTTCCGAATACTTAAACATAAAAGCACTGTCATAACCTACTTCTTTCATTAGGGAGAGCGACTGCCGGTGGTCTTCCTCCGTCTCGCCGTGATAACCCACGAAAATATCCGTAGAGAGTCCGCAATCGGGAACAATCCTACGAATGGCCTGTACCCTATCCATATACCATTCGCGCGTATATTTCCGGTTCATCAGCTTCAACACTTTATTGCTCCCGCTCTGCACGGGCAGATGTATATGCTTGCAAACATTAGGCATATCGGCTATTACATGCAACGTTTCGTCGCTCATGTCCTTAGGATGAGAGGTGGTAAAGCGCACGCGCATGTCGGGTACAACTTCGGCTACACGGCGTAGAAGCTGCGGAAAACCGATATCGCCGAACCGATAAGAATTCACGTTCTGCCCGAGCAGCGTTACTTCTTTATAGTGCTTGTCGCGCAAATCGATAACTTCGCGCAAGATACTCTCTATATCTCTCGATCGTTCACGGCCTCTTGTATAGGGCACAATGCAGTAGTGACAGAAATTATCGCAGCCTCTCATAATGCTTACAAAGCCGCCTATCTTCCCCAATATCACGCGTTGAGGCACTACATCCTTATAAGTTTCGGTCTTGGAAAGTTCGATATCGATAGCTTTATTGCCCGTTTCGGCCTGCGCAATCATATCCGGAAGGTTCAAATAAGAGTCCGGTCCTGCCACCAGATCTGCATGGTGGTTCTCTATCAGGTCGTCTTTTACACGTTCGGCCATACACCCCAGCACACCGAGAATGAGCTCCCGCCCCTTTTTTCTCTCGGCATGAAGGGCATCAAGACGATTGTATATCTTGTTTTCGGCATTCTCTCGAACCGAACAGGTATTCAGAAATACGGCATCGGCCTCGCTTTCCGTATCGCATACATCATAGCCCGCCATCTTCATCACCGAAGCAACAACCTCGCTGTCGGCCACATTCATCTGGCATCCATACGTCTCAATATAGAGTTTCTTCATCTTCTTATTTTCATTGAGAGTGCAAAGTTACGCAAAAACACTGTAAAAATTGCAGCAATCTACAAGAATAACATTACCGACACACGATAATTCCTGTCACAATACACTATGGGAACTACGGAGGTTGACATTATGAACCACGGAGCTTGACACGATGAACCACGGAGGTTGACACGATGAACCACGGAGCTTGACACGATGAACCACGGAGGTTGACACGATGAACTACGGAGGTTGACACGATGAACCACGGAGGTTGACATTATGAACTACGGAGGTTGACTTCGAAAATGTTACAAATACACATACAAACAGAATGGGGAACAATGCGCAAAAGCAAAAGACAAACGGCCCGCACAAGCAATTTAAAGCATATATCCAACGGCAACAGACAGACCATCTATCGCAAATACATCTGCAATCTATCAGAGTAATATATGCACCCTACCGCTGCCATACGCGGTAAACACGCATGAAACCGAAGTAAAACAGCACCCCCGTTAACACCCCTGCAATGGCATCGATGGCATAGTGGGCCTGAATATACACCGTGGAGAAAAACAGCAGAACGTAAAACGGCAGCAACAGAAGCAGCAACTTACGGCTTCGGGCATGCCACGCAAGCAGCATGCACACCGTGGATATGCCTACATGAGAGCTGGGGAATGCCGCTGTAGGGCGCTCTCCGGCTGCCTTGGCACTCTCTACAAGGTTATAAAACAAGCCATTTGTATAGCCCGGACTGGGCAAGCAATCCTTGTGAATGTCGAAATAGTGGTGCAAGGCGGGGAATATACCGCCGGCAATCTTATCTGTTCCCACCGCTTTATAATAGAAAGTGGGGCCCGCAACGGGCAACAGATCGAAGATGACATAATAGGCGAAGAACGACGCCAATATCACAAAAGCGCACTGTTCGAAGTCCTTGTAGCGATAAAAGAAAAAGAAAAAGGCGACAAGCACTATCATCGGATAGTACGAAGCATAGCCCAAATCCATCAATTCGCTCACTATAGGCGAGGAAAACGCAGAGGCAAACACCAATGCAGGCTGGAAACCGAACAGCTGTTGTTCCCATTCGGCGAATATATAATCAAGGTTCGGGAATATTCGGTTAATCTCATACGTGTCGGGATACCACCATGCAAGCAGTCCAAGCTGCAGCAATACACGTGCAAGAAGCGTAATTTTGCAGGGCGCAAGCCTGTAAACAAGCCACACGGCTGCCGTCATTGCCACCGCCCTTATGCGCCCCCATACCATTTCTTCGGGATTGGCAAGTTTGGTATAAGTAAAAAACACAATTATCAGCGTAAATACCATATACGCCAACATCACCCATTCGAAGGCGAGAAGTCCGCGCTTCGGTTTCTTTTCTATCCTGAATAAATCTGCCAATAGATTAGCCATTTCGTAATTACCTTTATCCTGTAGCCGGCCGAAATACGCCTACAACCACCCGTTATCGCGATACCAACGGATGGTTTCTGCCACGCCTTGCTCCAAACTGTAGTGCGGATGATAGCCCAACTCGTCCATGGCGGGCTCGATATCGCACCGCCAGTTCCGCTGTTTCAGTATGTTATATTTATCCTTGTTGAGTGCCGTAATCTTGCCGGTGCATCTGCTTATGTACTCTCCTGCCCATGTAATGGTGCGCAATACCCACAGCGGAGCCTTGATACATATACGCCACGGGTGTCCTAACTCGTCGCGTATCAGGTTACTGAACGTACTCGAACGATACACATTTCCATCGCTTAAGAAGTATTTACGGCCACTCATGCCGCGGTCGAAGGCCAAAAACACGGCTTGCACCACATCTTTTACATAAACGAACGTAATGTCTTGCTGCCTGAACCCTACCGAAAAGTCGAGATGGTGTTTAATGCTTTCGGCCATCAGCAGGTAGTCTTTCTCCCTCGGACCGTACACCCCTGTGGGACGGAGCACGATATAAGGGAAATCGTTCCCTATGGAATCGAGATATTTCTCGGCCTCCAATTTGCTCTTTCCGTATGCCGTATTGGGCTTGGGCGTATCGTCTTCGCGTATCTCCCTATAAGGTTTGTTTTCGCATATCGCACCATATACGCTGAGCGAACTTATGTAAATGAACCGACGGATGGGCATTTCAAGATACAGAAGAGCCTCTACAAGGTTCTCCGTACCTTTGGTATTCACGTCGAAGAAATCTTCTTTATGCAGACATTTCGTTACGCCCGCCGCATGTACAACATAGTCGAATTGTTCGTGGGCAAGCTGTTCGATGAGCCTGTCACGCGAAGATAAGTCGAGTTCAATGAACCGGATGCGGCTGTCTTGCAGGTATATTTTAGAGCTGGACGGCCTTACGGCGGCCCATACCTCCATATCCCGTTTCAGCGCTTCTTCTACAATAAAGCTCCCGATAAAGCCGGTTGCACCGGTTACAAGTATCTTGGTTTTCATTTCTTACTTTCGTTCAACGTCGCTGCAGCCGCATCTTCAAAGGGATTTCGGTATTCTCCGTTCACCTTCGTAGGCTCTACATGCAGCCCTATATGCGTGCCCTTGCCAAATCTCTCCCTAAGTCTGCATTCAATATTCGTTGCATGTAAATGCGATTCATAGAGAGATATCGCCCCCGGCATGCGTATGTGCATCTCAATGGCAATATGGTTACCGATGCTACGTGTCATCAAATGGTGCATTTGGCTTACCTCCGGTTCGGCTTCTACAATCTCTTTAATCTCGTTCTCCACATCGTCCGGCAGACTTTTCTCCGTCAGTTCGCCCACCGATTTGCCTAATAATCGGTAAGCAGTTCGCACAATAAAGAAACTTACACATACCGCTGCAATCGGATCGAGTATGGCCCAATCGCTGCCGAGCAGTATGGCTCCGCCTATTCCGAGGGCCGTTCCTACAGACGAGAGGGCATCGCTACGGTGGTGCCATGCATTGGCTATCACGGCTTGCGAGCCTATCCGGCGCCCTTCGCTCATAGTGAAACGATAGGCCCATTCCTTGGATAATATGCTTATAACGGCCGCCAAGAAAGCTATCCACCCGGGTGAAGCGAGCTTATTGCCCTGCCATGTGTAGTATATTTTCTCTAAACCGTTGAGACAGATCATCACGCCGACACCGAAAAGTGCCACGCCTATCAAGGCCGTAGCTAAGGTTTCGTACTTTCCGTGACCGTAGTCGTGGTCTTTGTCTCGCGGTTTGTTGCTGATATGCACAAACACCAGCACTACAATGTCTGTCAGGAAATCCGACAAGGAGTGCACGGCATCGGCAATCATTGCCGCGGATGCTCCGAGAATGCCTGCCGTAAATTTGAACAAGAGCAGCACGATATTGATCAGGCTTCCCACTAACGTCACCCGAAAAATACGCTTCTTGCGCAAGTTGTCGTCCATTCTTTCACACATGTTTACCGCCGCAAAGTTAGTGTAATTCATGGGATTGGCAAAATAAAAAGCCATTTTATTTCCGTTCCTCGCATCATGCGGCTGTTGCATTTCCGGTCTCTTTTCGCACCGCATCGTATGTAATGCGAAGATAAGAAATAACTCTGTCGCCGATACGCCTACGGTCTAAGCCGCATAAAATATCCGTTTAAACGGTTTAGGTGTATCATCTGTCCGCTTTAGAGAACCTGTCTAAGTCCCCCATCTCCAAAAACTCTCGCTATCGCCCTTACCATACATCCTTCTTTTCTGTCCGCCCCTCTCTTTCCGAAAATGCAAAATATTTGTAACAAAAGGGCCGATTGTCGAATATATTTTGTTAATTTGCCACTGTAAATTAAATATGTTATTATGGGAAAAGGACACAAAGGCGGCAAACGCATGTCGAAGAAACAACTATCGGAGAGGCTCGAGAGCTTCTTTACTTCGCAACCCGACAAGACTTTTTCGTTCAAAGAAATCTTTCGAACACTACATTTAGATACGCATCCCCTTAAAATGCTCGCCATTGATACGATGGAAGAAATGGCATGGGACGACTTCCTGACGAAAGTAACCGACACTTCATACCGCCTCAACCAAAAAGGGCAGGTGCAGGAGGGCACATTCCTACGCAAGTCGAACGGCAAAAACTCGTTCATTCCCGATGGGGGCGGCACGCCTATCTTCGTATCCGAACGCAATTCAATGTATGCTCTAAACGGCGATCATGTACGGGTTTCTTTCATGGCACGGCGCCAGAAGCACATCAAGGAGGCGCAGGTAATCGAGATATTGGAGCGGAAACGCGATACTTTCGTGGGCAAATTACGCGTGGAGAAAGATATTGCATTCCTCGTAACACCCCAAGAAATCTATGTTCACGATATCATTATTCCCAAGAATAAGCTAAAAGGAGGTAAAACAGACGACAAGGCTGTGGTTAAAATATCGCAATGGCCCGACGACAGACATAAGAACATCGTGGGCTATGTGGTAGATGTACTCGGCGCGAGCGGTGATAACGATGTAGAAATGAACACCATCTTGGCACAGTATAACTTGCCCTATAGGTATCCGAAGGCCGTTGAAGAGGCGGCAGAGCATATATCCGGCGAAATTACGGAGCACGACTTGCAGGAACGGGAGGACTTCCGTGGCACATGGACATGCACAATAGATCCGCATGATGCCAAGGATTTCGACGATGCCCTGTCCATCAAGCAGCTCGACAAGAGCCTTTGGCAGGTGGGAGTACATATAGCCGACGTGTCTCACTACGTTACCGAAGGCTCCATCATCGATAAAGAAGCCATGAAACGTGCCACCTCTGTCTACCTCGTAGACCGCACTATTCCCATGTTGCCCGAACGTCTGTGTAACTTTATTTGTTCGCTTCGGCCCAACGAGGATAAACTCTGTTACAGCGTGATATTCAATCTTGACGATGAAGCCGATATAAAGAGCTGCCGTATAGTGCACACCGTTATCCGAAGTAAGCGCCGTTATGCCTACGAAGAAGTCCAACAACTGCTCGAAGACAATGGGGTTATCGACGGTACAGGGCAGCCCGCGCCGCCTGAACCCAAGGGTGGATACAAGGGAGAATATGCCCGCGAGATTATTACACTCGACAGATTGGCCAAGAAGTTGCGCTCGCGACGCTTCAAAAACGGTGCGGTGAAGTTCGATTCAGAGGAACTCCATTTCGACGTGGACGATAAAGGAAAGCCCACACGTTGCTATTTCAAACGCTCGAAAGACGCGAATAAGCTCATCGAAGAGTTCATGTTACTGGCCAATAAGACCGTTGCAGAGAGCGTAGGCAAGGTAAAGAAGGGTAAAAAAGCCAAGACCTTGCCTTATCGTGTGCACGATAATCCCGATCCGCAAAAGCTGGAAACGCTCCGTGAGTTTATCGTCAAATTCGGTTACAAGCTGAAAACAGCCGGCACAAAAGGCCAAACGGCGCGCTCGCTCAATAAACTTATGGACGATAGCGAGGGCAAGAACGAGCAGAAACTCATTCAGACGATCGCCTTGCGTGCCATGATGAAGGCAAAATACAGCACGCACAATATCGGGCACTTCGGCCTTGCATTCGATTATTATACCCACTTTACCAGT
Organism: Prevotella phocaeensis; assembly: GCF_900065875.1. Lineage (NCBI taxonomy): Bacteria > Pseudomonadati > Bacteroidota > Bacteroidia > Bacteroidales > Prevotellaceae > Prevotella > Prevotella phocaeensis. The sequence goes on along the minus strand of NZ_LT160626.1, from coordinate 642,477 downwards.
CCTATCCGTCGCTATCCCGACACATTGGTGCACCGTTTGCTTACGCGATATGCCGAAGGTGGCAGAAGCGCCAATGCCAAATATTACGAAGAGTTGTGCGAACATTGCTCGGAAATGGAACAGGTTGCGCAGAATGCAGAGCGCGACTCTATCAAATACAAGATGGTTGAATTCATGGGAGATCGACTTGGAGAGGAGTTCGATGCCCATATCAGCGGCATTACAAGTTACGGTATCTATTGCGAGATAGACGAAAATCATTGCGAAGGCATGGTACCTATGCGCGATCTTGATGATGACTATTACGATTTCGATGAGCGTAATTACTGCTTGGTAGGCCGGCGCAGGCACCATAAATACCAACTCGGCGATGCCATCCGCATACAAGTAGCCAAGGCAAATCTTGAGAAGAAGCAGCTCGACTTTACCATTGTGGAATGAAACAGCTTATTTGCATCGCAGCTTGTCTGACGGTCTTGGTCTTGAATACAGACTCCTGCTCTTCGAAAGAGGCACAGGAGGGCATCGACATATATACCCTTCCCAATGGCAAGAAACTTGTGGTAACGCCGATAAAGCATGCCAGTTTGCAACTTAATTACGACGGATGGGAGTTCGAAATCGATCCCGTAAGCAGCGCGGTGCGCCCGATCATCGACTACACCGATAAGCCCAAGGCCGATTTCATCCTCGTTACGCACGAACATTACGACCACTTCGACATGAACGCCATCCATCTCTTGACCAAAAACAGCACCAACCTGTTGCTTAATCAGCGGTGCTTCGACCGTTACAAGAAGGGCATTGTGATACGCAATGGGGAGAAAGCAGAGCTGACAGACAGTATCACTCTCTATGCCGTACCGGCCTACAACCGCTTGAAAAACCGTGCCGAACTTCACCCGAAAGGACGCGATAACGGTTACATACTCGATTTGGAAAGCTATCGTATCTATATTGCAGGCTCCACAGAGTTCGTTCCGGAGATGAAAGACATCAAGGATATCGACATCGCTTTTATGCCCTGCGACAAATACAAGACCATGACATTGGCGCAATTTCGCAAAGCAGCGAAGACAATACGCCCGAAAATTCTCTATCCCTACCATATGCACACCACCGATCCCAAGCAAATACTCAAGGTAACCAGCGGTCTCGGCATCGACGTGAGGATAAGAGACCTAAGATAATCGCACGGCCTTCTATGAACAAATACATTTTTTAATCTCATAATAATTATAACATGAAACGAACAACATTACTATTTAGTCTTATTTTCTGCATAACCTGTTCGGTTTATGCACAAGTTATCAAACCGATAAAAACCGATGTACCGGCACGACCTGCAGGACAAACCGACGTTATACAGCTCACCTCGCCCAAAATGAACGTAGTAAGAGTAGGCTTTGTAGGTTTGGGTATGCGCGGCCCGGGCGCTGTAGATCGCTGGTGCCATATACCGGGAACTGAAATAAAAGCACTGTGCGACGTTGAAGCTGACCGCGTAGAGCAGGCGCAGAAGATACTCGAACGCAACGGGCGAAAGCGTGCTACGGCTTATAGCGGCAGCACCGAAGCTTATAAAAAGATGTGTGAACGCAAAGATATAGATATTATTTACATTATTACAGATTGGGTGCATCACGTGCCGATTGCACTCTACGCCATGAACCACGGCAAACACGTAGCCATAGAAGTACCGGCTGCCACCAACATGCACGACATCTGGGCGCTGATAAACACCTCTGAACGTACGCGAAAGCATTGTATCATGCTCGAAAACTGTGTGTACGATTTCTTCGAACTCGCCGCTCTGAACATGGCACAGCAAGGACTTTTCGGCGAAGTGCTGCACGTAGAAGGCTCCTATTTGCATAACCTTGACGATTATTGGGATATGTATTGGGACAATTGGCGCTTGGACTTTAACCGAAAGAACCGCGGTGATGTGTACCCGACTCATGGGATCGGGCCAGATTGTCAGGTACTCAACATTCATCGCGGCGACCGTATGAAATACCTTGTGGCCATGGATACCAAAGCTGTAAACGGCCCCAAACACGTTCAGAAGTCCACCGGCAAGCCTTGTAACGACTTCCAAAACGGCGATCAAACATCGACTATGATTAGAACAGAGAACGGAAAGACCATACTTATACAACATAATGTGATGACGCCCCGCCCGTATAGCCGCATGTACCAGATAGTAGGAACCGACGGTTATGCCAGTAAATATCCCATAGAGGAACTGTGTTTCCGCACTGAACAGCTGAATAGCAGCGGAACAGCAAACTATCAAGACCTGAATGCACACGCTGCAGTGCCGGAAAAGGTAAGGAACGAGCTGCTTAACAAGTACACTCCGTCCTTCGTAAAGGAGCTCGAAGCCACTGCAAAGCAGGTTGGAGGGCACGGAGGAATGGATTATATCATGGACTACCGACTGGTGTATTGCCTGCATAACGGCCTTCCGTTAGACATGGATGTCTATGACATGGCCGAATGGTGCTGCCTTGGCGAGCTTACCCGTATTTCCTTGGAGAACAATTCGGCACCTGTAGCTATACCGGATTTTACCCGTGGTGCATGGAACCGCGTCAAAGGTTTCAGTTATCAGTTCGCCAAATAGCAACCGAAGCAATAATATATCACCGGAAATCAAAATATTCAATCGGGATATATCTATCCGCAATATCCTGTTCACCGTCTTTATCAGGAATATGCATCACAACAAAATCAAAATAAAATAAGACGAACGGCTTTTATCATCACGACATTAATAATGCTTACAACAAATATATCGGCACAATAGCCTCCTAAGAATGAAGATACACTTCTCGCATAAAGAAGAGTTATGGAACTCGTGGTCGCACGCCGGAGGTATTGCCTTGGGCGTAGTGTTCGGCACTATATTCCTCGTATGGTGCGCACGCAGGGGTAACGGATGGGCCACTGCAGCAGTTATTCTCTACCTTTTCGGCATGATATGTTCGTATGCGGCTTCTACCATTTACCATGCCTTGTCTGCCTATTCCAAATGGAAAGAGCGGCTGCGCAAGTGGGATCATGCCGCTATTTACTGGCATATTGCCGGCTCTTATTCGCCTATAACGCTCATAGCCCTGCGAAACGAGGGCTATTGGGGGTGGAGTCTTTTCATCTTTGTGTGGCTTTGTGCAGTGGTAGGCACTGTGTCCAGCTTCCGTAAACTGAAAGATCACAGCAACATAGAGACATTCTGTTTCATCGGCATGGGCCTTAGCGTGCTGATAGCTTTTAAACCTTTGATCGATAGCCTGTCTACCGCGGCCTTCGTGTGGATAGTTGCAGAGGGCGTGGCTTATATTACCGGTGCCGTTTTCTATAGCCTCAACAAACGGCGATACATGCATACGGTGTTCCATTTCTTCGTGCTTATGGGCTCTGTATGCCATATCATCGCCGTATGGGATATACTGATGGAGTGGCTATAGGGCCCGAGGACTTTCCTTCCCCCCTCTTCCGGAGGGGGGAAGAGATGAGGGATGAAAGAATAAGGATGAGGGTTTGATGGCCATGCTGCAGCGGATTAACTTGTTTAAGCACTTCAAATAATTTCGTAAAATAGGTTGCACGTCTTTTACACACTGAAAATCTGACGTTTAATCGTATTTCCAAGATTAAAAATACACGGGCGTTATATTCTGCATAAACAATCTGTTTATCCTTGTTAAATGCACAATTTGTCATCGATAAAGATGCCGTTTATCACCGGCAGATAATAAATGCACTTTTAAAAAAATAGCGATATATATCGCATTTCAAAAGAACACAAGCAAGCCAAATCTCCATGATACGGTAATTAAACCCATTACTATTCATCCATTCTTTATTCAAATATAAGCTAAATACATACGGCACATAATACTCAAGATTTAACTCTGCTTCTATTGGAGAAGCGGAAAAATGATAATCTTTTCATCGTTCATTATTTATATATTCACCCTTTTTCGAGCCCTTTTCTGCCGAAGAGGCGAAGAAAAAGGTACATATACGTCTGCAATACCTTACACACAGAACTCTTTTCTATAAACTCTTCTTTTACAAACTTATATGCCAAGCAATAACATAAAAAAGTGTTTATTTATTTTGTGTTATATTCTATTTACGTTACCTTTGCAGGAAGACAAACTGAAAACCAATAATTTAAAGGTTCGTGTATTCTGTTTTTTAGCATCAGTATGAAGGAATTTCTACAAGTGTTGCGCCGTTTTGTGCCGCCATACAAGAAATATTTAGTGCTTTCGGTTATATTCAATATCCTTTCGGCAGTATTGAATATCTTCTCGTTTGCCACATTGATCCCCATTCTCAACATACTTTTCCAGACCGAGGAAGCCCAAAAGGCCGTGACATTCATGCCGTGGAGCAGCATCGATTCGATGGAAGACCTGACCGAGGTGGTAACAAATAATTTTAATTATTATGTGTACGAACTTATTACATCGGTAGGGCCTACCACTTCGCTGCTCATTATAGGACTGACACTCGCCTTTATGACCATGCTTAAAACGGGGGCCTACTTCCTTTCTTCGGCATCGATCATACCGATACGCACAGGCGTGGTGCGTGATATTCGCAACCAACTCTATCAGAAAATAAACTCTCTGTCGCTGGGATTCTTCTCTGAAGAGCGCAAAGGAGATATCATTGCGCGCATGAGCGGGGACGTTCAAGAGATAGAAAACTCCATTATGGCATCGCTCGATATGCTGTTTAAGAACCCTATCCTTATCATAGCCTACTTTACAACATTGGTTGTAGTGTCGTGGCAGCTTACGCTTTTCACGATTGTCTTCGTGCCCCTCTTCGGATGGTTCATGGGTTATGTGGGACGAAAGCTCAAGCAGAACTCCATTAAGGCGCAGGCCTTGTGGAGCGACACCATGAGCCAAGTGGAAGAAACCCTTGGAGGCTTGCGCATTATCAAGGCATTCTGCGCCGAAGAGAAGATGAATGCACGGTTCGATAAAATAAACAGTGCCTATCGTAACGATATCATACGTGTGAACATAAGGCAGCAACTGGCCCACCCGATGAGCGAGTTTCTCGGCACTGTAATGATCGTTATCGTGCTTTGGTTCGGCGGTGTACTGGTATTGAAAAACCAAGTTTTGCAAGGTCCTACGTTCATCTTCTACCTCGTAATGCTCTATTCGATCATCAATCCCCTTAAAGAATTCTCGAAAGCAGGGTATAACATTCCCAAAGGGTTGGCCTCTATGGAGCGCGTAGACAGGATACTAAAGGCCGAAGTAGCTATCAAAGAGGCCGACAACCCCGTACACATAAAGAGTTTCGAACGCGAAATAGAGTTCCGAAATGTATCGTTCAAGTACGCCGACCAATGGGTATTGCGCAACATCAACCTCAAGATACGCAAGGGAGAAAACGTGGCTATCGTCGGTCAAAGCGGCTCGGGCAAGTCTACATTGGTAGATTTAATACCGCGATACTACGATGTACAGGAAGGAGAAGTGCTGATCGACGGCATCAACGTAAAGGACTTGGGCGTACACGACTTGCGCCAACTCATAGGAAATGTCAATCAAGAAGCCATACTCTTTAACGATACGTTCTACAACAATATCACCTTCGGCGTAGACAATGCCTCTCGCGAGGAGGTAGAGCAGGCAGCCCGTATCGCCAATGCCTATGATTTCATCATGGAATCGGAACACGGATTCGACACGAACATAGGCGATCGCGGAAACAGGCTGTCGGGCGGCCAGCGACAGCGCGTAAGCATAGCCCGCGCAATTCTCAAAAATCCGCCGATATTGATACTTGATGAGGCTACCAGTGCACTCGACACGGAGAGTGAAAGGCTGGTTCAAGATGCCTTAGAGAAGCTCATGAATACCCGTACCACCGTGGCCATCGCCCATCGGTTGTCTACGATAAAAAACTCCGATGAGATATGTGTGCTCCACGAAGGACGCATCGTGGAACGCGGCACCCACGAAGAATTACTGCAAACCGATGGTTATTACAAGAAACTGAACGATATGCAATCGCTATAAATCAACACTTAAACAGATACACCAAGGTTATGAAGAAGAATAAAATAAATATTCTCGATACCCCGTTCGCGCCGTTTATCGCACTTATCATCAACCTGTTCATTGCTTTTGCATTGTACATAATAGCGCGAATTGAGTTTCTATTGGAAAATTACAGCTACTTTAGCACCGACATGTCTATCGGACATCTGCTGAAGTTGTTCGGAGGAGGCTATATGTTCGACCGTTCAGCGATCGTATATACCAACAGTCTCTACATTGTAATGATGCTCTTCCCGTTATGGTTGAAAGAAACACCTGCATATCATAAGATTTGCAAGTGGGTATTCGTGGTGGTTAATTCTATTACATTGGTTATCAATCTCTGCGACTCGGTATATTTTCCCTATACGTTGCGCCGCACTACGACAAGTGTATTTAGCGAATTTAAGAACGAAAACAATCTCGCAGACGTGTTCTGGGGCGAACTTATCGTTCATTGGTACTTGGTATTGCTCGCTGCGATCCTCATTTTCCTTATGTGGAAGTTATATGTAACGCCCAAAGTGCGCAGCTCTCTCTTTCACACCGCTAAGCAACGTATCTTGTACAGCGTGCTGCTTTTTGTACTGCTTGCTGCCATTACCCCGCTCGGAGTGGGAGCCTGCCGCGGCGGACTGGGTACAGGAATACGTCCGATTACCATCAGTAATGCAAATCAATATGCAGACCGTCCCACAGAGTGTGCCTTGGTACTGAATACGCCTTTTGCCCTTATACGTACCATAGGCAAGGATGTGTTTACCGTACCCGACTATTATAAGAGCGAAAAAGAGCTGTCTTCTGTCTTTACGCCTATACATCATCCCAAACCCACACATGCTTTTAAGAAGAAAAACGTAGTGGTTTTGATTGTCGAGAGCTTCGGACGTGAGTATATAGGAGCGCTGAATAAGGAACTCGAAGGCGGAAAATACAAAGGCTATACGCCGAATGTAGACAAGCTGATCAGCCAAAGTGCCACCTACAAATATTCTTACTGCAACGGTCGGAAGAGCATCGACGGCATGCCATCCGTACTGTGCGGCATACCTATGTTCGTAGAACCATTCGTATTGACGCCGCAATCGATGAACACATATACCAGTATGGCGGGCATACTTGCTAAGGAAGGTTATCATACAGCATTCTTCCATGGAGCCAATCGTGGCAGTATGGGATTTCTTGCCTTTGCCAACAAGACTGGTTTTCAGCAATATTACGGGCGACAAGACTACGACGCAGATCCGCGATTTGGCGGAGACGACGACTTCGACGGGCATTGGGGAATATGGGATGAGCCCTTCTTACAATATTATTGTACTAAGATGAGCGAAATGAAACAGCCGTTTATGACCGCTGTATTTACAGTTACTTCCCATACACCTTATATTATTCCCGATAAATATAAGGATGTATTCCCCGAAGAAGGCATTATAATGCACAAATGTATACGGTATACCGACATGGCCATAGGCAAATTCTTCGAGAAGGCAGCCCTTCAACCGTGGTTCAAGAACACTATATTCGTGTTGACAAGTGATCATACCAACCTTAGCGACCACGCACAATACCAAACAGACATAGGAGGATTTTGCTCACCCATCGTTATTTTCGATCCGAGTGGTGAGGTTAAAGCAGGTATGCGCAACGGTATAGCCCAACAAATAGATATTCTACCGACGGTACTCAGTATTCTCGGCTACGGAAAACCGTTCCTTTCTTTCGGTTGCGACCTCATGACGACACCGATGGAAGAGACATATGCCGTGAATTATCTTAACGGAATATACCAGTATGTGAAGTATGGATACGTGCTACAATTCGATGGTAAGAAGACCAAAGCTGTCTATTCGCTGAAAGATTTGCTGATGAAACACGACTTAAAAGGCAAAGTCAAGGAGCAAGCACAGATGGAAAAGGAGGTCAAGGCCATTATTCAACAGTACATGTACCGCATGGTCAACGATAAACTAATGCCCTGACATCAGGGATAAAGCATCTTCATATCCGCAACAGCATGAAAGTATTATACAGTCTTTTGTTCGGTATTTGGTATCTGTTATCACTATTTCCTCTTCGAATACTCTATATCTTTTCAGATATATTGTACTTGATAGTCTGCTATATCGTGCGCTATAGGCATCGTATTATTTGGAAAAATCTCTGTGAATCGCTCCCTGAAAAGCCGGAAAAAGAATTGCGTAAGATTGAAAAAGGGTTCTACCACTGGTTCTGTGACTACATTGTAGAGACGATAAAACTAATGACTATGAGTTCCAAACAACTGAAAAAGCACATTATCTTTACGGGAACGGAACAAATAGACCGCTATGTAGAGCAAGAACTTTCGTGTGCTATCTATCTTGGACATTATGGCGAGTGGGAATGGATCACCTCTTTACCCCTATGGATCGGCAAAAAAGCGCAATGTATGCAGATATATCATCCACTTGAGAATAAGCATTTCGACAATTTATTTAAATATGTAAGGGAGCGACAAGGGGCACTTTGCGTGCCTATGGCAGAGACCTTACGCCGCGTGGTGGCCTATCAACAGAAGAAACAGCCCATTGTTATGGGTTATATATCCGATCAAGTACCCTTCTGGAACAACATCCACCACTGGTACAACTTCCTTCATCACGACACACCTGTATTGACCGGAAGCGAAAAAGTTATAAAAGTAGCCAATCAAGTTACTTTTTATGGCGACGTATCTCGTATAAAACGCGGTTATTACCGCTGCGAAATACGGCTGTTGACAGACAATCCGAAATCAGTACCCGACTATGGCATCACCGACATGTATTTCGAAGAACTCGAGAAGACCATTCGCCGAGATCCATCACTTTACCTATGGAGCCACAACAGATGGAAACGTACGCACGAAGAATATAACATGCGTTACGACAAGACCACGGGAAGAGTTGACTTAGGCAGTCTTGAAGAAATCGAAAAAAGGAAAAAACATCAAGCACACACCACATGATTTTAGTAAAAGGATACGGTCAGATGTGCAACAACATCCTACAGTTTGCTCATCTATATGCATTCGGTAGGGAATACGGAATAAAGGTTATTTCGATGCGTTTTTCCTATAAATTCCGCTACTTTGCCGTATGTAAGAAATGGTATCATAACCCATTGACGTATTTTATAGGAAAGCTGCTGGTGTCAGCTCATGTGATCGACTGCATTACAGAAGACAACACGCCGGCCATAGACCGCCGACTACGCGAAACGAAACTGATAGCTTGCAGTGCTTGGGGATGCAGATATCCGGCTTTATTCCAAAAATATCGCGAAGAAATCAGGCAACTTTTCGAAATTAAACCGACAATCAAAGAGAAAATAAGCATAAAGATGGCGGCCCATCCACATGCGGACATCAGTCTCGGACTGCACATCCGTCGAGGTGATTACCGCTATTGGCAGGGAGGAAAATACTTCTTCGACGACAATGTATATCACAAAATCATCAAACAGTTCTGCGCCCTGCATACCGGAAAAACAATCAACATCTATATTTGTACCAACGATCAAAAACTCAATATCGACGATTTCAGAGCCATTCATCCCACAACTTACCTCTCTAACGGCAGCGGAATAGAAGATTTGCAGCTACTTGCATCGTGCGATTATATAATAGGTGTGAAGAGCACTTTCTCGCTTTGGGCCTCCTTTTACAATAATGTACCCCTCTATTGGATTATGGATAAGGACGCTCCATTGACAATTGGCGCATTTACACACTTCAATAATGTCTACACTTCCGTATAAACTATTGCAATATGCCCAAGGTTTCAGTTATCGTACCCAACTATAATTACCGCCGATTTCTTACAAAAAGAATCGACAGCATCCTTGCCCAAACTTATCAGGATATAGAGATTATACTGCTCGACGATTGTTCCACCGACGGCAGTCAGGAGCTTTTAAAACAATATTCGAAATATCCTACTGTTGTCAAATACTTGGTCAACGATAAGAACAGCGGCAGCCCGTTTGCACAATGGGAACGAGGTATGGCATTCGCACGAGGCGAATATCTATGGATAGCCGAGAGCGATGATTACTGCAAAAATAACTTCTTGGAAGTAATGGTCAATGCTTTAAACGATCATCCTACGGCATCTTTTGCAGCTTCCGGTTCATTATTGGTAGACGAAAACGACCGAATATTATCGAAAGACTATGATTGTTGGGATGAAGACGGCTCTATACATTTATATAATTCAGAGTCTTACATCAAGCAAAAGCTACTGTGGCACGACACTGTTTATAATGCAAGCATGGTTTTGTTCCGCCGAACTGCATACGAAAAGATATGCCACGACTTTGCCCGAATGCACTACTGTGCCGACTGGCTTTTCTGGATAGCAATGGCATTGCAGGGAGATATCGTTGAAGTACGCCGAAAATTGAACTGCTTCCGTCAGCATCCGGAACGCGTAACCGTACGGTGCGACGGCACCAAAGGGCAACTTCAGGAAAAGATAATGATTGCTTCTTTCCTTTGGCAACTATCGTTTATCAGCAAATATAAGGTACATCTCGCCAAAGGGGCATTCTATAAAGAGATCAAACGTCTACATACAACAAGAGAACAACGAAAGGAATATCTACATATCATAAACGAAGAATTAGGCATAAAAAAGACAGATTACATTCTCGAGCGTACGGTAAAAATATTGAATCAGCTATTCCCATGGATCGTACCTCCGATAAACAAATAAACTATTTATGGAAAAGAACACGATGAAAACCACCATATTGGTGTCTACATACAACTGGCATAAGGCCTTAGAGCTATCGTTATCGAGTATGTTAAGGCAGACACGAATGCCCGATGAGATAGTAATTGCCGACGATGGTTCTACTGACGACACGCGTACGGCAATAGAACGTATCCGCAAAGTTAGTCCTGTTCCCATCATACATGTATGGCAAGAAGACGACGGTTTCCGCAAAACAATCATCTTAAACAAGGCCATTGCCAAGGCTACAGGCGACTACATTCTGCAAGTAGACGGCGATGTAATCCTGTCGCCCCATTTCGTTTCCGACCATTTAGAGTTGGCCGAACGCAATTATTTCGTATGCGGAAGCAGGGTAAAACTCACTCCGCACCTCACAGAGCGCATATTGACATCGCATACCCTTACGGTCAACGAATGGAATTTACCGCTCACATTCATATTAAACAGTTTCCGTTCGAGGTTATTGCGCCGGTTTCTTGCCGAAAAATATGCACGACAGATCGATCATCTCCGTGGCTGCAACATGGCGTTCTGGCGGGATGATCTTGTCAAAGTCAACGGATATAACGAAGATTTAATGCAATGGGGACACGAAGACGGGGAGATTGCATTCAGGTTACACTATGCCGGCGTAAAGAAAAAAGCATTGAAGATGGGAGGCAATGTGTATCATCTGTATCACAAAGAGTCGTCGCGCAGCAACGAACAACGCCACTTAGACGAGTTGGAACGTGTAAAACAAGAGCACATATCATGGTGCCCTAATGGTCTTGATAAGTATCTGAACGCCCATTCATAGTATGCAATTCATCGCATTTCGGAAATTTATATGTACCGTAGTTTCCGCTCTTATCCCTCATAAAGTGCTACGCCATCGGGTAAGATATGCACTCGATCCGCTCAACGACCGACGATGTACTGCCTATTTCTCACGGAAATATGCAGTACCCTTGGCAGGTACATCACAAACAAAAGAAACCGTTAATCGCAATACACATACGGAATATATATGGCAATGCTGGTTACAGGGGCGACAGGCGGCACCTCCGATTGTAGATTTATGCCTACGCTCGGTAGAAAAACACCGCTTGCCTCATCAGCAAATCGTCGTCATAACCGAAGAAAACTATACCGAATACGTAGATATACCCCACTTTATCATCAAGAAGAGGGCACAAGGGAAGATTGCAGATGCCCAATTTTCCGACTTATTGCGCATCTATCTCCTTGCCACCTACGGCGGTTATTGGATAGATGCCACATGTCTACTTACGGCACCTATCCCCGATTGGATCGAAAAATCCGAGTTCTTCATGTATCATTCGCACGGTGAATTTGCCTACACGCTTATACAAAGTTGCTTTATACGTGCCAAGGTCGAAAGCTACCTCATACAACAGTGGAAAACGCTCATGACGGATTTATGGAAACATGAGAACCGATTACTGCACTACTTCCAACTTCATCTGATGTTCAAGGCCATGATCACAAGCGATAAACGGGCAGCCTGTGAATACCGCAATATGCCTGCAGTGCCGGAAGACGACACCCACATTCTTTTTAACCGAATGAAAAAAAGCCATTCTCTTTCACAGGAAATGATAGAAGAGGCTGCCCGTAAATCGTTTATCCACAAGCTCACCTACAAGATTTCACTCGAAAATAAGCAATTGCCCGATATTTTCAAAAGCTAAACTTTACCGTTTTTCCGCGCTTCTATTATCTTTGCAACAACGGTAAACTGATAAATAGCTTCCCAAGCGGCATAAATTAACCCGGGAACACCGTCTCTTATTCCACCTTTTAATATATAAGAACGGAAAAAACGAAATAGAGGTCGGCCGATTAGAGCGCCCGTCCCGTAACGCTTGTTCATACGTCTGCCCACCTCATTATCGGAATAAACGTTCGTTTTTCGGCAACGCATGGCTATCGTATCGTTGGCCAAATGCTCGAAGGCAAGGTCTTTTCGTGCTCTCGGAATACGTATCACCCGCCCCGCAACAATGGGCGAAGCGTGGATGACGGGCGGCCATTGCGTAACATCCTTACGGAAAAAGCGCAGTATGTAGTCGGGATAAGAAGCGTGCATGAAGCGCCCCATGAAGTAATTCTTCCTCGGTATGGCTATTCCTTCGGCGCAATCGGGCTGCCTGATATGCTCATAAAGATAAGCCTTCAGTGCAGGTGTCACCAATTCATCGGCATCCAAGACCAGCACCCATGGGTATGCGGCACTGTCGACGGCAAACTGTCGGGCCGGTTCCACGATGGTGTAATCGCGCTTTTCGAACGTAACGACGCGGCAACCTCTGCTCCGTGCAATCTCTACAGTGCCGTCTGTGCTCTCCATATCGCACACTACGATCTCATCAAAGCCGCTTGCCGCCTCGATTACCTCTGCCAGATGCACCTCGGCATTATAGGTGTTGATTACAACAGATATACGATGCTCCGTCTTCATACACACAAAGATACAAATAAAAACCATTCTCTAAGGCTTTTTAAAGAATATTCTTTAATTTTGCAGGCAAATACGATAAACCTGTAAGGACAAATGAACAATACAGTAATTCAGCGCGGCAAAGCATTCTTATCCAAACCTTTTTTCCACGAACCCCGTACCATTCTCTGGCTTTGGATGCTGCTCTCGGTGATCGCGATGGTACTTAAACTCCACCGATCCGATAACAATTTCCTTATTTTCAGAGGTGTTTTCTGGCACGCCGTCAAAGGTCTGTCGCTCTACGATGCCTATCCTGCCGAATATTTCGACGTCAATCATTACGGTCCGTTGTTCTCTCTTGTCATCGCACCCTTTGCAATTGTGCCCGAACCTTTAGGGCTCTTGCTGTGGTGCATTGCACTTTCACTTACATTATATCTCGCTATAAGCCGGTCAGGCTTCGAGAACGGACAAAAAATGTTTATCTTCTGGTTCTGCTCCGAAACGCTTCTTACGTCACTGTTCATGCAGCAATTCAATATTACCATTGCCGCCATTATCATCGCTTCGTACTTCCTGATAGAAAAAGAGCGCGACTTCTGGGCTGCTTTTCTTATTGTTTTGGGCACGTTCGTAAAGCTCTACGGCGTCGTAGGACTGGCGTTTTTCCTATTCTCACGCCACAAGTTGCGCTTCTCGCTGTCGCTCCTGTTCTGGGCGGTTGTGCTGTTTATCGCTCCTATGCTTATCAGCAGTCCGCAGTATGTCATCGAACAATATCAGGAATGGATTGTCTGTCTGAGCGGAAAAAACGTGGAAAACATCAATTCCATCGCCCAAAACATATCGGCGCTCGGCATGGTTCGCCGCGTTACGGGCAACATGTCTTACTCCGATTTGTGGCTCCTGCTGCCCGCACTCGTACTGTTTATCATCCCTTATTTGCGGTTCGACCAATATAAACATAAAGCCTTCCGGCAAACCATATTGGCTTCGGTGCTGCTGTTTGTCGTTCTGTTCAGCACAGGCAGCGAGTCCAGCTCTTATATCATCGCCCTCTGCGGCGCGTGCATATGGTATTTCGCGGCGCCATGGCAGCGCTCTAAGGCCGACATTGCGCTGATGATATTCGTGTTTCTGCTGTCGAGTATGGGTTCTTCAGACCTATATCCGCGCGAATTCAAGCGCGAAATAATACAGCAATACGCACTGAAAGCCCTGCCTTGTCTTATCGTCTGGTTGCGGCTGTGCTACGAAATGAGTTTCAAAAACTATGCTTATGACAAAGACATTTAGCCCTTTGTCGGTCGGATACGATGCAAAACGCATCGTTAGGAACGGCACCGGATTGGGCAATTACGGCCGCACGTTGGTCAACGATATGGCACATATCGTTCCCGAAGGTACTCGTTTGCGCCTTTACACACCCGACTTAGGGCGACAAGAACTCCGTTCAAAGATAATAGAAAGCCCTTCAGTGCAGTTCGTCTGCCCGAACGGCTACGGTTTCCCCATGGGCAAATCGCTTTGGCGCAGTCGTTTCGTGGTGAAAGACCTGCTGCGCGACGGCATCGACCTGTATCACGGACTGAGCGGAGAGTTGCCCATAGGCATCAAAAAGGCAGGCATCAAGACCGTTGTCACTATCCACGACCTCATCTTTATGCGCCATCCGGAGTTCTATAACCCATTGGATGCTTGGATTTATGCCCGCAAATTCTACCGCACTTGCCATGAGGCAGACCGCATCATCGCCATCAGCGAGTGCACCAAACGCGACATCATCGAGTACGGAAAGGTAGATCCGGAGCGCATAGACGTAGAATATCAGAGCTGTGCACCGCGTTTTAGCATGCAAATAAGCAACGAAGAACTTCAACAAACAAGTCGGAAATACCGACTGCCGAGGCGTTATATTCTCAACGTAGGCACGATAGAAAGGCGCAAAAATGCGCTCCTTGCCGTAAAAGCACTGCCTTTCTTGCCAGCCGATGTGTCGCTTGTAATCGTGGGAAAGCGTACAAAATACGCCGATGAAATTACGGAATATCTGCGAAAGAACCCAGCTTTACAGCAGCGAGTGCTTATGCTTCAAGGCGTCAGCGATGCCGATTTGGCAGCCATATACCGGCAGGCCGCGTGCTTTGTATACCCCTCCCGTTACGAGGGTTTCGGCCTTCCGATCATCGAAGCCATACACTGCGGACTGCCTGTTGTGGCCTGCACGGGCTCTTGTCTCGAAGAGGCGGGAGGCGAAGGCTGCCTCTATGTTTCGCCCGATGATGCCGAAGGACTTGCACAGGCCATATACCTGTTGCTGACAGAGGGTGCGTCTAAGGCCGATAGACAGGCTGTCTGTCGGGCATATATCCGCCGTTTCGAGGGCAATAACGTAGCCTCTCGGGTTTTCGGAACATACGAAAAACTTATGAAATAGTGCCTTTCTGTTTGTGCAGAAACACGAAATGAAGCATTAAGAAGTTAATCGGAACGGCAATAGCCATCACCAATATGGGCGCAAGCCATTTGCTGAAGCCGAGCCACAGGAACAGGTTAAGCAGCCCGATCTCCATAAGATAGTTCACTACATGGCTTCCTACAAAGCCTGCAGCATTCATCTTCGTGGGTTTCTGCTTAAAAGTAAAATAGGTGGTCAGTGCATAATTGCACACCAGCCCCATAGCATACCCCGCCGTGTAGGCTATGTTGGCATCGGTAAACAGCAGGAACAAGCAATATACTCCGTAATGAATGGCCGAACATACGGTGCCCACAACGCCGAAACGTACCACGCGCCAGAAGTCTGCACGCACCTTAGGATGCTCCTGCCACAGCTGTTTATATCTGCCGATGCTCATCTCCGATAATCTCGCTGATATTGTACAGCGGCCGATTTTTTACCTCCACGTATATTTTTCCTACATAAATACCCACCACGCCGATAGACAACAAGATAAACCCTCCTATCAGCCAAATGCTCAACATGATGGATGCCCAGCCGGGATATGCCGTGCCTGCGATGAGCGCATGGAGCACATAAATGCCGATGATAATGCTCATAACGATGAAAAAAGCACCGAGATAGAGTATTCCGTAGATAGGCTTCACCGAAAAAGAGGTAATGCCGTCGAGGGCAAGATTAAGCATCTTCTTCAACGTATATTTGGAATGTCCGGCTTGTCGCTCGCCGATAACATCGTCAACAGTCGAAGAAGGAAGCCCAAGCATAGGGATTAACCCTCTTAGATACAAGTTGCGCTCATGATAACCTGCCAGCATATCGAGCGCACGCCGGCTCATCAAACGGAAATCTGCATGGTTGAACACGCTTTTAACGCCCATCCGTTCCTGCAATTTATAGAATGTAACGGCGGTAAATCGCTTTAGAACGGGATCGGCCTTGCGGGATATCTTCACTCCATATACAATGTCGCTGCCTTCGACGTAGCAATCGATCATCTTGGGAATGGCCTGCAAATCGTCTTGAAGGTCGGCATCGATCGTGATAACGGCATCTGCCCAGCCCTTAGCCGTCATCATTCCCGCCATTATAGCATTCTGATGTCCCACGTTGTGTGCCAGATTAATGCCCCTGACAAACCTGTTTTCGGCCTGCAAACGGCGAATTATCTCCCATGTATGGTCCTTGCTCCCGTCGTTTACGAATACTATCATGCTGTCAGGACTTATCTTTTCTTCTTTTATAAGTCCGTCGAGCAGCGACGTAAGACGTTTCGAAGAGGTTTCCAACACCTCTTCTTCGTTGTAACAAGGTGAAACTATGGCTAATGTAATCATTTGCTAAGACTGTTTGCGGTTAACAAAATCTTTGAAAGTAACGAACTCTTCACCGCGTGCTTTCAGCATCTTAACCAACCGATCGAGCCTTCCGACCATCGCATCTCCGCTGTTTTTACGGATAATGAACGGCATCTTGTACTCACGATGGGCCTTCAGATCGTAAAATTCCCACGGGTGGAAATAGGTTACGAAGTACCCGTCGTGGCGCAACACGCGGCGAACAAGGGCATGATAAAGCCTTTCCGGCAGGTTATGAAGGGCCAGCCAAAACAGCGGGAAGCGCATCCAAGGTGTTACGGATGCGGGAATTTGCATCACCGAATGCCTCATGAAATAAGTACGGGGGGCCGTCAGATGCATGTAACGTCCCGGGATAAACGCCGGATTAAGCGATGAATTGTAGCGGTATCCTGCCTTTTCGATGGCCTCGTCTGATACGGGAAACATGCGTGGTTGGCGGTAACCGAACGCTTGAACACCGCTCACACGCTCGATAATCTCCTTGGATACGAACACGTCATCGGCCTTCGGACGCCAATGGTCCACCCCATGACAGGCCGTCTCGTGCCCCTCTTCCACAATTCTACGTATCATTTCGGGCGCCTGTTCGGCAAAGTTTCCGGTGCAAAAGAAGGTAGCTTTCACGCCATTAGCCTTCAAACAATCGAGAATTTTACGGGTTCCATCCACGGAAACCCTCATGCCTTCTTCCAACGAAATGTCTACTCCGTGCTCACGGGGCACGTCAAATTCCTCCGTATCAAAACTTAACAATATCATTTTGAGCTATATATGTCTATCGTGCAAAGGTACGAAAATAATTCTAACTATACCGAATTGCACTGTAAAAGTGCAGAAATAGACAAAATATTGCACGTTCATACTGCAATTATATAAAAAAGATGTCGATTTCAGAACCTCCATATAACCTGCATATCCACATCGGTTTGCGAGCTTCTATCTATTTGTTGATAGGACGAGGAGATATGATTACGGTCGAAATAATCGGTTGTACCGACCTTACAGTATAGGTGCAGCTTTGCTGAAAGGGCGGCATGAGCCATGAGCATATAGCGAATGCCCTCGCCGAAGAATACGGGAAACGCGAAATTATAACGCGGGCTCCACTCATAACTGTACACCCTGCTGTCGTAATCATCGGTGTTGAAGTAGCCGAAACTGCCGTTCAACGTCAGCCAATGGCACCGGTAACCGATGTTCTGTGTAACCATCAACCCCGTACTGTTGTGCACGCAACGGCAACATACGCCGTCTATCTGCGTCTTGCACTGCCAGTGCGCACCGTCTTCAAAGGCAACAGAAAGCCGTGTACGATGCTCTGTCTTACCGATAAGCAGTGTATGTGTATCGTTATCTTGCTGCCTGTTGCGCAAACGATAGCGCGCTGTAACGGTGATATTTCGCCGTTGATAGACGGCAGACAGCAGGTGATCCCACGACCAAGAGGCCTTGGAAACCCGATAGCGTGCCCACGGAAAATAGGCATAGTCGGTATATGCCGACAGTCGCAGGTGCCTGCAGACCTGCCAGTCGGCACCTATGTATGCGCCGCTCTCGCCCTGTACGCTGCCTCCATCGCTGAAACTCCTGCTGAAAAGCGAATAATAACGATAGGAATAAAACCGCTGCAGCGCCATCAGAGAGAGCGAAGACGTGAGCCGGAAACTAAGACTGTTCACCGTAGCAAGGGCATGGCAGTCGCCTGTTGCTATCTCTCCGTTGAACGAGAGCTTACCACTTGCGTAGCCGTAATCGGCACCTATGTTCCAAAAGCGGCTGCCCGAGGGGCGATAACGCTGATAAATACGTCGGGTATCGGGGCATAACGGCTTGTTGAAACCGACATTCAGCGCCGTTACACCTACATGGAAACCGTTCCGGAAGTAACGCATGTTGGCGCCGAAAAGCGTTTCCGTGGCGTTATGTTTACGGTTCATTTCGCTCACCGTACGGTGGTAGCCCGTCTTCACAATCGTTGCAATGCCCGAACTATCCTTGGTCAGCGTTGCATCTATATCGCGATACGACACAAAGGCAGTGAGGTCGAGACCGCGAAAGATGCCGACCGTTGCTGCTACACCCTGCAGATAGTTGCCTTCGGAACGCGAACTGTGCGCTCGAACGCTATTGCTTGTACGCCCCAAAGTGGCAAGTATGGCTGCTTTACCGAAGCCGTAATCGGTGTTCATGATAAGTCCCATGCCGAATTTCAGTCTGTATCGCCCTGCTACAAATGCCCTAATGCGCCCCCAATCACGCAACATAAGATAGAAAGAATAGTAATCGTAGCCCCACGAATTGCGCCCCGAAAAGAATTGTTCGCCCGCATCTTGAGCGCCAACCACACCGAATTTCATGCTTTGACCATAGCTGTAAGAATAACGAAACGAGTGTTTGTAGCGATAACCGAGATATCCGTTGCGGTCGCCCCGCCGTTCATAGAGCGGTAAACGTACTGAAGCGGCCAGCTCGTTGCCCCCATATTTCAAGATATTTGCCAAAGACGGGAAGTCTTGTCGGCGCTCTTCGCCCAAATAAACGAAGCATGCAAGCAACTTACGCCGCGGCTCATCCAAACTTTCAACCATCGAAAGTTCGCCCAAGCTGCGCATCGGACCGTACTTATACAGATACTCCGACAGCTCTTCCACCTGCTCATCGGTCAGGAATATCAACCGTCCGAGGTCTTCGCGTGTGGCGGTATTCAGGTTTATCTTATGCTCCGCAAGGTCGGAAAGTATATCATAAACATCCTCCCACGATGCGTCTTCCGCATCTTCGAGGCCGGTCAACTGCTCGTAATAGGTTTCCCAATCGGGCTTATTCTGCGCAAATGCAGCAAACGAACAAATAAAGAAACCGGCTAACAGAAGTTGTCTATACATGGTATCAGGTTATTTCGAATGTTTTTAAGAATGATATTTGCTCATTCAACAAATACTTCCTTCACGCTTCCGTCGCTCATTTTCACGATATTAATCCCGCTAATCGGGGTGTTTATCCTACTTCCATCCATCGAAAAACGTGCTACCTCTGCCAAGCCGAATGTTTCTATAACCTTCACAGTCGACGGAAGTTTGAGCACTTCAAGTGCCGTACAATGTTGAAAGAGAGTACGTGTAACAGTGTCGGTTCGCGTTATAAGGTTCATACCCAAATAAGGTTCTCCCCCTCTTACTATCCTGCAATCGGTTAAATCGAGACTCTTAAGTTTGCCATTCGTAGGTTCCGATTGTACATCTGCTCCCGCCATTTCGCGCAAGAACCTAAAGTCGGTACCGTTGAGCTGGCCTTTCAGCTTTAGTTCGGTAATGGTATATTTCTCCGACAGGGGGATCATATCGGGCAAAGAGCCTGCCGCTGTAATCGTAAGTTCCCTGCGTTGTGCCGCCGAAGACAGGACTGTAAGCAGACAAGCAATTATGAGTATATTCATTTTCATGTGCAAACAGTATTGGAATGGTTATTTTATATCCATACAATATGGACCATTAAATATATTCATTGCGTTGGTTTGCCGGTTCTTTACAACCGACATAGTAGTGCAAATATACTAAAACTACATAAACATACAATAAACCTAAGGCGATTATTTTCAACATTTAACGCTGATAGGCCAGATATCTGGCGGAAATAGATAAACGGAATAGAGGATGGAGCAACCGTGTATTTTCAGCTTTCAGAATATAATTAAACAAAATATACAGACGATGTTTTCCGTACAGACCATACACTTAAGGCGAATAAATATATGGTTTACCATCAATAAAAATACTATCTATGAGGGGCTCACAATAAGCATGTTTGTGCAAGGAGTTTAAAGTGCTCCTATTTTTGAAAGCACTTACACAAGCTATTCCCCGATAAAAGCACCGTTAAACACTCGTCTTTAACCCTTAATCCATAAGCCCTACCGCATCTTTTCGTACTTTTTCTTTGCCGTATGCGAATTTATTTGTAATTTGGCACCGCCTTTCTACGAGGCATAGGCCATGAAAGACCTAAAACTATACAACTTATCTAACATTCGAAAAAGAACACAATATGATTATTTTACACAAAATATATTGCCTCAAAAGAGCCATTTTTTCTTGCATCGCTTTACTGCTTGTCATCGGCGAAGCATGCGCCTCGACGGCACAGACGGCCGACTCCTCGGCAACAGACGATTGGGCTATCGTGAATGTATCGGTGTGCAATTTGCGACAGGCTGCCGATTACGATGCGGGACAGGCATCGCAGGCATTGCTCGGCATGCCCCTGCGCGTGAACCGAAAGAGCGGTGCATGGCTGCAAGTTACCACGCCCGACGATTATGAGTCGTGGGTATTGGCGCAGACGGTACGGCAGGTAACCCGCGCAGAGCTCGCTACATGGAACACAGGTAGGCAGGTTGTGGTGACCGCTCTTTATGCTTTCGTGCACGAGAAGCCCGATGCAAGGGCACAAACCGTAAGCGACGTAGTGGCCGGAGACCGTCTGAAACTGCTCGGAAAGCAGGGAACATTCTTCCATGTGGCCTATCCCGACGGGCGCAAAGGCTATCTGCATGTGCGCAACGGACAGGAGATAAGGGCGTGGCGCAGAACTGTCAAACGCAATGCAGCAAGCATCATAGCCTCTGCCAAGCGCCTTATAGGGCTGCCGTATATGTGGGGCGGCACGAGTACAAAGGGGGTGGATTGCAGCGGTTTCGTGCGCACAACGCTGCTGATGCACGACATCGTTATCCCCAGAGATGCCTCGCAGCAGGCTTACAAAGGCGAACATTTGGAGATAGCTCCCGACTTCGGCAACCTTATGGCCGGCGACTTGGTGCTCTTCGGCTCGCGTGATGAGGAAACAGGCAAGCCCCATGTAAGTCATGTGGGTATCTATCTCGGCAACAAGAAGTTCATCCATTCGCTCGGTTTCGTGCATATCAGCAGCTTCAACCCACAGGATAAGGAGTACGATGAGTACGACTTGAACCGGCTGTTGTGGGCTCAGCGGGTGCTGCCATATATAAATAAGGTGGACGGAATGAGCACCACCGACCGCAATGCGTATTACAAATGACTGCCGGTCGGCACAAAACCAACGCATATCTTAAATAAGAAAAACAACCATGAGTACCAGACGAGAGTTTCTGAAAAAGGCTACATTGGCAACGCTTGGCGCGGCCGTTTCGATTAACAAGGCCGATGCCATCGGAAAGATGGTGCTGCCAATGGTCAATATCAACCGGAAAACCGGTCGCGGAGGCAAGCTACAAATGAACTTCTTTCCCTATGAATTGAAGTTGCGCCATGTGTTTACCGTGGCTTCTTACTCGCGTTCGACCACTCCCGATGTACAGTTAGAGATTACATACGACGGCGTTACGGGCTACGGAGAAGCCTCCATGCCGCAATATCTCGGGCAGTCGGTGGCGAGTGTTACGGCGTTTTTAAAGAAAGTAGACCTTGGCCAATTCAACGATCCGTTCCGGTTAGAAGACATATTGAGCTATGTAGACGGCTTATCCGTGGGGGATACGGCGGCCAAAGCGGCCATCGACATCGCTTTGCACGACCTTGTAGGCAAGCTGCTCGGCGCTCCGTGGTACAAAATATGGGGACTTAACAAGGCTAAAGCGCCTTCTACCACCTTTACCATAGGTATCGACACGCCCGAGGTGGTACGTCAGAAAACGCGCGAATGTGCCGACAGGTTCAATATATTAAAGGTGAAGCTGGGACGCGACAACGATAAAGAGCTGATAGAAACCATTCGAGAGGTGACAGAACTACCGATTGCCGTAGACGTAAACCAAGGATGGAAAGACCGGCAGATGGCTCTCGACATGATATACTGGCTGAAAGAGCGCGGTATCGTGATGGTGGAACAGCCCATGCCTAAGGAACAAAAGGACGACACTGCATGGTTAACGCAGCAAAGTCCGCTGCCTATCTTCGCCGATGAGGCCATACAACGCCTGAAAGATATCAAGGACGTGGAGGGAGCCTATTCGGGTATCAACATCAAACTTATGAAATGTACGGGCATGCGCGAGGCTTGGAAGATGCTGAACTATGCACGTGCCATCGGTATGAAGGTCATGGTGGGCTGCATGACGGAAACTTCGTGCGCCGTAAGTGCTGCGGCTCAGCTGTCTCCGGCCGTAGACTTCGCCGACTTGGACGGTAACCTGCTCATCGCAAACGACCGTTTCAGAGGCATGGAAGTGGTGAAAGGAAAGATTACACTGCCCGATCGTCCGGGCATCGGCATAGTGAAAATATCATCGAAAGTATAACTCGCCGACTTTATGATGACACACTATCGCCTACATATCGTCCTTGCGCTCGCATTCTTGAGCTGTTTCATGGCTGCCGAAGCGCAGTTGCAACCCACCGATCTGCACCACCGGCTGCTGATAGACTTCAACAAAAGCCGCGATGAAGTGAAAGCCTATATCCGGAAATACATACCGGATGTAACAGATGAACAGATGAACAGATGGGAACAGACAAAGGCTCTGGAAACGATGGTTATCGACGGTAAAAAGCGTTATTTCCACAACGCGGCGCCCAATCTGTTCCGCATAGACCGCGAATGTGCCCGTATCAAAGCGGCGAAAGACGGCATAAAGATGGAAGGTTCAGAAGAAGTAGACAAAGAAAACGTGCCGCTGATCATCAGAAATGCACCGAAAGACAGCCTACGGATGGCCGAAACGAAACGACACCACGTGACTTATACGCTGACAGTAGAGGCGGATGTCGTGCCTGCAGGGCATATCATTCGCTGTTGGTTGCCTTTCCCGCGCACGGATATGGCACGGCAAACCGACGTAAAACTGCTGAGTACATCTGAAAAGAGTTACAAACGTTCTCCCGAGAGCTGTGCCCACTCCACCCTGTATATGGAGAAAAAAGCCGAAAAAGGTAAGCCCACGGTGTTTCGAGAAACGTTCGAATATACCTCTAAAGGATGCTGGTATGACTTACAACCCGAGCAGATAAAACCGTATGATACGCACACCTTATTATATAAGAGATATACCTCAGAGCGCGACCGGCACATTCTGTTCACACCGCGACTGCGACATATCGCCGACAGTCTTACCCGTGGTGAGAGGAATCCGTTGCTGAAAGCGAAGAAAATCTTTGCATGGATCGACGCTAACTTCCCGTGGGCATCAGCACGAGAGTATTCTACGATCGAGAACATTCCCGAATATGTGGTGGAAAATCACCACGGCGACTGCGGACAGGTAACGCTGCTATTTCTCACACTCTGCCGTATTAGCGGTATTCCGGCACACTTCGAAAGCGGTTTCATGATGCATCCGGGCAGCGAAAACTTGCACGATTGGGGCGAAATTTACTTCGAAGGCATAGGATGGGTGCCCGTAGACATGTCGTTCGGCATGCCGTCTTACGCCACCAACGAGCAGGAACGTTGGTTTTTCCTCGGCGGAATAGACTCGTGGCGCATGATAGTCAATTCTGATTTCGGCATGCCCTTATGGCCCGAAAAGTACTTCCCGCGCAGCGAAACGGTAGACTTTCAACGCGGAGAAGTAGAATGGGACGGCGGTAACCTGTACTTCGACCGGTGGAACTGGGATATGGAAACAGAAATAATTTCATAGTCTTCCTTTAAAAAACTTTTAAAATTCCTTGGTAATTCAAAATAAATTAGCAATCTTTGCAGCGAAGTGTCTATGTTTCTATGGCCTAATGAAAATAAATAACCGTAAGCAAAAACAACACAAGACGGTTGCCACACGGGAAAACAAAAACACAAATACGGACACCATATTAAATAATGTATAACTTTAAAAAATCGCTTATGAAAAAACGACTTGTCCTAATAGGGGCACTATTTCTCTCAAGTGGTGTAACCGGGAGCCTTGCATATATGCATGCATCCCCAAGTCCACAAATCGTAAATGAAGGTAAATCTACCATAAACGTAACGGGTACCGTCGTTGATGAGCAGGGCGAACCTCTTGTCGGTGTAAGTGTTATGGAGGTAGGTTCTAACCGTGGCAGTGCTACCAACATCGATGGTAAATTCTCTTTAAAGGCTGCAAGCGATGCAAAGCTCAAAATTACATTCCTTGGTTATAAAACTGTAACCGTTAAAGCTAAAGAAAATCTGCAGATTGTACTCCAAAACGACAATGCACTTTTGGATGAAGTGGTGGTTGTAGGGTACGGACAGCAAAAGAAAGTGAATCTTACAGGAGCCGTAGCCAATGTAGATTTGGACAAAATACTCGCAAGTCGTCCGGAACAGGATGTAACCAAAGCGTTGCAAGGCGCCGTTCCCGGACTCACCATCCTGAATACCAGCGGCGATATAGACGGCACTCCATCGATCAGTATCCGTGGGTTGGGCACGCTTTCGAATAGTCAGGATTCATCACCTTTGATTGTTGTAGACGGCGTACCTGTAGATAATCTCTCCATGATCAATGGCAACGATATCGCTACGATATCCGTATTAAAAGATGCAGCTTCGTCTGCTATTTACGGTAGCCGCGCTGCTTTCGGCGTAATCCTCGTTACAACAAAGCAGGCAAAGAAGAGCGATCGCATCTCTATAAAGTATGACGCTCGCTTCGCTTGGGATTGTTCAACTTACTTACCCGATTACCCTGATGTTCCTACACAGCTTCAGGCAGCCATATCGGCTAAGGCTCGAGCCGGATCAGGTTCCGTGGAGCTCTTCGGTATGTATTTCGATCAGCTGTTACCTTATGCTAAGAAATGGCAAGAACAGAATGGAGGTAAGAAAGGTTACAGCGTGATGCGTCCTTATCAGAGCGACAGCGATGTGGGTGATTATGCCTTTATTAACGGGCAACCTTTCTACTATGCAGACTATGATATCCGTAAGATATGGTACAACAATGCGGCACCTTCGCAGAGCCATAATATATCTCTGTCGGGCGCAAGCGGGAATACTACATTCTATGCTTCGTTCGGATACGATAGCAAGGAAGACGTTATGAAGTTCAATCCCGGGCAACGTAACAGATACAATGCTTTGCTCAATATCAAGACAGACGTTACCGATTGGCTGACTGTTGGTGCCCGCTTCAACTTTACAAGCCGTCACATGAGTCGCCCGGATTCATGGAATAACATCTATCAATATCTGTGGCGATGGGGTTCGTTCTTCATTCCATCGGGAATAATGAGAACTGCAGACGGCACAGAATATGATTATCGAGTGATTGCCATACAAAAACAAGCCGCACGAAAGATTACTGTACACGACAGACTTAGCATGAGTGCTTACGCTAAAGCCAATATCACAAAAGACCTTACACTGAATGTAGACTACACATTCGATATCGACAACTACAATTATAAGTCGAGCGACCACAGTGTATATGGCATGAATTGGACGGGAACTGCTCCTACCTACATTGTTCAGAAATCAGAGACTTCCGTTACACGATGGAATACTAAGAACAACCGTTGGACTGCCAACGCTTATATAAACTATGCCCACACGTGGAAGGATGCCCATAACCTGAACGTGATGGTAGGTATTAACGGTGAAAACTATAAGTCGGATAACTTTTCAGCCATGCGGACACAGTTGTATGACGAGAACTATCCCGAACTTAATCTTGCCTATGGAGATATGACAAAGGCAGCGATAGACTCGGAAACAGGCGACCGTGCATCGGCTGGTTATTTCGGGCGTATCAATTATGATTATAAAGGAATTTACCTATTGGAACTGAACGGACGATACGATGGTTCCTCACGTTTCCCTGAGGGCGACCGTTGGGCGTTCTTCCCATCAATATCTGCCGGTTATCGTTTTACCGAAGAACCTTATTGGAAAGACCTTCATCAATACGTATCGAACGGTAAATTGCGCCTCTCTTACGGTGAAATAGGCAATGAAGCCGTAGGAGACTGGATGTTTGTTTCTACCATCAGTCCGATTGCAACAGACAAACTTTATTGGCTGAATGGTTCGGGTACAAAAGTAAATCAATTCGGCATGCCCGATTGGGTATCTCCTACACTCACATGGGAACGTATACATTCGTTCGATATCGGCCTCGATCTCGGTTTCCTCAACGACGAACTTACTCTTACGGCTGACTGGTATCAGCGTACTACTAAGGATATGCTTGCTCCCGGTACGGCACTCCCGCCCAGCGTAGGCGCCAACGCTCCTTATTCTAATGCCGGCGAACTCCGTTCACGTGGTTGGGAAATATCGCTCAACTGGCGTAAACAAATCAACAAAGACCTCGGCCTTTATGCAAACTTCAGCATAGGAGATTCTAAAGTAAAGGTTACCAAGTGGAACAACACATCCAAGGTTATTGGCCATACAGGAGGTATTGTTACCGATGCTAATGCTAAGACTTATGCATATGCAGGAGAGAACTGGGGAGACATTTGGGGCTTCGAAACGGAGCGTTATTTCACGGAAAACGACTTCGATGGAAAGAATGCTGACGGCTCATGGAAATATAAGGCAGGGGTGGCCGACCAAACAGGCATCCAAACCGATAACTTCGTCTATGGCCCCGGTGATATTAAGTTTAAAGACCTGAATGGTGACGGCGTGATCGACGGCGGTAAGGGAACTGCCGATGATCATGGCGACCTGAAAGTGATAGGAAACACACTTCCGCGTTACGAATACAGCTTCCATGTCGGCGGCACATATAAAGGATTCGATCTCGACCTATTCTTCCAAGGTGTAGGAAAGCGTGATATGTGGACACGTTCTTCCTTTGCATTCCCCGAGATGCGTTCAGCCGATTTAGCTATATACTCTCACCAAACCAGTTATAACGTATATGATCCCGACAATAATGTAGTAAACATCAGCGAAAGCAATGCTTTCCCATGTTTGTACCCGGGCAATGAAGGCGCCGGCAACGTATCCGGTCTTGCAGCTATAGGCGGATGCCACAACTATTATCCGCAAACAAAATACTTGGTAGATATGTCTTATCTGCGCCTCAAGAACATTACATTAGGCTACACGATGCCGACATGGCTCACCAAGAAAGTCTATATTCAGAAACTACGTATCTATGGAAGCGTGGACAACTTATGTTTGCTCCATAAAGGCAGCGGCGATTTACCCGTCGATCCCGAGGTAAATACCGGCCAAGGTTCTCTTTCCTACGGCACGTGGGGACGTACATATCCCATCACACGCAGCTGGTCTGTAGGTCTGCAAGTTACTTTCTAAGTTATCAAACATAAAAGAACAACACTATGAAAAAATCAATATTATATACTTTCGCAATCGCTGTATTTCTATTAACCGGTTGCGATGACATGCTTGACAAGTCGCCCCGTGACCAACTAAGCAATACTCCTGTGTTCTGGAACAATTCGAACAACGTGGAAAGTTACAGCAATAGATTTTACACGAATTATATAGGTTTCAGTCAGAACGGAGGCGCCGGATGGTTTTATTTCATGAGTCTGTCAGACGATCAAGTAAGCCCTACATTCGACAATTGGGACTATGTAACCGTGCCGGCTACGACGAGCGACTGGACCGGCAAGTTCCAAGAAGTACGTCGCATCAACTATATGATACAAGGGTTAGCTGCATCTACGCTTTCTAACAAGGCATATTACATGGCTGTGGGCAGACTTAACAGAGCATGGGAGTACTACCAATTGGTTCGTGAGTACGGAGATGTGCAATGGTTGGACGAAGTAATTACCGATCCGGAGGATACGAAAATATACGGAAAACGTACCGACCGCGACGTGGTGATGGACTCTGTACTCAACGATTTGGACTATGCTATCGCAAATCTAAACTCGGTAAGCGACAAAACAGCATGGAGTAAAGAGATGGCACAGGCCATGAAGAGCGATATTTGTCTGTACGAAGGCACTTATTGCAGGTACCGCACATTGGCCGATAACGGCAAGGCTCCCGATGAAACCCGTGCCAAGAAATATCTGCAGGAGTGCGTGTCTGCATCGGAAGCCATCATGTCTTCTGGAAAATTCGGGCTCACCTCCAACTATGGAGAGATATACAATTCGCTGGCGCTCGGCAGCTGTAATGAAATCATCTTCTACCGTAATTACGAAAAGGATTTGGTGATGCACGGCACGATAGACTACACTTGCAGTTCTACCGAGCAAAGAGGTATCTCACGGGATGCCATCGATGCCTTCCTCTTTACAGACGGAAAGCCCAAAGCAACGACCACTCTCAGCACCGACGACAAAGCTGTACTCAATGCGAAAGGCGACTATTCCATTAGTAAAATGCTGTCTGTACGCGACAAAAGACTCTCCGTACTCGTCGATTCCATCGTATGTTTCAAAGGTCATGGATGGGCCCGTCTCAACAATGACGGAGGAGCGTCGGGATCAGCCTTGATGACTTCGTCTACCGGATATACCATCCGCAAATACGACAACCTTACTCTAGAAACCTATTACCGCACGAATACGAACACCGGTTATACCGATGCTCCGCTGTACTGGTATGCTGTAATCTTGTTAAACGAGGCTGAAGCCAAGGCTGAGTTAGGCACCATCACCAACGACGACTTAGATAAAACCGTCAATTTGCTAATGAGTCGTGCCGGATTACCTAACCTCACAACGTCTCCGGCTGCCGATCCGGCCAACAATATGGGCGTAAGCAATCTGCTTTGGGAGATACGTCGTTGCCGCCGTTGCGAACTGATGACAGACAATTGGTATCGTTATTGGGACATCATACGTTGGCATCAGCTCGACAAACTCGACAGCAATACCTACCCAAACATCAATCGTGGTGCCAATCTGAGTAATGTAACCAACTGTGAGGTAGCATTGGATGCAGACAAATACATCATCGGAACAACGGCTACACGTACCTATAGGAATAAATATTATTTATATCCGGTACCGACAAATCAGCTTACATTGAGCCCGGAAACCGGACAGAACCCCAACTGGGAGTAAATGTCACACTGTTTCCATTCATTCCCATATTAATCACGCTACCGGAGTTTTAGTAAAACTCCGGTAGCTTTTATCCACATTAAAAATAATTTACGACCATTCTGCACTGCGTAAATAAGAAAAAGATGAGAGCTCTATTTTTACATCTCATGATAGCCGGGCTGCTTTTCCCCGCGTTTTCAAAGGCGCAAAGCCTTAACCAAGACGAGAAAAAAAGCATAGAGAAAATTCTGAACGACCATGCCAAAGGCATACGTGCCGGCGTTATAAAAATAGACTCTACCGCTGTCGACGGCGACACGCTTACGCTCTACGTAAACGATAACCTGCAAGACATTCCCATACGCGACAGCAATTACCAAAGTATCACCCATGCCGTGGGGCAGATTTTGGCACAACGGTTTGCCGATAAAGCCGTAAAAATCGTTACCGATGGGCACGAACTGCGCACGCTCATCCCCCGTATAACACTGTCGAAACGAGAAAAACGACCGGCGTTTACCTATCCTGCCGGTATTCCGCTTACCCGAAATCTCGATCGTCCGTATAAACCAACGCGGGGATTATATGGAAGACACATCGCTATGTGGCAGAGTCATGGCTGGTATTACGAGCAAGGACTGGCACGTTGGGAATGGCAACGAGCCCGATTGTTCCAGACTGTCGAGGATAAATATACCCAGACCTACGTCGTTCCTTATCTTATTCCGATGCTCGAAAATGCGGGAGCCATCGTTATGACACCCCGCGAACGAGACGCGAACCCCTACGAAGTCATTGTAGACAACGACGGCGCCCTTGCCGCAACGTCGACCTACCGCGAGCAGAACGGCAGCCGGCCGTGGCAAACCGGTCGAGACAAAGGCTTTGCCTATACGAAAGAACAATACAAAGATTTCGAAAATCCCTTCACAGACGGTACCTATCGCGAAGCCGAAACCGTAACCAAGCCGAGCGAGGCCGGCACCATAGCTTGGATACCCGATATACCTAAGACACACAAGTATGCCGTCTATGTGGCTTACAATACCCAAATAAACAGCACAGACGGCGCTTCTTACACCGTATACCATAAGGGCGGCAAAACTACCTTTACCGTTAACCAGACCATGGGTGGCGGTACATGGGTGTATCTCGGCACCTTTATGTTCGATAAAGGCATGAAAGGGCGGGTGGAACTTACCAATCTTTCGAAGAAAGCGGGGCAGATCGTTACCGCCGATGCCGTAAGGTTCGGCGGCGGCATGGGCAATATTGCCCGCCGAACCGATGGCGACAGCATCGCTACCAATATGAAATCTACACGAAAAAACGACCGTCTGCCGCGCAATGCCTGTCAGCCTAAGATCGATTATCCTTACGAAGTAAGCGGTTATCCGCGCTTCGAAGAGGCGGCACGCTATTGGCTTCAGTGGGCCGGAATACCCGACAGTATATACTCGCCGAGCCATGGTAAGAACGATTACACCGATGACTATAAATGTCGGGGTATATGGGTGAACTACCTCGCCGGCGGAACCAAGGCCGTTCCCGATGCCAAGGGACTGGGCATCCCCGTCGACCTGTCGCTCGCGTTCCATAGCGATGCCGGCTGTGTTTACGGCGACTCTATCATCGGGACACTGGGTATATACCAGACAGATGCCTATAACGGCAAATATGCCGACGGCACATCGCGCGACGCCAACCGCGACCTATGCGACCTTGTACTGACGAGCATCACGAACGACATACGCACCCTTTACGAACCCAAGTGGACTCGACGCGGCATGTGGAACAGCCGTTACTTCGAAGCATGGACGCCCCGTGTGCCTGCCATGCTGCTCGAACTGCTATCGCACAATAACTTTGCCGACATGAGGTATGGGCTCGATCCGCGTTTCCACTTCACTGTAAGCCGCGCTGTCTATAAAGGTATTCTCCGTTTCCTAAGCGATGAGTACGGCTACGACTACGTGGTGCAGCCGTTGCCCGTAAGCCATTTCGCAGCCATACTGAAGGAAAAGAACGAGGTAACGCTCTCTTGGCAAGCCGTAACCGACTCGCTCGAGCCCACTGCCAAGGCCGAAAAATACATCGTATATACACGTGTAGGCGACACGGATTTCGACAATGGCGTGGTTGTAAAGAAAAACAGTTACACTTGCAAGATACCTGCAGACCAAATAGTCAGCTTTAAGATTACGGCCATCAACAAGGGGGGAGAGAGTTTCCCGTCGGAAATACTCTCAGTAGGCATATCGTCTGCCGCCCAAACAAAGCCCGTTCTGGTGGTCAATGGCTTTAATCGTATCAGCGCTCCTGACGACTTCCGTTCGGCCGATGACGAGCAGGCAGGCTTCTTGGCCGACCAAGATAACGGCGTTCCATACCGCAATATGATCACTTATGTGGGCAAGATGAAGGAGTTCCGGCGCGTTATACCGTGGACAGACGACGATTCGAGCGGCTTCGGAGATAGCTATGGCAACTGTGAAAAGATGGTTATCGCCGGCAATACATTCGATTATCCTGCCTTGCATGGTGCGGCCATCCTGAAAGCAGGCTACAGCTTCGC
The DNA here is from genome assembly GCF_900065875.1 of Prevotella phocaeensis. NCBI lineage: Bacteria > Pseudomonadati > Bacteroidota > Bacteroidia > Bacteroidales > Prevotellaceae > Prevotella > Prevotella phocaeensis. Next base: position 609,865 of record NZ_LT160626.1, on the reverse strand, counting down.
CTCCGTAAGCAGGGATGCACTGACCGCAAAAAATATTCTCAACACCGACGATTACTGTGCCTTAGACCTTATTCTGGGCAAACAAAAGCAATCGAAAATGGGGCGCGGCGGCGTTACACCGCTAAGGTTCAAGACTTTCGATACCGACATGCAACAGATACTCACACGCTATTGCCAAGCCGGAGGACGCGTATTCGTGTCGGGTTCTTATGTGGGAACCGACCTGTGGCAAAACTCTGTAGCCCCTGCGAATAAAGAAGATCAGGATTTTGCACAGCGCATATTGAAGTATAAGTGGCGCGATAACAGGGCCGCACTCGAAGGAAACATCCGTTACGTGGCATCTCCGCTAACGGAAGATCGTCTGCATCTCACCTATTATAACAAGCCCAACGAAGATTCATACGTGGTTGAATCGCCCGATGCCATAGATCCTGCCGACGCTTGTGCATATACCGCGTTCCGTTATACGGAGAATAATCTCAGTGCAGGCATCGTGTTCGGCGGTAACGAAAGCGACCGCTGGCGTACCGTTGTCCTCGGTTTTCCATTCGAAGCCGTAACGGGCAGCACCGATAGAGACGTGCTCATGCAAAAAATACTGCAATACCTATTGAAATGACTTTACAGAAATATATCCTACATTTGCGGGCATACGTGCTGCTCGCAGCCATGTGCGCAATGGCTTGTCATGCCTTGCCGACGATGGCAGGCGAACCCTTTCGCTTCGCTTTGCTTACCGATATTCACATCAATGCCAAAGAAACATCGGCGACGGAAGACCTGCGCAACTCCGTTAAACAAATCAATGCGACCGATAATTTAGACTTTGTTCTCGTGACAGGCGATATTGCCGACGAGGGCGATAGGGCTTCTCTCATCCTTGCCAAGCAAGAGTTAGACAAACTGAAGATACCTTATTATATTATTATGGGTAATCATGATCAGAAATGGAGTGAGAGCGGATGCATGGATTTCAAGCGTATCTTCGGTTACGAACGGTTCAAATTCGAACACAAGGGCTACCTCTTTCTGGGTTTCAACTGCGGTCCTCTGATGCGTATGGCGTTGGGACACGTGCCGCCGGAAGACATTGATTGGGTGAAAAATGAATTAGAAAAGAACGGTAAGAACGGCAAACCGGTGTTCTTGGTTACTCATATGCCGATGTTACCCCAAGATACCGACAATTGGAACGACGTAACCGATGCCGTTCGTATTTACCCTGTAAAGGCGTTCATCGGCGGACATTATCATAAAAACAGCTATCTCAGTTACGACGGTATCCCCGGTATTATCAGCATAACCAATCTAAGAAAGCAGGGAAACGACTACAGTCAGTACAACGAGTTCGAGCTTACGGCCGACTCGATGATCGTATATACCCACCCTGTGGGGCATCCGCGTTACCGTTGGACTGCCATTTCGCTCACAAAATCTTATTACGATACCAAGCCCGGATCGCCGGATATGAGGCCTGATTTCAGCATCAACCGAGAATATCCTGCTGTAAAAAGAGTGTGGGAAGTAGCTTCTCGCGCCGGAATATATTCCTCGCCCGTACCTTATAAAGGCAAGGTGTATGTGGCAGATAACCTCGGCAGACTGAGTTGCTACACCGAAAAAGACGGTCGGGAGCTGTGGACATACCGAACAGAAGGGCGTATTATAGGTACTCCGGCTATCGGGAAAGGCGTCGTTGTGGCCGGTTCGGCCGACGATAATATCTATGGTGTGGATGCCGCGAGCGGCAAATTGCGCTGGAAGGTGCACACCCGACGGCCGGTTGTCAGCGCAGTTACTACGGACAAAAACGTGGCATACGTCGGCGGCAGCGACAGCACATTCCGCGCCATCAACGTAACCGACGGCCGTATCGTATGGGAAAATCACGACGTGTGTGGCTATGTAGAAACAAAACCCTTGGTCACTAACGATCTTGTGTTGTTCGGGGCGTGGGACAATTCGGTGTATGCGTTAGACAAACAGAGCGGCCTCTTGCGGTGGAAATGGACAACTTGTGCCGAAAAAGGCATGCACTATTCGCCCGCAGCCGTGTGGCTTGTCGAAGCTCATAACAAGGTCTTTCTCGTCGATCCCGAGCGTGCGATGACAGCACTTGATATCCGTACCGGCGATATGCTGTGGAGAACATACCAAAGCAAGGTGCGCGAATCTATCGGACTCTCGGCAGATAAGCGGCGTATATATGCCAAAACCATGCAAGACAGCGTAGTATGTTATGCCGCAGACACACCCTCTGCTCACGAAATATGGGCATCCAATGTGGGCTTTGGCTACGAACATGCCACCGTTATGCTTACCGAGAAAGACGGTGTGGTGTTCAGTTCAACCAAGAATGGACTCATCTTTGCCGTAGACGCCCGCACCGGACGCGTGTACTGGAAACACAAAATAGGCAATACGCTTATCAACACCGTAGTGCCTTTGAGTAAGACCGAAGTGCTCTACACCAATGAAGACGGCCTGATAGGTAAACTGAGAATAGACGAAAGAATATATAAAAACTAAAAATACAAACGCATGAAACAAATGATAGACTGCTTTTTGCCGATAGCAGGAGCAGAAGAATTGGCAAAGACAATACACAGTTTGAAAGAACAGAACGAGGTGGCACGCATCGTAGTAATGCAGACTGGTGCCGACAAAGCGCCGTCTGGCTGCGATACGCTGACCATCGACACGCTGAAAAGCAGTCGCACGATGCGTGCGATCGCCGCTGAAGCCAAGGCTCCCTACACGCTGTTGTACTTTAAAGAGCAATACATGGAGATGGGATATTATGCCTTGAACCGCATGATACAGATTGCCGAAGCCACCGGAGCGGGCATGCTGTATGCCGACCATTACCAAACTACCGCCGACGGCACACGCAACGAAGCGCCCGTGATAGACTATCAAACGGGGAGTCTTCGTGATGATTTCGACTTCGGATCGGTGGTTCTCCTGCGCACGGATGCCCTGAAAGAAGCTGCACAACGTATGACCGACGATTATCAGGCGGCCGGTTTCTACGACTTGAGACTGAAACTGTCGGAAAAAGAAGACTTCGTTCACATCAATGAATACCTCTATTCGGAGATTGAACTCGATAACCGAAAGACGGGAGAGAAACTGTTCGACTATGTTGATCCGCGCAACCGTGCCTCGCAAATCGAGATGGAGCAGGCCTGCACCGACTATCTAAAAGACGTAGGTGGCTATCTGGCGCCGGCATTTGCCGATGTTCCCCTACATGAAAAGGGCTTCGAATACGAGGCAACCGTAATGATACCCGTACGCAACCGTGTACGTACCATTCGCGATGCCATCAACAGTGCGTTGAGTCAGCAAACAACGTTCAAATTCAACGTATTCGTTGTAGAAAACGGACCGGAGTACCATTCCACCGACGGCACCACTGAAGCTATCGAAGAATATACGGACGAACGCATTGTACACATCATTCCCACACGCAACGACATCGGTGTGGGCGGCAGTTGGAATATGGCTATCCATCATCCCAAGTGCGGAAAGTTCATTGTTCAGTTAGATAGCGACGACGTATATTCAGGCCCCGACACGCTTCAGAAGATCGTAGATGCCTTTTATACACAGAACTGTGCCATGATTATCGGCTCATACATGCTGACCGACATCAAACTCAACACACTTCCGCCGGGCAAAATAGACCACAAAGAGTGGACACCCGACAACGGCCGCAACAACGCCTTGCGCATCAATGGTTTGGGTGCACCGCGCGCATTCTTTACGCCTGTGGTACGCGAAATCAACCTCCCGAACGTGAATTACGGTGAAGATTACGCCTTAGGACTGGCCATTTCTCGCCGTTACCAGATAGGACGTATCTTCGATGTGCTCTATAATTGCCGCCGATGGGATGATAATTCCGACGCTGCACTAAGCATCGAAAAGAACAACCGCAACAACCTATACAAGGATCGCATACGTACTTGGGAGCTTCAGGCACGCATCAAGATGAACAAAAGATAGAATGTCGGAAGAAACTTTTATATAGTTATGAAAGACAGACATACTATCTAAACGAGACAGATGGTATATCTAAAGCCCTTAGATAGGTATTCTAAATTACTTAGATGCCATACCTAAGAAAACCATTTGTGATATATTGATTAACAAAGTATTAGAATGAACGATAATAAACGTAAATCGCTGTGGGTATGGATCCCCTCGCTATACTTTACAGAGGGGTTGCCTTATGCCGCCGTGATGATGCTCTCGGTGGTGATGTATGCCAAGATGGGCATATCGAATGCCGCCATTACCTTTTGGACGGGGCTCTTCGGACTGCCATGGGTGATAAAACCGTTGTGGTCGCCCTTTGTAGATATCTTTAAAACAAAGCGTTGGTGGATCGTTACCATGCAGTTCCTGATGGGCTGCGGACTGGCAGGTATCGCCTTCGTTATCCCCATGAGCTTCTTTTTTCAAGCCACTCTGGCCATCTTTTTCCTGCTGGCTTTCAGTTCTTCTACCCACGACATTGCAGCCGACGGGTTCTATCTGCTGGCGCTGAACGAGAAAGAACGTGCACTGTGGGTGGGCATCCGTTCCACGTTCTACCGCGTTTCGATGGTGGTAGGTCAAGGTCTGTTGGTGATAGTTGCCGGTTGGCTCGAGAAAATCGGTACCATCCGTTTCTCTTGGACAGTTACTTATTTCATCACAGCCGGTTTTATGGTGCTTATGTTTCTGTATCATCGTTTCATTCTTCCGCACCCTGCGTCGGATGTATCTGTGGCGGGCGAGGGACATAAAACTGCCCACGACGTGCTTCGGGAGTTCCTTATAACCTTCAAAACATTCTTTAAAAAGAGATATGTATTGCCGGCTGTCTTCTTTATGTTGTTCTATCGTCTGCCCGAATCATTGCTTCAACGCATCATATCTCCCTTTTTGCTTGACAGAACAGCTAACGGCGGACTCGGTATTTCTACCGAAGAACTGGGGTGGATATACGGCATATTCGGTGTTGTAGGTCTGCTTGCCGGCGGTATCATCGGAGGAATAGCCATTGCCAAGGGCGGTCTGAAACGCTGGCTTTGGCCTATGGCCTGCTCTATCATGCTCTCTTGTGGCGCTTTTGTGTACCTGAGCATGGCGCAACCTTCCGATTTCTGGCTGATCAACGGTTTCGTTTTCATCGAACAGTTCGGCTACGGATTCGGCTTTACTGCCTATATGCTTTACTTAATGGAGTTCTCCGAAGGCGCTCACAAGACTGCCCATTACGCGTTCTGTACAGGACTGATGGCCTTGGGAAACTTGGCCGGCATGGTTTCGGGCGCCATTCAGGAGTGCATCGGATATCAGAATTTCTTCCTTTTCGTAATGAGTACCTGCCTTGTTACCATCCTCGTATGCCTCTTTATACGGCTTGATTTACCTAAAGAGGAGGATACCGAAGAGTATGTGCCGTATAACGAATAATAATAAACATACGCACATGAAGAAATATGTTTTATGCCTTGCTGTGTTATGCTGCTGCTTTAGCGCAGTTGCCAAGGTAAAAGTGCTCACGGGAATAGAGGTGCTGAAGCAGCAAAACTTCAAGGTTCTTGAAGGCAAACGGGTGGGGCTCGTAACCAATCCCACGGGGGTAGACAACGAACTGCAATCGGATGTTGATATTCTGGCGGCCGTTCGGGGCATTAAACTGGTAGCCCTGTTCGGCCCTGAACACGGTGTGCGTGGCAGCGCTCATGCCGGTTTAAAGGTGGAAGACAACAGAGACGAAGCCACCGGACTGCCCGTTTATTCGCTTTACGGCAAGTATCGTGTGCCGGCGAAAGAGATGCTTCAAGGCATCGACGTGCTGGTTTACGACATTCAAGACATCGGGTGCCGCTCGTTTACCTATATCAGTACGCTCGGCAACATTATGAAAGCAGCCGCCGAAAACAATATTCAAGTAGTGGTGCTCGACCGTCCTAACCCGCTCGGAGGCCTAAAAATAGAGGGCAACATTACCGAAGACGACTGTATATCATTCGTCAGCAGACTTAAAATACCCTACGTCTACGGTCTTACCGCGGGCGAGTTGGCGTTGATGCTCAATGGCGAAAACATGCTCGGAGCCAAGTGCGATTTGACCGTGATCAAGATGAAAGGTTGGAAACGCAGAATGACTTACACCGATACGGGGTTACCATGGGTGTTGCCGTCGCCCCATATACCGGAACCGATCTCGGCGCCTTTCTACGCCGTGTCGGGCATCGTGGGCGAACTCGACGACATTTCGATCGGCGTAGGCTACACGCTTCCGTTCCAAATCTTCGGTGCTTCGTGGGTAAAAGCGCACGAATTGGCTTCGGCAATGAACGCATTGAACCTGCAAGGAGTAACTTTCCGTCCGATTTACTACTCCCCTTTCTACAGCAAAGGCAAAGGCAAGGAACTACAAGGTGTGCAGGTGTATTTCACCGACTACGGCAAGGCGCGGCTCTGCGATACGCAGTTTTACCTGCTTCAGGAGTTATATCGTCTCTATCCCGACCACGATATATTACAGCAAGCCTCTAACGATCGCAAGGATATGTTCGACAAAGTGTGCGGCTCGAAGGAGATACGTCGGCTTTTCATGCAGCATCATCGATGGGCAGACGCCCGCTCTTATTGGGACAAAGATGCGGAAACGTTCCGTCGGCTCTCGCAAAAATATTACTTATATAAATAAACAAAGTTGCGCAAAAGCGGGATAATCGTCAGCTAAAAAACGAAAATGATATGGACACTGCAATACAACAGAAGAAACGCATATTGGCAGTAGACATCCTGCGAGGCATGACCATCGCGGGCATGATACTCGTGAACAACCCGGGAACAGACACTGTGTACGCTCCGTTAGAGCATGCAGAATGGATAGGACTCACACCTACCGACTTGGTTTTCCCATTCTTCATGTTCATTATGGGCATCACAACGTATCTGTCGCTTAAAAAATTTGAGTTCAAATGGTCGGTGGAATGTGGGCAGAAGATTGCCAAGCGGGCATTATTGCTATGGTTGATCGGCCTTGCTATCTCATGGTTGTTCATGTTCTGCCGAGGTTTGCTTGATCCCGATATGAGCTCTATGCCTTTCGGAAGTCGATTATGGGCATCTGTAAACACTTTCGATCATTTGCGTCTCCTCGGTGTATTGCCACGACTCGGCATTTGTTACGGGCTGGCAGCGGTCGTTGCCCTTTCCGTAAAGCATAAATACATCCCGTGGCTCATCGCTATAATTTTCATAGGTTATTACATTCTTTTGGAAACCTGCAACGGCTATGCCCACGATGCTTCTAACATTCTGGCTATAGTAGACGATGCCGTCCTCGGCCATGGACATGTGTATCGCTGGGAGAGTCCCGATCCTGAAGGATTATTGAGCACGTTCCCCGCCCTCGCCCATGTACTTATCGGCTTTTGTGTGGGGCGCACGGTGATGGAAATGCAGAACCTTAACGACAAAATAGAGCGACTGTTCCTCATCGGAGCGCTACTTACGTTTGCGGGATTTCTATTGTCTTACGCCTGTCCTATCAGCAAAAAGCTGTGGACTCCTACCTTTGCAATGGTGACATGCGGCTTGGCGTCGACGTTACTCGCCCTGCTTACGTGGTATATTGACAAGCACGGACATGAAAACAAGGGCACTCTGTTCTTCCAAGTGTTCGGCGTTAATCCTTTGGCATTATATGTGTTGTCCGACTTGTTGCTCATCCCGATTTCCATGCTTCCGCTTATTGGCGGCGCCAGTATCCATGCCTTCACGTTCGACAACCTGCTCATGCCTGTGCTATGCAGCGTGAAAGCCGCCTCTTTGGCGTGGGCTTTGCTCTACGTGATACTGAATTGGGCATGCGGATATTACCTATTTAAGAAAAAAATATATATAAAATTATGATATTATTAGCAGATAGCGGTTCTACCAAAACCGACTGGTGTTTGGTAGACAACGGTCAGGTAAGACTGACAGTTAAAACATGCGGTTTCAATCCTTTCTATCAAACGGAAGAAGATATAGCCAAAGAACTCCGTACAACCCTTGTGCCCGAGCTCCCCTCGAATACTGTCGACGATGTGTTTTTCTACGGGGCAGGCTGCACACCCGAAAAAAGTACCATTGTTGCAGGGGCGTTAAAACGCGCACTGAACATCGGCGGACAATGCGAAGTGGCTACAGATATGCTCGCTGCAGCGCGCAGTCTGTGCGGACATAAGGCGGGCATTGCCTGCATACTCGGCACGGGAAGCAACTCTTGTGCTTACGATGGCGAGAAGATAACACACAACGTGTCGCCGTTGGGTTTCATACTTGGCGACGAAGGAAGCGGCGCAGTACTCGGAAAGACACTCGTGGGAGACATTCTGAAACGGCAGCTTCCGCAGCCCATCATCGATGCTTTCAACGCGAAATATGCCCTCACGTCGGCCGAAATCATCGATCGTGTGTACCGTCAGAAGTTGCCTAACCGCTTCTTGGCAGGCTTCGTACCTTTCTTAAGCGAGCATCTCGACGATGCTAACATATACAATCTCGTGGTCGAGAGCTTCCGTCGGTTCCTCGTACGCAATGTGAAACAGTACGCAGGATGGCAACATACGCCCATTGGGTTCAACGGTTCGATTGCCTATTACTTCCGTGCTCCGCTCGAAGACGCACTGCATGCCGAAGGCATGACGCTCGGACGTATTATACAGGCTCCTATGAAAGGGCTCATAGAATATCACAACGGCACAATTTAACCCACCCACTCATGGCTTTCATCAAAATATCTGAGCAGCCTTCACTCTATGACAACTTGGAGAAGAAGACGATACACGAACTGCTCACAGACATCAATACCGAAGACAAGAAGGTGGCGTTCGCCACTGAAAAGGCTATTCCGCAGATAGAAAAACTCGTGTCGCTCATCGTTCCGCGCATGAAAAAAGGCGGGCGCATCTTCTATATGGGAGCGGGAACCAGCGGACGTCTCGGCGTTCTTGATGCTTCGGAGATACCGCCAACATTCGGTGTGGCGCCCACACATATTATCGGTCTCATCGCCGGAGGCGACACTGCACTGCGCAATGCCGTAGAAAAAGCCGAAGACGATGAGCAACGCGGATGGGAAGAACTGAAAGAACATGAAATCAACACCAAAGATACAGTGATCGGAATTGCCGCATCGGGCACCACGCCTTACGTCATCGGCGCCCTACGCAAAGCCCGTGAGCACGGCATATTGACGGGCTGTATCACGAGTAACCCCGACTCGCCTATGGCCGAAGTATCGGATGTACCCATCGAAATGGTAGTAGGCCCCGAATTCGTAACGGGCAGTTCGCGCATGAAGTCGGGCACAGGACAGAAGATGATCCTTAACATGATCTCCACTTCTGTGATGATCCAACTCGGACGTGTAAAGGGAAACCGCATGGTAAACATGCAACTTACCAATCAAAAACTCGTTGACCGTGGCACACGAATGATCGTAGACGAGCTCGGACTCGACTACAATCATGCCCGCCGCATCCTGCTGATGTACGGCTCGGTAAAGAAAGCTATCGATGCCTATCGCGCCGAAGACGACAAATAAACATATTAATTTAATTAAAACAAAATAATTTCTGCGGCCGAAAAAATATCACTATTTTTGCCGTAGTTATGCGAAGGTGGTGCATCGTACTCATGATGTCGGTATGCTTGCAATTACAGGCACAGACCGAACGGCCGGGACATATCAACCCCGAAGATAGGACTGTTGATATGGACAATCCTACTTTTGAGCCGTTACTTAAGGTGAGTAAGGTGCTTAATGGCGGCGATTCCATACAGTATGTGGAGATGAACAACGTGTATGTGTACCCTCAACCGGTGTTCAAAAGCGAGCAGGAACGCCAAGCCTATAACCGTTTGGTGTATAATATCAAGAAAGTGTTGCCCATAGCCAAGGAAGTCAGGCAGATTATCCTCGAGACTTACGAGTATTTGGAGACCTTGCCGAACAAGAAAGCTAAGGATGAACACATGAAATTGGTAGAGAAGAGCATCCGTAAGGAGTACACCCCACGCATGAAAAAGCTGTCTTATCAGCAGGGAAAACTACTCATCAAACTTGTTTTTCGTGAGTGTAACTCTTCTTCGTACCAACTTATACAGGCGTTCATGGGCCCGATCAGAGCCGGTTTTTGGCAGGCTTTCGCGTGGACTTTCGGTGCCAGTCTCACCAAGAAATACGATCCGAACGGCGTAGACCGGCTGACCGAACGCGTAGTATTGCAGGTGGAGTCGGGCCAATTATAATATAAAACCTAACCTGATACAGGTATAAGAAAATACATTTATTCCCATTATATATCATCAATCGCATCATATCGATTTTTAAACTTTCTATATCCATATAATTTACAAACATTATTGAGCAACGTTTCCATGTGTCTTATCCTATAATCGCTCCATGGAACAGCAGCAATAAGCAGAGATTTCTTTCTGTTGTTTATACATATTTATTTCTTGTGAAAGAGTACAAGGACTCTTCATTCTTACGACTTCATACTCAAGATACCCATGATGATTATTGAAAACACTGACAGAAGCCGGCTTATCGCTTAAAAGATTTATTATATTCTAATAAGAATATATATATTTCCGTCATTTGTCAGTATCTTTACAAATAACTGTTTATCAATACAATACAATAGTTTTTGCATGACAGAATAACTGTAATATAACGAAAGACACATACATTGACGATCCCCAAAAAGATATATTTCTTTCGCATAACAGAAAGGCATGCCTTATACAAATATATTATATCATTGGTACAAGATAGGTATACGTTTGTTGGAGGGTATATATAAGACGGAGAGAAGGCATGTCTACATGAGATTTTACTGTCATTTCATCACCCATAATACCATCATAACCACCTTATGATCAGAAACATTCTTCTAACATGACAGTATGACGATAAAATAACAAAAACATATAAGTGCATATATGGATAAGATGTTTTTTAAATGAGCAGGTAAAAATCATAATTTATTTTCGGTAAACATAGTTTTTAAAAGATTAAATATTCGATCTCGTGTAATAAAAGTATCGGTTCGCAGTCTATATAATAGAAATCTTAAAAAATGGAAGATAGGGAGATCATAAATCGGATACTCTGTAAAAGCGATACCAAATGCTATCGCGAAATAGTCGGGCGATATTCGGGAAAGGTCTTTTCGAAAGTCCTTAGCATCGTCAAACGCGAAGAATTGGCCAAAGAAATAACCCAACAATCTTTTATCCGAGCCTATATCAAACTCGATAGTTGGAAAGGAACTTCTTTAGGTCCATGGCTCAATGCCGTGGCAGTGCATATTGCTCTAAACACTCTCTATAAAGAACGGAAGAGGCATGCAGAACCTATAGAACAGACAGTTATCGCAGAACATCCTCAAGAATATTCGGATGAGCACGAGCAACTGTTACAACTGATGGAGAAGGCCATCGGCAGACTATCTCCATCCGATCGGAATATTATCTGCATGCACTACTATCAAAGGATGAAAACCGACGAGATAGCAAAAACTCTCGGCATGACCGGTAATAATGTTTTGGTGAAATTACACCGCATTCGTGAACGTTTAAAAAAAGAAATTCAAAATGAAAGAAATCAATGATAATGAGTTCAACACTCTGATAAAAGATACTTTTGAACGCAGAGAAGTGCTTGAAAATATCCATCGGCAGGTAATGATGACCGTGAAGAAGCGGAAAAGGCATGCAGAGTTTTGTCGATGGGCACGGCTTTTGGTCTTTTGCTTCGGATTCCCTCTTCTTGTTATGTTCATGCTTTACTCTGCTTACGAAATAATCGTGTCGAATTTGTCTTCACAAGCTGTTATTGTTTCCATGGCATTCTTTATTGCTACGATATTCGTTTTTGCATATAAAACAATAGGCGAATTTTCTTTTGAATGAGATGTAATAATCGGATAGGCAGATTGTCTTTTTAATAGAAGTCTAATAAATAAAATACGTAAAAATTATGAATGAAGTGTGTGAGTTTTCAATTAATTCAATCATGGGAATGTTGGTTGGCATCATAGCTATTATAGGTAGTTATATCATAGATTACCATAAAAAGAAAAATGAGAAAGAGATACGCCTGTCCATCATCGACAATCATGTGGATACGGAAATAGCCAAAATACTGGTAAAACCAATGAAGAAAAAAGATAAATATAACATTCTTTTGTGGGGATGTGTACTTCTTGGCTTAGGATTGGGGTATGCAGTAGCGCTTCACCTTGGCATAAATGAGGAAAAAGACTTAGGTCTTTGGATTATTTTAGCCGTAGGTATAGGTTTCGGACTGTTCGTTTCATTCTTTCTAAAAAATAAAATGGAAGCAAAAGAACATGCCCGGCAAGAGGAAAGCAATATAGAAAAACAGCAATAATATTATAAATTAACTTTCTTTTCATATAGGAGTGTCGTTTTCAGATACTCCTTTTTCTTGTTTTACCACTGTTCTTTTACTACCTCATTTGAATTATTTACTTTCCCGCTTTTTATTGTACAGAAAAGATGAGTCGAACATCTGATAAATCTACAGATGTATTATCTTTTGTAAAGATAGGGAAAGTGGAGAAATAAAAAAGTAGCAAATGAATAGATTCATCTGCCACTTGATGGTCGGGATGAGGCGACTCGAACGCCCGACCCCTACGTCCCGAACGTAGTGCGCTACCAACTGCGCTACATCCCGTGCATTGTTTTGCGGGTGCAAAGGTACGGTATTTTTCTGAAACAGAAACAATTTTACGAGGAAAAATTTGCAAGACTGGTTTTAAAGACTTACCTTTGCACCCGTTTTTAAGGCAGAAAATGGTGCCATAGCTCAGTTGGTAGAGCAAAGGACTGAAAATCCTTGTGTCCCCGGTTCGATTCCTGGTGGCACCACTTTGAAGAAAAGTAAAACACAGCAAACTCCTGATTTCCAAACGAAATCGGGAATTCTTGTTTTCTCACCAAATGCAAAAAATGGCGGAATATTACCGTTTGCAGTGTTCCAAAAGGTGGAGCAAAAAGGAGGAACAGAAAACTCCACCTCAAAGATTTGCTTTGCACTGATTTGCAACGTTTTGCGTATCAAAAGAGCGTGCATGGTTTCCTACTTTTGTCGAACGGAAAAACTGTAGGAACATGAAAAGAGACTCATTCAATGTGCTTTTCTATTTGAAGAAAGCCAAACTGCTGAAAAACGGGGAAGCCTCCGTGTGTATGCGCATCACCGTGAACGGTGCGCGAGTGGAAAACAACATCCGTAAGAGCATAGATCCAGCCTTGTGGAATCAAGCTAAGGAGTGCGCAAAGGGAAAGGTCGGAAGTCTTGCGACTTGAATGCGTACATCGGGGAGGCGAGAATCAAACTTCACCAGACTTTCAATGAACTGGAGGAACAAGGGCAAATCATCACCGCCCGCCTGTTGCAGGAAAAGTTCTTCGGGCAGGACAAGAAGCCTAAGGTCGTTCGTACTATTATCGGAACTATGCATGAACATAACGACCAATGCCGTGCTCTTATAGGCAAGGACTATGCTCTTATTACTATCCGTCGTTATGAAAGCTGCAAGCGTTATCTGGTGGAACTTATCAGACAGAAATATGACAAAGAGGACTTACCGCTGACCGAAGTCAACGGCGAACTGGTGCATGCCTTCGAGTTCTATCTAAAGACCGGGAAGTCCTGCCAGCAGAACACGGCCATCCGCTACATGAAATGCCTGAAGAAGATAACCAACCTTGCCCTCGCCAACGAGTGGATAACCAAATACCCGTTCGTCGCTATCAAGTTCCACGAGAAAGAAGTCATCCGCGAGTTCCTGACCATGGATGAACTGCTCACCGTTTATCACAAGAAGTTTCCTTTAGAGCGTATCACGGTTGTCCAGGATGTCTTCATTTTTGCAGCCTTCACCGGATTTAGCGTTCATAGATGTACAACAGTTGGCTTCCGAACATATCGTGGAAGATGTGAATGGAAGCCTTTGGATTCGCAAGCTTCGCCAAAAGACGAAGAACATGTGCAATATCCCCTTGCTTGATATTCCTCTGAGGATTCTTCGCAAATACGCGAACTATCTGGCTTGCCAAAAGAAAAACAGATTGCTGCCAGTTCCATGCAATCAGAAGATGAATAGTTATCTGAAAGAGATTGCAGACCTGTGCATGATAAATAAGAACTTAACCACACATGCAGCCCGTCATTCGTATGCAACCTCTGTCTGCCTTGCCAATAGCGTAAGCATTGAAAACGTGGCTAAGATGCTCGGTCATTCCAATATCAAGATGACACAGCACTACGCCCGTGTATCGGATTCTTCCATCCTGCGCGATATGAACAATGTAAAGAACGTGATAGCTAAAATAATGCGATAGATATGGGCAGAAGAGTTATTACAATCAGTGTAACGGGCAAGGTCAAGCGACTGACGGAAAATCAGAAGATTGAAAAAAGGAATGGTTTACAGACGAAGCAGGAATCTGATGCTTCATCCGTAAACCGTTTCCTTTTTCTTTTCGCTGAAAGTCCATTGCTGCCGCCATTATAGGGCAGACGACAAACTGCGCTCCTTCAAGAAAATCAAGTAGCCGTCTGTCGGTAGGCGGAACGATAGTCGTCATTCAACATCCTTTCAATGTCGGATTCACGGTAGAGAATTTTGCCGCCCAGCTGGATATAGGCTATTCACCCTTCGTTCCGATAGTCTTGAAGCGTTCTTCGGCTCACTTTCAATCGTGCTGACACTTCCTTGTCGGTGAAGAAACGCTCGCCGCCCAGTGTCGGGCGATAGTTGGCGGTCAGATGCTCGAAACTATCCAGCAGACGGTCAAAACTACCCATGAAGTGGATTATCCACTCGTTGTCTTTGTTAATCAATTCGTTCATGTTACTTCGGATTGAGTGATTATTGTTATTATACTTCATTTCCTGTATGTAGTGATTAGATTGTTTTTCCTTTGAATCGCGCTTCCTTTCGTCTATCCTCAATATGACTGACGATACGCTTCACATCTTCGGGATGGTAATACGTCTTGTGGTTTATCTGCAAATAAGCCAACATACCATTGTCCAGCAACGTCTGTAATGTGCGAGGACTGATGTTCAACATCCGGCACACATCCTGATTATCCATCCACTCATTCATTGTCTTTTACCGTGTCGATGGCAGATGGCATCCATACGGCGGATGAAGCGGTCGAATTTAGCGACCATCGCCTCAAAGGTCTTTCTTTCGATTGATACGATTTCCATATACATTATTTTTTGTTGTTATTGTTTCTTCTGCTGCAAAAGAATATATAATACATTATCTGACAATGGATTTTGGGAAAGTGGCAGCTTGTGACACCGGTATGGCAGAGATTGTCCGGGATACGCTTTGCAGATTAGCGGTCTATTCTGTTTTAATCCCCATATTTAATAAGTAAGCCGCAACCCCAATAAGAACTTAATTCAAATTTACCCGTAATCTCATTTTTGTTCTCCCTGTGATTCATATCCGGCAAATTAGTGAAGTCTGCACTATTGTTCCTATCGCCATAAGGCAAAACCACACAAAATTGCCTGACAGAATCCAAGTTCTTGACTGACTGCACTAAAGCATCTTACTTTGCTCCTAACAAACGGTCAACTATGCGCATACAGACCAACAAGTATTCATTTTAACAAGAAATAACAATGAGCAAGAAATTCAAAAACATCGGGAACGATAAAGAGTTCAAGAACTTCAAGTTGGAAGACTATCTGCCTTCCATGAATTGCCGCAAACCGGAAAAGGAGTCTTCCGAATCGAGACAAGAT
This sequence comes from Prevotella phocaeensis, assembly GCF_900065875.1. Taxonomy (NCBI): domain Bacteria; kingdom Pseudomonadati; phylum Bacteroidota; class Bacteroidia; order Bacteroidales; family Prevotellaceae; genus Prevotella; species Prevotella phocaeensis. The sequence goes on along the minus strand of NZ_LT160626.1, from coordinate 593,991 downwards.
TCAACAATGGAGGCAGCCCGGCCATTCCCTACGTTGGATGAACCGGACACATCCGCAGTACAGGAAACTGTGCCACCTGCACTCCCACAAGAGCAGGAAACATGGGTGGCTTCACGCAACGAAATGAAGGAATCTGTAACAGAAGCGGACAATGTTACTGTAGAACGTACCGTCGCCAGACGTATCAGCAGCAAGCAGCATAGGCTGTCCTTGGACGAGTATCACACCACCTATCTCCAAGTTCCTAAGATTACCGACCGCAAACCCGTGTTCGTCAATGATGAGGTACGCGACTGGCTGGACGAGATTGTCCGCCGCCTCGGTGAGCGTGGAATGAGCGTATCAGGCCTTATTGAGAACCTCGTCCGTCTACACATAGAAGCCTACCGGGAAGATATTGAACTGTGGCGCAAGCTTTGAGCGGATAACAGTAGAATCGGTTAAACTGGTGGATACACTCCATCGGTTTGACCGATACACCCAATGAGTTATTATACTCACAAACCAATCCGACAGGCGGAGGATTCTTGTGTCCTCAAAGACACAGCAAAATATGTTTTCAGTTACTCCGGGACTTCCCGGTAACTGAAAGCCCTTGCACTGCCGTGGACAGAATTATACTCCGCAGTCGGATAATTTCCATTTTTTTAATCAGAGATTAGACAATGAATGAACCATTAAAATGAAAGAAGAAGACAAGATGAAAAAGAACAGTAAGAATGGGAGAACTCCCTTATTGAATCCGAAGACGCACTACGTGATGGTGCGCTTCGATGAAATGGAATGGAATAAGTTTCTCACGATGTACGAAAAATCTCAGGTGTACGCAAAAGCTGTCTTTCTCAAGGCACATTTCTTCGGACAGAAGTTCAAGGTGCTGAAAATGGACAAGGCAATGCTGGAATACAGCACCAAGCTGTCCGACTTCCACGCCCAGTTCCGTGGCATTGGAACCAACTACAACCAAGTCGTGAAGGAATTGCGCTGCCATTTCTCGGAGAAGAAGGCAATGGCGTTGCTCTACAAATTGGAGAAGTGTACCGTCGACCTTGTGAAACTTAGCTGGGAGATTGTGGAACTTTCGAGGGAGATGTATTCCAAGTGGGAGTAATCAAAACAAGGTTGATTATATGAACTCAATAAAGGTGAAAATCAGCCCCCCACAGGCAAGGAAGGAACAATCTGTCATCCATAAACGTGTAATCCGTCAGCTAAAGACGAATTACCGCATCTATGCAGGTGAATGGAGCGAGAAAGACAGTGCCTTGATTCTTGTCGATAACGAGCGAAATGGGTATCTTCAATCTATCAAAGAACGGATAAATTGGGACATAAAACGATTGGAAAATATAGTTTGCCATTGGGAGAACAACCAGCAGGGATATACTGCCGATAACATTATTTCCGCTTTTCAAAAGTCTGCCAATGAACAAACACTGTTTAATTTCATAAATGGAATTATAGCCCGCCTCAAACAGATGGGTAAGCATCATACGTCTGGGACCTATCATGCTACGCTCAGAAATTTCATGCAATTTCGAGAAAATAAGGATGTACTGTTGGATGAAATAGACTCTGACCTGATGTTGATGTATGAGGCATGGCTACATGGTAAATGGATAACCAAGAATAGCAGTTCATTCTATATGCGGATATTGCGGGCTGTATATAACCGTGCCGTGGAAAAGGAACTGACAAGCAACCGCACTCCTTTCAAGCACGTTTATACGCGCGTTGATAAGACAATCAAACGAGCTATCCCACTAAAGTCAATCAAGAAGATTAAGAACCTTGACTTGTCTTTGAATCCGGCATTGGGCTTCGCAAGAGATATGTTTCTCTCTTCTTTCTACACTTGTGGAATGTCGTTCATTGATATGGCTCATTTGAAGAAGAAAGACTTACAGAACGGTATTCTGTCCTATCGCAGACGAAAGACAGGGCAGCAGCTCATCATCAAATGGGAGAAATGTATGCAGGGAATAGTGGACAAATACAATACTGATTACAGTAGCCCATGCCTATTGCCTATCCTAAATACCCGCATGATAACCGTAATCAATACAAGAACGTGCTATATCGCACAAACAAGTATCTGAAAGAAGTCGTAAAGTTAGTAGGCATCATTACTGTCCCGTTAAAGTGGACTAATCGGTCTTTGAAATTGTTGAATTATAGTTTTTTGTGGGCTCTTTTGAGAGTCAACGGTTTTGAATTTGTAGCTTTGCAGCCTAATTCAACAGGCTGTAATGAATCAAGGTAAATATGTTTTCTCTCAACTCGTAAATCATTTAGACAGAAACCACTTCAACTATCTTGCTCGCAAATATGATGGAAACAAGTACGTGAAGCATTTCTCGTGTTGGAACCAACTGCTTGTAATGATGTTTGGACAACTTTCAAATCGCGAAAGTCTGAGAGATGTCGTGGTGGCCCTGGAAGCTCACCATTCCAAGTGTAAGTTTCTTGGCATAGGAAGTAAACCGATTGTCAAAATCACATTGTCATCTGCCAACCAGAAGCGTGACTACAGGGTCTTCGAGGATTTCTCCTTCTACATGATGAAGGAGGCTTGTGAGAAACGTGCAACTAATCTCCTGGATATTCCAGGAAAGAAATATGCATTTGATTCAACGACCATTCCTCTATGTCTCTCTACGTTTCTGTGGGCAAGATTCAGAAAGAAGAAAGGCGGTGTCAAAGCTCATGTCTTATATGACATTGAGGCTCAGGTGCCAGCCTTCTACACGGTAACCACTGCATCAAAGCACGATTCTACGGCAATGTCTTCAATTCCTTATGAGCCAAATGCTTACTACATATTCGACAGGGCTTATGACTCTTTCAAGGAACTCTACGGGATACATCTAACAGGTTCTTTCTGTGTAGTCAGAGCCAAGACTAACTTGAAATACAAGATAGTCAAATGTAAGAGACGCACGCCAAAGAACGTGCTGACCGATGCCGAGGTGAAACTTACAGGCTGTCTGTCTGATAAGAAGTATCCAGAGTCATTTAGACTTGTAAGATACTATGATGAGGAGGAAGAGCGTGAGTTCACTTTTCCCACCAATGCCAAGCAGCTTACAGCTCTTGAAGTTGCAGAACTTTACAAGAAAAGATGGTAGGTCGAACTCTTCTTCAAATGGCTAAAATAGTATCTCAAGGTCAAGAAGTTTTGGGGCACTACGGAGAATGCCGTCCGCATCCAGATTGCTGTCGCCATTATAACCTATTGTCTTGTGGCTATCATCCATCATGATATGAATTTGGAACGCTCTACCTATGAAGTCTTGCAAATCCTAAGCATATCACTAACGGACAAAACTCGCTTAACTGATCTCTTCGATAAGACAAAATTCAACGATGTCAAAGAACTCGATTATCCCCTCTTTCCGGGATTGATTGATTAATATTTTAACTCGTCCCAATTTTAATGGGACACTAATGAACTTATATCTAAAAACCAGAGCTATTGGGTAGAAACAGTTTCTGCTATACAGGATATAAAAATCTATAACTATGAACGTGCCCGAAGATGGAAATGGGAAGAGATCCAGGCAGGACTGTACCATGTAAACAAACGGGTGTTAGCTGTTACCAATATGCAGAATCTTGGGGCGCAGTTTATAGATAATATTAAAAATATGGCTATAGTGTTCTTCTGTGCTACTGCTGTTATCAAGGGCGAAATTATATATGGTATAATGATCTCTACTCAATTTATAATAGGGATGCTTAACGGTCCCTTGGTTCTGTTTATAAATTTTGTCGTATCCGCTCAGTATGCTAAGATATCATTTCTTAGAATGAATGAGGTCAGACAATTGGATGATGAAGAAGAACTTTTGTCTGTAGGCTCAACAACAATTCTTCCAGAGCGTAGAGACTTGGTTCTTAATAATGTAATGTTCCAATATACAGTCAATTCTCCTTTTGTATTAGAACATATATATCTAAATATTCCGGAAAACAAAGTTACTGCTATAGTTGGTGCCAGTGGTTGTGGGAAATCGACTCTTTTGATGTTACTTGTCAAATTATATAAACTAACCTATGATGAAGTAACCATGGGAGACATGAACGTTATGGCAATCAATTTGCAACAATAGAGAAATATGTGTGGTGTGGTCATGCAGGATGGGAAGATGTTTAGTGATACCATCGCGAACAATATCGTTCTGGATGATGATCATATAGATAAGAAACGTTTGATAGATTGTTGCAAGACAGCACAGATATTGGATGAAATTAACTCCATGTCACAAGGATTTGACACCAAGATAGGAGACGAGGCAGAGGACTTAGTGGAGGGCAAAAGCAGCGTATACTTATTGCGAGAGCCTTGTATCGTAATCCACAGTACCTTTTTCTATACGAGGCAACCAATGCACTTGATACTATCAATGAAAAAAAATTGTGTCTGCACTTAATTCTGCATTTGAAAATAGAACAGTGGTAGTTGTTGCCCATAGACTCAGTACTATACGTAATGCCGATCAGATTGTGGTTTTGGACAAAGGTCACATTATAGAAATAGGTAATCATGAGAGCTTATTTGAGCAGAAAGGTATTTATTTTAACCTTGTTGTGTCACAACCTGATAAACTACAATATAAATTAGACAATAATGATGAAGAAGCACTATGATTTAGTAATTGTCGGTAGTGGACTTTATGGAGCTACTGTCGCATTCTGTGTCAGATACCAAGGAAAAGGTGTCTGGTACTAGAAAGAAGAGCACATATTGGTGGTAATATTCGCGATGACTGGATAGAAGACATCAACGTACATCTCCATGGAGCACACATATTCCATACGGATAACGAAGATGTGTAGAGATTTGTCAACAGGTTTACTTATTTTGCACCTTATGTCCACACTGTGATGGCAAGAAACGAAGACAAAATATATCATCTGCCTTTTAACCTTAATACCTTTCATGATGTATATGGAGTGACAAAAACCAGAAGAAATTGGCTTAATGGTCAAACGTACTCCTGAAATATAGCATAATACACTCTATTTCATATATTTACAGTCAGTTATAGTACAATAGTGAAAAATCATCGTAAAAAAGTATCTAAAATGCGGTTCTCGCGAGGTAATCTGCAAAGGAGTGAAACGCGGTATCCCTATTGGTATTGTAAGAGTTGTCAGAGCTATTTTAACGTGAGTTCGACGAATTCAGAACAAAGCAAGCTGTGTGTCTATAGTCCTTTATATATTGATACACAGCTTCTTTGGAAATAGACAATAGGCTGCAATGGCACCTAATAAGTTGACGATGAAATTATCAAAGCATCTATGTCGGGAGTGCTCCACCTATGCAATGTTTTTAAGTTCATCATTCACAGTTTCTATAATGGCTCTTTTTCTGAGTAACAGTTTGTCAGAAACGCTCATTAAAGCTCCTTTCATGTTACTTTCTCAACTTGGTAATAAGTTGTATTCCATCAACGAAAAGTCTTTGGAAGAGGTTCTTGACGATGTACCCCTTGTCACCGACTAGCTTACCATACGTAAATTCTATAAATGTTTTGTATTCCAAAGGCTTACGGTCATCAACATCTCCCAGTGTTATCATAAAGTTAAGAAGCTCTCCTTTCTCATTGCAAATCAAGTGCAATTTGAATCCGAAGAACCAACCCATAGAGCATTTACCTCTTTGGGCTATACCCTTGAAAACTTTGTGAATATGTTCTTGCAGACACGGAGTGGTGTGCTGTCAACAATTATGCCCGTGCATTTGCCCAACAGGACCTTCTTGATAAACTCAAATCGGTTATTAGAAAAAATCGCTTTCATTTTGCCAAAGGAAACGCCGAATACTCGCAAACTGTTAACTATCCACTCGTATTTCAGACGACGGAGGAAGATTTTCGTAACACTTTGCTTTTAAAATCTCTAATGACCGATTTGGGATAACAGGTTATGGGTACGGCTACCTCCCTTTCCAATTCTACTAAACGGTTGTAAGAAACAACATTGGGAAATAGATGGCGAAGATGCTTACATACTTTTTCAAGATAGAAATGTCTAAAGCAGCGATAACCAGAGTCGTGAAAAAGAATCATTATTAGCATGACTTCTGCCTTTGACATCGTGGAACTTCACCGATATTTTCTTTTACCAGTAGCTTTTAGCGTATATTTTGCTGTCATTGCATCAAAAAACTTGCAGAACTCATCTGCCATACAAAATATTTCAGTAACTTTGTCCTCGGTGATTATAGCGATTTTTTGTTTGTAATTATTTGTATATCACAATCTTAAAATTACAACAATTTTCGCTAATCACCAAATCTATAGACACTTATAATTTATTGAACTCATGTTATTTTAGTGGTCGAGAAAAGGTCGATAAGCCAGCCTTAGTCGCATCCTATTTTCAGGAGCGACATACGCTCTGTGAAGTCACAGAAAAGTTTGGAATCCCTATTGAGGATGAGCTTGCGTCTACATCGCGGGCTTTCTATAGAGAAGCGGGAAGTCCTTATCGTAAATATATTAACGGCCTATAACCCCAATAAACAATAGGAATATGAAAGGTTTCAGGAGAACATTTGTTTGACCTTTAAATGAAATAGAGTGCATTTTTGCTCTATTGCAGGAGTACGTTTGACCATTGAGCCAAGGAATTGATATGGTGTTAGCCATAGAACATCAAAAGGAGCATTATCCCAATCCAAAGAATCTGGAAGAGAAAGCTATAAACCTTGTAAGTTGAATATCCTTGTTTTGGTATTCCCTGGTAACGGTCGCAGAAATATCTGTTGTCGAAAGCGTCACGCACAGGTAGTCGTGTAATCACGTATGCAGATTGTTCATTCGCCTTTTGTCCCCACTGCTTTTCTGTGTAGCCTTTTATGAGTAGGTCATAGATCCTTCTAAGATAATTGAAAAAATGCTTGAGGGTGTGGAAGTTTTTACCAATATAGATTTCTGCAATAACAGGGAATACTGGATATCAATGTCTGACAGTATATTATATACTGGCATGATTGACGAGTTGATGGAATTTAAGTTTGAAGAATTGACATACAGAAGCCTTAGGTTTGATACTGAGATAATGGACGTTGCTAACTATCAAGGAATAGCAGTTATTAATGAAACCAATGTTGATATAGATTATACTCGTACAATTGAATATAAGCATTTTAATTATGAAAATCTTTCGGACTATATCATAATTACAAGGGAATTTCCTCAAAATGGGAAAGGGGACTTGAGCCATACTACCCTGTCAATAACTTAATGAATGATGAGCTACATCTGAAATATATAGATTTGATTCGTTATACTTATCCTAACATAATGTAAAGTATTATAATTTATCTCCTATTATTATCTGAAATTATTGCTGTCTGGTAAACTTTCCTTCTCTGTCTACTATTAGAAAGAAGAGGCTAAACTATCATTTTAGAGATTATCCATTGCTTATTTGCCTATATTTCATGAAAGTAATAGTCTTTTGTGACGGTTACGATTTGAAGCAAAAAGTAGCCTCGTAGAGAAATAATCTGTATTGCTGATGAATAAAGACTTATAGAGCTTTCTGTCCGTTTTTACTGGGTAGCAATAATTAAAATATAGGAGGTACTTAATTGTCACATACATATACTGAGACTTCTGTAAAAGCATGCACTATGGTTATTTTTCTTCTATGCGTTTATACTTTCATGCCAAAGCCACAAATAATTGACTTTTATATGTACTTTTGACCATTAGAAGTTTCCTTTTATGCTACGACCTCTTGATACGGTGGATTCCCCACCATCGCATTGATTTTCATATCCTTTATTCCTATTCTTTCTGTGATGAATTTATCTACCAGCTTGATAAAATGTTCCGGTTTGTTTTTGATTTGATTGATTAAGTCCTCGAAGTATCGGGTGTCTACTTTTGCTTTGCGAGATCCAATAAAGGTGCATTTGGTGATACTCTTTGCCATCGGAGTTTTGCAAATGACAAAGATGTTTTCTGCCACAACCTTATCCCATATTCGCTGTTCATCCTCAATGCTTGACACCGAAAACAGAGAATTCTTTACCCTTGCGCGGTAAATGCTGTATGCCATATAAAGAGGATATAATCCGGACTTTGAACTGATTTCAAGGATTCGGGAATCTTCCGCAAATACATTGGCTGTCACTTCGCCACGGTCGATGAAACGAGGTTCATGCAATGTCGTTTCATACCCCTTTTCAAAGAAGTTATATCCACCCAGACAATCACCAAGGTGCATATTCACTACACGCCAAGGCGTAAGTACCGTTTCTTTGTCGGGATTGCGGAATGTGCTGAAAATATCAGTGATACGCTCAATGCGTTCTTCCACACTCAACTTGTCGGCAGCAGAGGCCATAGCACGGATACGCTTGCCTGCGGCGCAGAATATCTCAGGGTTATAGTATTTCTTGATACTGTTGAACTTCTGCTTGGTTACGCCCTTAGGCATGAACTCCTCCCATGGTTGAGGGTCGATAAGCGAAGCGAAATTATCAATCGTTATCTCTTGGGTTTCATCGCTTAGTTCTGCGCTATAGATAGGCAAAGGCATACGGATGGAAATACCACGAAGAATGGATATTGCGGCTTCGCGATTCTCCCTTTTCTTTTTCAGTTCTTCAAGGCGTTTCTTATCTTCTTCCGTCAAAGGCTGTTTGTCTTTGCCTTTCTTCTTGGGCTTCTTTTCAAGGTCTTCCAATTCTTTGTATTGTTCGTCTGTCAGTCCCTGATTGTTGATGTCCACCTGATTGGTCTTGGGCATTGCTTTGGTCTGGCCGATAATCTTTTTCAAGTCGTCAAACTCCAGTAATTCCAAATCGTTTAACTTCATCAACTCGTCATTGTACAGACCCTTGTCTTCAAAACCGTTGCGGACTACGCGCTCCACATAAACCCTTTTGAGTTGCTCCAACATCTTTGGAACATCAAACTGATTCATTTTGGAGCCTTCAATGGAGATTATCGGACAGAAGTTCAGGAACTCGCCCATAATCTTACGGTCGTTACCACTTGTCTTTCCCGCCTTGGCAGAAATCTTCGCTGTTTCGGTAAAGACTTTCAAAGTCCTGTCAGGAGCAAAATCAAACACATAACACTGTTCCTTGACACGTCCATTGATGATGGCAGGTGTCTGTACGCGGAAGATGGTCTGCATATAGCTTGATGCGGCGGTATTATAAGAGCCGGACAACATGAATACACCCGTCCACGCCTTTACACTGACACCGGTAGTTAGTCGCCCGCAAGACAAAGTAATGGTGCGAATGGCATCCGAGTCTTTGCCGATGGCATTCTCTACAGCCTCCAATGCGTCCTTGCTTTCCTCGTCCTCATCACCATTTCCTGCCATATTCACCACCTTGAAATACTGGAATACGGGATGCGATTGTAGCATGCTACTCATGGCACGAGCCTCTTTCACTCCCAGCAACATCCACAAGGTATGGCGGAAAATGTTGCGATACTCGTCATTGACAAACGGATAACAACTTTCTTTATCCTCTTTGCTTAGAAGATTGAGGAACGCACTAACATTCTTTTCATGGATGGACACTCCATCTTCATTTACGCGGAAGAACTCGCGGAAGTTGAATACCACATCTTCGTCTATAAACTCATGGAGAAAACGACCGAGATCATAAGTGTAGATGTTTATAGTGGGCAAAGAGGCGTATGGATTCGGATCACCAAAGTGGACGGCATCCCATGAGGCCTTTGCCCGCTGTTCCATCACATAATCCCAAGTGTAAATCTCATCCTCTTTAAAATCATCCAACAGATTGAACGGAGTGCCGGAAAGACACAGGATTTTTGTATTATCCTTGGTTAGTTCCTGCATGACAGCCTTGCCCAGTTCCGTCTGTATGCCTTCATGAGCCTCGTCCACGATAATGCAATCCCAAGCTGTGGCAAACACCTCATTGTTCTTGTCGAAGTTGCCACCAACAAGTTCGGAGTCTTGCATAGAAGCAAAATACACATATTTGCATTTGCCCTGTTTCGCTCTTCTTTCAAGAGAGATATGGCTATCACCGTTATTCTTTGAATCGTATGCAAAACAGAGGGTTGTCATAGAATATCTTGCCGAAATCCTCGAACCAGCCACTATCCACCATGGGACGATGGGTAAGAATCAAGGTACGGCTGAAATCCATATCCCTCACCACTTGCAAAGCTGACAGTGTTTTACCAAAACGCATCTTGGCATTCCACAGCATCTGGTTACCTTTCTTGAATTGTTTCTTGGTCTTTTCAATGACTTCACGCTGCTCCGGGCGGAATACAATCGGTGTCTTGTCGTGCGATACTTCTGCCGAGGACAGCGATTCCCGCCCTTCTTTTACGGCTGTTATCGCTCGTTTAACTGTTTCAAGGTCTGTGATAAACCATTCATTAGCCTTGTTCTCGGTATCAAATACCTTTTTCTTGATGCCCGAGCGCTCCAATACGCTATGCACTTCTTTATCATTGAAAGAGCACAAGCCCTTCTTGCTGTTATAAATGGTCAGTTCTGTATATAAGAGGTCGTATGTAATACCGCCCGTCTGAGTATATTGGTTGATACGCTCTTTCGCGGACTCGTTAAGGGTTTTGCTGTTGGGAACAAGACCGAATACATTGTCATTGTCACAAGTAGTCTCTCCCACATTTAGATAACCCTTGTGTACGGCATCGTTGATGCGTAACACATATATCAGCTTTAATTTTAGTAAAGATGTGAATTTCATGCTGCACTATTTTATGAGGTCAATAAATCGAATTCGTTTTCCCTTTTTGCCTGTTTCCTTGTTGGTAGCGTACCAATCTTTGATTAGGCAATAGATACCGTTGTGCTTGCGGATGTCATCTTTCTGACAGCTTTCGCACTGGCTGACCACTTCCGTTATTCCGAACAGGTCGGCTACCAATTCCCTGCGTTTACCGCAACAGCTCGGTACGACACCTTTCAGTCCGTCCTTCTGCCATACGTTCTACGCAATAATGTAAGCGATGTAATTGATGGATTTTAACAATGGCTGCTTGCCGAACTTTTGTTGATAGTATTCTATAAAGGATATAAGCATTGATTCACGGGCAATCAAACTGATTGTCATCTTGCCATTCGTAATCGTAAATGCTTTTGTATGCTTCCTGCGCCCATTCCAGCCATTCCCCGGAAGTGGTAGTATTCTCACACTGACTACACGTAGCTTGCGGTCAAGCAAACCAATGCGTTGTTCTATGGGGATAGCCTCTCCCGTAGTGGTATCATATCGGCTTACGATATAAGGAGCTTCGCCGCAGGTTATCTCCAACCGGGTATCACTTACATAATCTTTCCAGCTTTTATCTTCCGGAAATACGATATTGCCTACCATATGTTTCCAGCGATGGCATCCTTGTTCGTCTGTGTTTTCCTCGGTGAATACATCCCTTTGCCCGAACCATGCTTCATCTATCAGATTGTTCTGCGCATTGCATATCCATGACAGAGTGAACACCTCCGCCATGTCACGGGAACGGGAGGATTGGGTGTCTCGGCTTTTGAGGACACGGGGCATAATGACGTGTCCGTTGTCCCCGGTGATAAGATGTGGAAGGATAGGCGACCCGTATAGATACCCGTCGCCGAGATACTCATAATCGGAAGTTACCCAAAAGATATTGTGTTGAACATCCTCCTTGCTCGTGGTATGGTCTTTGAGCAGGATGCCCAACAGTCCCGGCGAAAGCCAGAAGATATTATCCTCCATTATATTAACTTCAACAGGCATTTTGTATCGGGTTAAAAGGAGTATCTCTCAGTAAAAGAGCCTGTGAAGTTGATTTTCAATGTATTGAATGGAACTTTGCTAAACGAAATGGCTATTTATCGATGATATTTAGTATTTTATCACCTGATAAACAGCCGAATTTTCACAAAAATGCGTACTTTGCGTTATATACCGTATCTCTTACGGAGAGAGTATTAGTTTTGCCAAGCAATCTCCTGCCTTACATCAAATCCTTTAATATCTGTGTATTCGCTCTGTCCACGACAGAATTGTCCAACGAAGCCAGATGGATTTGTGTTGTCATTTCGGAATCATGCCCCATCCCCTCGCTGATAACGGATATTGGAATGTTCTTGCTCTTGGCTATGCTAGCCCACGAATGGCGTGCCACATACAAGGATTAAAGGAATAGAGAGATGCCTATTCATTAGTGTCCCATTAAAATTGGGACGAGTTAAAATATTAATCAATCAATCCCGGAAAGAGGGGATAATCGAGTTCTTTGACATCGTTGAATTTTGTCTTATCGAAGAGATCAGTTAAGCGAGTTTTGTCCGTTAGTGATATGCTTAGGATTTGCAAGACTTCATAGGTAGAGCGTTCCAAATTCATATCATGATGGATGATAGCCACAAGACAATAGGTTATAATGGCGACAGCAATCTGGATGCGGACGGCATTCTCCGTAGTGCCCCAAAACTTCTTGACCTTGAGATACTATTTTAGCCATTTGAAGAAGAGTTCGACCTACCATCTTTTCTTGTAAAGTTCTGCAACTTCAAGAGCTGTAAGCTGCTTGGCATTGGTGGGAAAAGTGAACTCACGCTCTTCCTCCTCATCATAGTATCTTACAAGTCTAAATGACTCTGGATACTTCTTATCAGACAGACAGCCTGTAAGTTTCACCTCGGCATCGGTCAGCACGTTCTTTGGCGTGCGTCTCTTACATTTGACTATCTTGTATTTCAAGTTAGTCTTGGCTCTGACTACACAGAAAGAACCTGTTAGATGTATCCCGTAGAGTTCCTTGAAAGAGTCATAAGCCCTGTCGAATATGTAGTAAGCATTTGGCTCATAAGGAATTGAAGACATTGCCGTAGAATCGTGCTTTGATGCAGTGGTTACCGTGTAGAAGGCTGGCACCTGAGCCTCAATGTCATATAAGACATGAGCTTTGACACCGCCTTTCTTCTTTCTGAATCTTGCCCACAGAAACGTAGAGAGACATAGAGGAATGGTCGTTGAATCAAATGCATATTTCTTTCCTGGAATATCCAGGAGATTAGTTGCACGTTTCTCACAAGCCTCCTTCATCATGTAGAAGGAGAAATCCTCGAAGACCCTGTAGTCACGCTTCTGGTTGGCAGATGACAATGTGATTTTGACAATCGGTTTACTTCCTATGCCAAGAAACTTACACTTGGAATGGTGAGCTTCCAGGGCCACCACGACATCTCTCAGACTTTCGCGATTTGAAAGTTGTCCAAACATCATTACAAGCAGTTGGTTCCAACACGAGAAATGCTTCACGTACTTGTTTCCATCATATTTGCGAGCAAGATAGTTGAAGTGGTTTCTGTCTAAATGATTTACGAGTTGAGAGAAAACATATTTACCTTGATTCATTACAGCCTGTTGAATTAGGCTGCAAAGCTACAAATTCAAAACCGTTGACTCTCAAAAGAGCCCACAAAAAACTATAATTCAACAATTTCAAAGACCGATTAGTCCACTTTAACGGGACAGTAATGAATTATATTCAGGAAATACTTTAATTACAAAATCTTTCATCCTCTTGTTATTCCAAACAATATACTCCCAATCTGGAAAATTATCCCGCCATGTCTTAGCGAGAGAATTAAAATAATCTGGAAGTGGACCATCTGCTCCTGACCAAACCTGATGAATAATTTTAGGAATCTCAATTTTAATCGCTCACTTTACAATACAATGCAATTACTTATTATATATTATATACAAGAACTTGGTCAGAAGTTATCTGATATTAATCATATAACCCACCGTCAGTTCAATCTGCTGATTGTGGTTATCGTGTTCCACCCAATTAATAGGTGTTGGTTTCTGTCTTGATACTGTTAGTCAGACTGTAATGGTAGCGCAAGTCGAGCGTCATACCGAAAGGGAAGTCATAACCGATACCGTCATCCAATCGGACACGGCATTGAATGCGCTTTTCTGAGCACTTAGTGAAAGGCTGGAGATGACGAAAAGAACAAGCAAATTAATTTTTTGTGCCCATAACAATCTTTTTTTTATTGATGCTTTAAGGGATTGAACTTCCTCATTCTTCTGTAAAAGAAAGAATTCTTTGCATAGAAATAATCTTTTTACGGAAAAATATTTTGTAAATAGAAATATTTTACATAGATAGACATTAGCTAAAACAGACAGAAATGCTCTGAATCTTTGCAAAACGTCATAAAGAGAGAGATTAGATAGGAGTATAATCTGCTGATAATCTTAGAATGCTTTTTCTAAAAATGCAGAGGTCTCATCTATTTATGAGCGAGAAAGCAGTGCAAACACAAGTAAAGCGGCGAGAAATCATTTTTCTCGCCGCTTTACTTGTGTGTTATTCTCAACTTGGTATGTTATACCTCATATCGTCCGCCCTTTGTCTTTGCATTTCTTGCGCCGTTTCATCTTCCTGATAAAATCTTCCTCTTCGGCGTTTACTGTCGGAGCGGAAGGATTGAAAAACAAGACTGAAAGAGGAGAGTTCGTCATTGTCGGATATAATGGGATGCTCCGGCACGGTTTCTTCGGGATGAAGGGTAAAAGGCATCGGTCTTTCATCAGCGTAGGGCAATGTGAAGTGCTCCTGCAGGGCATTGGCAGAGATTTCCTTGCCCATACGCGAGCCATTGAGCACACAACCCGTGCGGTGGTCGATGAAGGTGGCTCCGTAGATACGTCCCTCGCCGGTAAGGCGTAATACAGTATCGATACCCTTTTCTTTGAGCAGATTTACGAATTTGGCCCTGTGATAAATCTCTCCAAGTGCTTGGAGCACAGCCCGCTTGGTGTGTTCGGTGAACTTCCCCTCACTAATCTGCTTCTTCGATAAAGAAAAACGTTTCTCGATGGCGGCATAGCCTGTGGACTTGCCGAAGAGCGACGCCTTGAAAGGATTGCCCACCTTGTTGCCTTTGTCGTCCGTTGCCGAGTAAACCAGCCCGTGATACTCCCGCTCTCCCACCTTTCCCCGTGTCTCTTCCACGTGGATGTTGTAGAACGAAAGCAGGGCACGATATTCACCCATCGACTGAAAGCGGTAACGGGTGGTAGCGGAAAGAAGTACGCTTGCGATTTGTTTCTTAACATCACCTTTACCAATGTCAACCTTGTGTGCAGCCTCATGTATCTTGTCCCGTTTACGTTCGGCAGGAAGTAATTGGTATTTCTCTTCGAGCATCCGGGTGATACGCTTACTACGATGAAAGTTGAAAGCGTTATCGAGACACTTACCATCGGTATCTACACGCAGGGAAACGATGTGCAGGTGATGGCGGTCGATGTCCTCGTGTTTGAATACCATATAAGGCTGACTGCCATAACCCATTTCTTCCATATACTCACGGGCGATGTTTTCCATCTCGGTGTCCGTGAGTCGGTCGTCGGGATGCGGATTGAGCGAAACGTATAATACGGGCTTTTCTGTCCGGATTCCTTTGGGCAAGAGTCTGTCGAAATCCTTGAAAGTTCGTGCAAGGTCGATCTTTCCCGTGCAGGCATCGAACACTCCGTTCACGGCAAGGAGTTTTCCTTCACCCGCATTTACCTTCTGCGCGTTGTAGGCAAGTACGCCGTAGAGCGAACTGCCAATACTTATTTTTGCGACCATTGCTGCTCGAACGTTTGGGTAAGACGGATGATTTGCTGCGTGATGAGCACCAATTCCTGCGTGCATTTCTCCAATTTATAGAGCAATGCCATTGCCTTTTTCTCGGAAAAGTGTACACGTAGTTCCTTGACAACTTGGTTGTAGTTATTGCCCACGGCACGGTATTGCGCGTGAAAAGACGAGAGCTTGGTGTAATAATCAAGCAATGTCCTGTCTGTTTTTATCACACGGAAAGGCTGCGAAAAGAACTGTTGTTTGATAAAAACGGAACGTGCAGTTGCACCGGACTCGTCAAACATTGCAAGGAAACGGACATGTTCTTCTGCATTAAAACGGACGGTGTAGCGGTACACCGCCGGATCTTTCTTGGGATTTCTCCCCATTTTCTTTTTGTTTTCTGTCATTTTAATATGGATTTAGTGATGATGCGACTTAGACTGCCGTCGTATGTTCTTTACCGTCAGGTATTCTTCTTGGGCTTCCGACTTCGGAGGTAAAGCCCGCCCCTGCCAAGGGCAAGGCTTTTCAGGGATGCTCGAATCGTTTCGAGCGGCTGAAAAGATACCTTGCTGTGTCTTTGAGGACACAAACATCCGCCTTCGGACGGATGAGGGAGTTACCTTCAGAAGCCGTCAGGGAGAACACCGACCGACAGAGCTCGTCGCTCGGGTGCAAAATTAGGCAGAATATCCCCTCGAAAACCAGCTGGAACCACGCCACTCACTGCCGCAACGACGCCACAAGCTGCCACGTGGCAGGAAAACGATACAGGTACCTACATTTTATTGTTTATTTGCACCGACAAACCAAAAGACGTCAGACAATCTGCCGGTTGGTCGGTTGAGAGAGACTCATGCTCCAACAATCGTTGGTTGGTTGCAACCAACACAAGGTTGTCCGTTTCTCGGTCCCTATCTCCGCAAGAAGAGTAACTCAAAGGCTTTTGGGGTACTCCCGAAAGATGCTCTCTCCGAGCAAAGGAGAGGAGGATTTTCTCCGAAGTCGAAAATCTTTTTGGAAGCAGTTTTGCTTTATAAAGGGAGTATCTGCATGACAGCCGAGTCGCAAAATTAGGCTTAAGTTCCAAAAACACTTTATGCAAAACCGAAGATAACAATGAGTTCAAGATGAAACTTTCCAAGGTAATAGCCGTGGAAAGTTATTAGTCGTAGTGTTCTTATGTAAAATAAACTTCCTGTTAAATACGCCTGTTTGGGATAAGAAGTTGGAAACGGAATTAAGAACGAGCTTATCTGAATCGATGATACCAAGTTGCATAGTGGAGAGATAATCCATAAATTCCTCGAAAATGGCATACGCATTCGGGTCATTACATTTTAGGGAAATGTTCTTCGATAGTATGTTGCCTTTGAAGAAACGGTTACGCAGTTTTAATCCTCCGTCCATATTGTGGAAACCGATGACATAGTATCACTTGCCCCGTATGCGGTATCGAACCTCCTCGTAATTGGGTATGGCAATGCCAGCAAGACTACCCCGCTTTTCAGATAACCCAGCAGTCTGCCGTTCAGTAAAGGACACACCCAATCACCCCCCCACGGATGAAGGCTATAAGCATCCGAGAAGCCGCAAAGGATAAGATATCCAAGAACGAAATTATGGTCATCTTACTATTCTATCATTTCGCCTCTTTCCGCAATTTCAAGCACTACTATCTCTTTTTCATCAAAGAGCACTTGGCAAGCTATTTCCCCTAATTTTTGTCCTACACGCGCTCTATCGGACTCATGTTCCACATTTTCTTCGATTTGATGGCTTCATGCGTATTCAGGCTTTGGCAAGTATACGAGAAGCAGCTTCGTGAATAGCATGAGGAGACTGGGTTGTATTTCTCCTATGTAGTAATTTATTTTATACCTATGCTTTGTGGTATCTATAAAGAGGACATTGAAATGTGGGGTGTTTGGTTTGCACGATAGTTTTTGGGCGACATGTCGAATTGCTTCTTGAATGTTTTTGAGAAGTAGGAATAGGAGCTGAAGCCGGTTCGGTCGGAGATTTCTGCGAGTGAGAGTGTGGAGGAAGCGAGCAGCTCTGCCGCGCGCTTGAGGCGATAAGTCCGCAGAAAGTCGTTGGGGGCGATGTTGACCAAGGCTTTTAAGCGACGATAAAATACCGAGCGTGAATAGCCTAATCGGGCTGCAATGTCGTCGATGTCGAGGTCGGGATTGGCGAGTTCGGCTTCAAGCAGCGTGTTAAGTTTGTTCATGAAGATGTAATCGGCAGAGAGGAAAGGCTGGTCGGAGGGTGCCTGTTCGCTCATGCCGGGCGTGGTGAAGTAGTGGCGGAGGCGCTCTTTGTGCTTGAGGAGATTCTTAATGGTGAGTAGAAGCTCGTTGGTGCCGAAGGGTTTACAGATGTAGGCATCGGCTCCGCGGTCGAGACCTTCGATGCGGTCAGCCGTTACAGTCTTGGCAGTGAGCATCACGACGGGGATTTGGCAGTAGTCGATGTCGTCTTTGATGGCAGAACAAAGTTCGTAGCCCGACATGCCGGGCATGATAACATCGGTGAGTACGAGGTCGGGCGTGTGTCGCTTTACGGCTTCCCATGCCCTTTTTCCGTCGGGAGCTTTGATGACGGAGTAGTTTTGTGAGAGGGTGTCGGCAATGAAGTCCAGCAGTTCGACGTTGTCTTCGGCGACCAGCAAGGTGTAAGTCTTGCCCTTGGGCGTGTCTTGTTGCGGTTGTTCGGCTGCTTCATTCCGCAGGGGGGATGTGACGAAAAGGCTCTCGGTCACTTCCTGCTTCTCTTTGTCGGTGTAGATGTCGTCAAGGGGCAGCACGAACGAGAAGCTCATTCCTCCTCCCTGCACGGCTGTGGCTTTGATGTGTCCCTTGTGTGTATTGACCAATGTTTTGGTGTAATGCAGCCCTATGCCGTTGCCGCTGTAATCGGGTTTGTACCCTGATGTCATTTCTATTTGTTGGTAACGCACAAAGAGGTCTTTAATTTTGTTTTCTAGGATGCCCTCTCCGTGGTCGGTTACGTTGATTTCAAGGTAGTCTGTCACGCTTTCATTATCGGAAATTCCGTATGTTGTAGCAGCTTGTGCGGCGTCGAGATGTTGTGTTGACAGGCTGATGCTTTTTCCGCTTGGGGTGTGTTTAATGGCGTTAGAGAGCAGGTTGTAGAGTATTTTCTCAATTTTGTCAAGGTCTGTCCACATGGTTTGTTCAGGCGCATGGGGGCTGAAACTCATTTCGATGCCTTTGCGTTCTGCGATATAGAGAAACGACTCGTGGATGTCGCGTAGCCGGTTGATGATATCCGTGTGCTGTACGTGCAGGCGCAGGGTGCTGTTCTCAATCTTGCTGAAGTCCATGATTTGGTTCACCAACTGCCACATTCGTTTGGTGTTTCGGGCGATGGTGTTGAGGAGATGTGTGCTCTTTGCATCACTTTGGGAGGAGATGATTTTCTCCAACGGTGCCGAGATGAGGGTGAGCGGGGTGCGTAGTTCGTGGGATATGTTGGTGAAGAAGGTCATCTTCATGAGCGCTATCTCTTGCTCTCTTTTCCTTTCATTGTGCTCTATCTCAGTGAGTTGTTTGTTGAGTCGCAATCGGATGAGAAATCTGATGATGAAGATGCTGAGCCCGATGGTGCATAAGATGTAGAACAACCAAGCCTGCCATGTGAGCCATGAGGCTGGTTTTATGATGATTTGGAGTCTTGCGGGGCGGCTGCTTTCCACGCCATCGCCGTTGATAGCGCTGACGCAGAAGGTGTAACTGCCGGGAGGAAGGTTGGAGTAGGCTGCGCGACGAAATGTTCCGACATAGTTCCATTGTTTTTCAAAACCTTCCAGTTTATATTTATAAGTGAGCTTTTGGGGCGAAAGAAAATCGATGCCTGCATAGTCAATGGATATGGTTGTTTGCCGGTGGTTGAGCGTTATCTCTTTGGTCAGGAGGATATTCTTTTGGAGTGGAGAGCCTTTTTCTCCCGGTCGAGCACTCTTGTTGAATATTTTCAAGTCTTCAATGTTGACCGTCGGGGCATAGGTATCGGGCTTGATGTCTGACGGATTGAAGAATGTGATGCCATGGTTGCCTCCAAAGAATATCTTTCCATCATATCCTTTGCAGCCCGCTTTTTCATGATACTGGTCGCCCAAGGTACCATCTGCCTTGTAGAAGTTCTTGATTCTTGGCTGTTGGCGGGCGAATGATATTATGGCTATTCCGTGTGAGGTGCTCAGCCATATATTCCCATCCAGGTCTTCCTTAAAACATAAGGTGTTGTTGTTTGGAAGTCCTGTAGCAACGAAGAACGGGATATATGTCCTGTCTTTGTAACAAAGTGCGCCGTTTCCGTAGGTTCCGAGCCATATTCTGTTTTGCATGTCTTCGAAAATCGTCACACAGTTTGTTGCTATCGGCATGAAACGGTGGGGGAATTTCACGGGAAAAGCAGCCGTTGTGTTCGGCTTTATGCGGAAGATGCCATTGCCGAAAGCAGAGAAAAGGATGTCGCCCGTGTGTAATACGCGGATGTCGGGGATGTTTGCGGTATATATTTTTTGCAGTGTTGCCGACCCGTTGTGCTCTGTCAGTTTGTACAATCCGTTCCAAGAGCCTATCCAGATATTGCCTTGTTTGTCTTCTTTTACCACCCTCACATTCTCTATATCAAATTGCTTCTTGACTTGAATGCTTCCTTCTTTGGTGATGTTTCCTTTCAACAGTTTGTGTTCAAAGGATAACCATATTCGTTTTTGGGAATCAATATAAATGTCTTCGAGAAACCCTTTTTCCGGAAGTTGGGTGACCTTTTTGATACCTTTCTGCGCATTATACCAATATAATCCCTTATAGCGGGTGGATATCCACAGGTTTTTATCGGTATCTTCGAGGATGCGTGTTACGAATATTCCTTTGAAATAATTGCTAAGTGTTTGATTTGTGTTGAAATTACTCCCATCTTTCTTATTTACGATGAACCCTTTATCGTAAGAACCAATCCACACATTCCCTTGCTTATCGCTATAGCATGTGTGCAATTGGGGGGAGAGTAGCGGATTGAAACGAAGAGGTGTGTTTTGTTGTAGGCTATGTGATACGATATCATAGCAGAAAAAGCCTTCTGTGGCAGTCCCGATCAGGAGTTTCAGTGGTTCAATTTCTTTTATAAAGGTAATCTGTGTTTTATTGAGCAGCTCGTTTTCTGCCGATGAAATGATCGGGGACTTGACGGCTTGAGTGATTGGATCGAAAATCACGATGCCATGGTCTGTGCCCAACCACCACTTGTTTTGCGGGTCAGCATAGATGCATGTCACTTTTCGGTTCCCCGGCAAAGTAAAATACTTCCATTCATTGTTGTTCTTTCTAACAGCCAACCCTTGGTCTCCATTCAACCCCATCCAAAGTCGTTGTGATTTGTCTTCCCAAAGTAGATTTACCGCTTCTGTTTTATTGGGGAAAACGATCTTGTGCGCTTCCTTGTTTATATATCCTGCGCCGGAAGGCGTTGCAAGCCAGACTTTCCTGTCAGAAGTCTCGAACATAGAATAAACAGGTGCTGGTCTTGTTGCGGTATATCTTTCAAAACACTGTTTCTCGTAGTTGAACCTGTTGAGTCCGGCAGAGGTGCCTACCCACAAATTGTGTGAGGAGTCGATTAATAAGGAGAAAACGAAATCATTTAATAATGAAGTACTGTCTGATGCTTGATGTGAAAAATGCAAATAATCATACCCGTTATAACGATCCAACCCTCCTAATGTCGCAATCCACATGTAGCCAAAAGCGTCTTGAGCAAAATCGTTGATGTCAAGAAAAGAAATGTCTTGCGAGACGATAGGCTCATAGCTGGACTGTTTTGTATCCGGTTTATATTCGTGTGTAGAACATCCCCATAGCACGAAAAAGACAACTAATATAGTTGTATAATAATGTATTTTCATGTACCTCATAGACGTTAGTAGAAATTATGCCGTTAAATTAGACTTATTTTTTGACATAACAGCATCTTTTTGACCGAAAGGTACAAAAACATCGTGATAAGATTAGATTTTACAAAAATAAGATTAGATTTTACAAGAAACAAGTATTGTACATTCGTATCTTTGTGATGGTTTAATACTAAAATAAGGAGCATCATGAGTTTACAAAAAGGAGTAAGAACTTTTTTAATATTACTATTTGTCGGCATTGTCTCTTTGCCTGTGGTGGGGAAGCAAAAAAATCCAACATTTCGTGTTCTTGGTTTACAATCCGAATATCAAGTTAATCCGATTGGAATAGATGTTTCTCCACGATTGAGTTGGCGCGTGCAATCGAATGAAATAGGATTTATGCAAGCAGCTTATCAGGTAATTGTAGCTTCTTCATTGGATAAGTTGAGTGCAGACAGTGCCGATGTTTGGAATAGTGGGAAAACAGTTTCTTCGCAATCTTTGGGCATATCTATATATAATAAGGTGTTGCAAAGTCGGCAACGATACTATTGGAAAGTGCGAGTATGGAAAAATGCTCGCGAAGTTTCTGATTGGTCGGCTCCCGCTTTTTTTGAAATGGGATTACTATCTTCTGATGATTGGAAATCAGGATGGATAGGTTATGTGCCAGGTATGCCGGGTAGAGTCCTTTATTTCAAAGGGACTTTCGTTCCTCGAGCGGCTATCAAGCAGGCACGAGCTTATGTATCGGGATTAGGTTTTTATGAACTTTATATCAATCGTAAGAAAGTTGGTAATCATGTTTTAGACCCTGCTCAAAGTACATACAGCAAGCGGGTTTATTATGTTACTTATGATGTGAGCCGCTATTTTAATAATAAGGCAAACAGCATCGTAGTGCCGGTTGCTCCCGGATGGCTTGGTACTTCTCGTTTACGAATGCAGATAGAGGTGACTTATCAGGATAACACAACGGAAATCTTGAATTCGGATCGCTTCCGTTCCGTAATAGGCGGTCCGATAATTTCTTCTACTGTATTTGATGGAGAAAACTATGATGCTCGCTTGGACACGGAGAAATTATATGCTCCGGGCATACCTTCCGGTCTGATGAACGACGAATGGGCATGGGCTCATAATACGGATGACCCTACAGGGAAGATGGTCGCACAGAAAATTGAGCCGATAAGAGTAGTAGAAGAAGTTGTGCCCATGCTCAAGCAAGAGATACGTCCGGGTGTATATGTGTTTGATGCCGGACGCAATCTTGCGGGGTGGGTCGCATTGAAAGTAAATGGAAAAGCAGGAGACAAGATATCAATACGTTATGCCGAAACATTGTATAAGGATGGTACTGTGAACCAAGAAAATCTGAGAAACGCAAAGTCGACCGATACTTACATATTAAAAGGTGGTAGTGTGGAGACTTGGGAACCTGCGTTTACTTATCATGGGTTCAGGTATTTCCAAATAGAAGGATTGCCGGGAAGACCGAAAAAGGGTGATTTTACCGTGAAAGTTGTACGTACCGATGTTGCTAAGACGGGTACCTTTGAGTGCAGCAATCCATTGTTGAATGATATCCATAAGATGGTTGTCAATACGGAAGCGAGCAATCTTCACAGCGTGCCAACCGATTGTCCGCAGCGTGACGAGCGTATGGGGTGGTTGAATGATTTGACTGTCAGGATAGAACAGGCTATTTATAATTTCAACCTGTCTCGTTTCTACCCCAAGTTTATTGATGATATACAAGATACTCAAGATAAAAACGGGACCATTACCTGTGTTGCTCCTTTCCGTTTCGGTATGCGACCTGCCGATCCTGTTTCGGCAAGTTACCTGCTGTTGGCGCAGAAGTGTTATGAGTTTTATGGGGATAAGCAAATTGTAGCTGACCACTTTGACGGGATGAAAGCATGGGTGGATTACTTGTATTCTCGGACTAAAGATGGAATTGTGGATTACAGTTATTATGGAGATTGGTGCCCTCCACGTGCATTCCTTGTTGACCCAAATGGCTCTGGGGTTTCGAGAGATACACAGGGGAGAATGATCTCTACCGGATATTTGTATTTATGTTCTAAAATCCTATCTGAAATGGCAATGGTTTTGGACAAGCAAGAAGATGCGGCTCGGTATGCACGTATGGCTAAAGAAACTGCACAAGCTTTCAACCATCACTATTGGAATGAAGAAGTGGGAGGTTATGCTTCCAACAATCAGGCGTCCAATTCGTTTGCCCTGTATTTAGGGCTCGTAGATGAAAACCATATACAGCACGTTGTGGAGAATCTTGTGGAAGATGTGAAAAAGCACGGCTATCATCTTACGACCGGAAACCTCTGTACAAAATATTTGTTGGAGATGTTGACGGAATACGGATATGTGGATGTGGCATACAAGATTGCATCACAAACGACTTATCCAAGTTGGGGTTTTATGTTGAAAAATGGTGCCACTACGTTATGGGAACGCTGGGAGTTTTTAACCGGTGATGCCATGAATTCTCACAATCACCCCATGATGGGCTCTGTTGGTTCTTGGTTTTATAAGTATTTATTGGGTATCGTCCCTATGTTTGAACGCCCAGGCTTTGAGGAGTTCTGTATCAAACCTTATATGCCAAAGGAACTTACTTTCGTAAAGGGTAGTTTAGAGACTGTGAAAGGTCTTATTAAGGCATCGTGGCAGAAAGAAGGAAATATGTTAATAATGGATCTAACTATTCCTGAAAACACGAAAGCTAAAGTATATTTGCCTGCCAAGGATGAAAAGATGATAACAGAGGGGACGCGGACTGTTTCCCATGTGAAAGAGATAACATGTTTGCAAAAAGAAGGAGAGCATGTTGTGTTGTTAGTTCCTTCAGGAAGTTATCACTTTAAGTGTAGACTATGAAAAAGAAAGAATTTATGCAAATTGCGTCGGCAATGTTTTTGCTGATTTGTTGCAGTATATCTTTATACGCTTACGGCGACCATAATTCTATCTCAATAAAAGATGGGATGGAAGAGGGACTTCCGGCAGGTAATGTTGGAAAGAATAACTTTCATGTGGTGGGCGTTGATCAATTTGGCAGAAGTTTCGGAACGATTTCCGGATACAAAAAAGACAGACAGGTTGGTCTGTTCTATTGGCCTTGGATAGGGCAGCCATTTGCAACCGGTATATATGATGCAACAAAAATATTGGCAAAACCTGATGGACTAAAAGTTTTAACGACGGTAGAAAATTCGGTTATCAGTCCAAACGGACAAATGCATTATTGGGGAGAACCTATATGGGGATATTATAACTCTGATGACGAATGGGTTATTCGCAAACAAATGCAGATGTTGACAATTGCCGGTATCGACTTCATTTATTTTGATGTAACAAACGCTTTGATTTATTCAAATGTAGTGTTGAAAGTTTGCGCTGTTCTTGACGAAATGTTGAAAGCGGGTTGGAATGCTCCCAAAGTGGTGTTCTATACGCATTCTCATTCTTTTCAAACGGTGAGAGACCTGTATAATACAATTTATCTTCCACATCATTATCCTTCTACATGGTATTATGTCAAAGGCAAACCTATGATAATAGCCTATACAAATCCGGAAGACGATTTAAAAGAGGCTGCCTCAAGAAAAGATACGGGATATCAACCCGGTGTACTGTCTCCAGAAATTCTGTCGTTTTTTCATTTTGTTAAGCCCCAATGGCCTTCTGATAAAGTTTTTCAGGATGGTTTCCCATGGGTGGAATGGCAGTTTCCACAGCCCTATCATTCTGTTTCTAAGGTGATGAATGTGACTGTAGCCAGTCATCCAATGGTTCCAATGTCATTCTCATTGACGCGTCCGAACTGGACTAATTGGGGAAGGGGATGGAATCCTAAAACAAAAAAGAATGAAACCGAGAATGTAGATAAAGGTAGCTTCTTTCAAGCACAATGGGACCATGCGATTGCTTGCGCTCCTCAAATTGTCTCCGTGGGTGGTTGGAACGAGTGGATTGCCTACAAGCAGCTTTATGATGGGGAGTATATGTTATGTGATGCAGCCACTAAAGAATATTCTCGAGACATAGAGCCTATGGTTGGAGGATACGAGGATGCATTTTATCTTCAGCTCATAGCAAATATTCATCGTTATAAAGGTATTATGGATACCCCAGTTGTCTATGCTCCTCAAACTATTACTCAAGGTAATATAGATGCACGTTGGAAGAATGTTGGGTATAAAGTACATAATACGGATCTTGCATTCGTTTCTAGAGATGCTTATGGTGGTGCTCCTACAGTTCGTTATGTGGAGGCAGCTCCTGAGAATAAAATTGTCGAAGTAAAGGTGTCTTATGATAAAGATTACATATACTTTTTATTAAAAGGGAAAGACCGGTTTAGTAAATATAATGATCGGAAAAATTGGTTGAATATTTTAATCGGAATAGGGTCGCCAAAGTCTCAAGGGTGGGAAAGTTATAACTATGTGATAGGTAGGAATATCTACAATAATACTATTTCTATTGAAACGTTGTCTAAGGATTTTAATACTCGTGAAAAGGGGAAGGGTAAATTTATTCAAAAGGCAGATGTTATTCAGATTTCATTACCACAATCTGCTTTAGGGCTTAATAGAGAAAAGATGTTCTATTTCAAGGTGGCTATGGGGGTATCGAAGCCGTCTGATATCATGAACTACTATACAACAGGGTGTGCAATACCCATGGGGCGGTTGAGCTATCTCTATATAATGAAATAAATGTTTAACTTTATAAAAGTATGAAAGCGAAACTAATCAAACTATTTACGATGGTCGCATTACTATTTTCTTATATGCAAGTAATGGGACAAACTGAACAATCCTGGGCTTCGGGTTCGGTTGTTGATAAGCAAAATGAGCCTTTACCCGGAGTAACTGTTAACATAAAAGGAGGTAATCAAGGGGTTGTAACCGACTTAGATGGAAAATATCGGATTAAGATCCCCAATAAAAATGCTATCCTTGTATTCTCTTTTATCGGTTTTCGAACCCAAGAAGTTAGGGTTAATGGGCGGTCAATAGTTAATGTGATATTGCAAGAAACTGTCACTCAATTGAATGAAATGGTTGTTGTGGGGTATGGACAACAGAAGAAAGAAAGCGTTGTTGCTGCTCTGTCTACAATCTCTGCCACTGGTCTGAAACAAACACCGGCATCGAATCTTGGCGTTGCTTTGGCCGGCCGACTACCGGGGTTAACCGTTTTACAGCGTTCCGGTGTTCCCGGTGGAGAAAGCTTAGACTTTTATATTCGTGGGCGCAGCACGATCAACGGGCAGCAGCCTCTTACGATTGTTGATGGTGTGGAGCGTAGCTTTACTGCTCTCGATCCGCATGAAGTGGAAACGATAACTGTCCTAAAAGATGCTTCTGCAACGGCTGTATATGGTGTACGTGGTGCAAATGGTGTTATTATAGTTACGACACGTCGTGGTAAAGTAGACAAACCGGCGATTGATGTAACGATAGAGCAGGCTTGGCAACAGGCTACACGTCTGCCCGAGATGACCTCTGCATACGATTATGCGAGATTAACCAATCAGGTGGATCGGCAGAATGGCAGACTCCCGACCTACAGTGATTACGCTTTGGAACGTTATCGATTGGGAGATAATCACACGTTCTTTCCTGTGAGAAACTTCATAAAAGAGTTTATAAGGCAATATGCGCCAATGCAGAGAGTGAATGTGAATGTCAGTGGTGGAACTGAAAGGATGCGTTATTTTGCGACTGTAGGCTATCTTCATCAAGAAGGTATATTCAAGACAGAAAAATTCAAGGAGTATGACTACGATCCTTCATCAAAAGCTAATCGTGTGAATTTCAGATCAAATTTTGATATTGACTTACATCGGAACTTAAAGATATTCCTCAATATTAGTGGATACATGCAAAAGAAAAACGATCCAGTTGTCGTTCCGAATAATGCAAGTTACCTGAACGATGTTCTTGGCTACTCTATTGTGTTAAGTAATTTGTTGTCTATTCCTAATAACTCACATAACGACCTCACTCCTGATGGAGAAGTTATGACAAGTTATCAAAGAGCCAATGTTCCTTACGGTATGTTGAACAGAACCGGATTTAGAAATACGCAGACAAATCAGGTTACCGCGACCTTGGGTGTAGAGCAGAAGTTAGACTTTATCACCAAAGGACTGTTTGCCAAGGTGGTTACTTCCTATGATTCCTATTCCAGTAATCAGCAGGTTAGGCAAAGAACTTATCAGTCATATCAGGTGCAAGGCGATCCAATGAATCCCGAAAGTGCTACTTATGAGCCGACAGGTTCCTCTACAAACAGCACCTTGTCAGATGCACAGTATCAAAGCTTTAGTAATTTATTCGATATTGATGCCTCTTTGAATTATAATAGAACTTTTGGCAAACACGATGTTACCGGTCTTATATTATTTAATAGGTATCAACGTGTTATTAATATTCAACTACCTTATAATTATATAGGATTGGTTGGAAGAGCTACCTACGGCTACGCTCATAAGTATTTGGCTGAAGTTAATTTCGGATATAATGGCTCAGAGCAATTTGCTCCCGGGCACAAGATGGGCTTCTTTCCCTCTTTTTCCGTAGGTTGGGTTTTGACAGAAGAGCCGTTTATGGACAAATTAAGAAACTATTTGTCTTACATGAAGATACGTGCATCATACGGGCAGGTCGGAAATGATAACATGAATGGTACACGTTTCGCCTTCTTGACTTTATGGAGTGGAAGCTACGAATCACAGATTGGAAATAAAAATTTGGAATGGGAAAAAGCCAATAAGTATAATATAGGTATTGAAACTCGTTTGTTCAAAGACTTTGGATTAGATATAGATCTGTTTTATGAAAGGCGAAACAATATTCTGATACCTGCAACCGGTCTGATTCCGACAGGAGTTTTTGGAACTGGTGGTGTTACAGCCTCCGGCATTATTCCTAAAATAAATGCAGGTGTTATAGACAATAAAGGAATGGAAATCACTGCAACTTACCAAAAGAATCTTGCTAAAGATCTTCGAATAGACTGTAGAGCAAATGCAGCTTTTAACCGAAATAAAATCATCTATATGAGTGAGGTCTTGCTTCCTGAAGACTATGCCAGTCGTTTACGGCGGACAGGCTATCGCTTAGGAGAGCCTTTTGGATACGAAGTCGCCGGTTATTTTAATACGGAGCAAGAAATTCTTGATTGGTATGACCAAACAGCATTAGGACCTAAACCTAAATTGGGAGACTTAAAATATAAGGATAAAAATGGAGACGGCATTGTAAATGACAAAGATATGGTGCCAATAGGTTATCCTGAGATTCCCGAATGGACGTTTGGTGCAGGTCTAAATATCCAATATAAGAATTTTGATTTCAGTATGATGTGGCAGGGAGCAGCCAACAGAAGTTATTATATGACGGGGCAGAATATTACTGAAACTTATAATTTCAATAATTGGCACAAGGAAGCATGGAGCCAAGAGCGTTATGATGCCGGAGAAAAAATAACTTATCCTCGATTAGATCCCGGAAGTTCTATCAATCATCTTCCCTCCAGTTTTTGGTATGTCAATGGAAACTATGTACGATTAAAGAATATGGAGATCGGCTACACGCTTCCTAAAAAAATAGCGAAGAGCATTCGTGCTTCCTCCATACGCTTATATATGAATGGATTAAATCTGTTGACATTCGATTGTTATCCTGTGAAGTATCAAGATCCTGAGCAGAGTAATGAACTTCTTTATCCGGTTTTCAAAACTTATAATGTCGGATTTAATATATCTTTTTAACGTATTTCAAAAACAAAGGTCATGAAAAAAATATCATTTTATTTACTTACATTACTAATTGTTTTGTGTAGTTGTGAGGGAGTTTTGGAAAAGACTCCGGATGGACAAATTACATTAGACAAAGTATTGAGTAACTATAGTCGCAGCAGAGGATTGCTTGATGTGGCTTATGGCGAAATCTATCTTGGTCGAGATTATATTTGTTTTATACATAATACCATAGAATCATTGACGGACAACACCTATTGGGCGGGTACATATAACGCATATGAGTGGCATAATGGCGCGTTGTCGTTAAGCAATCCGGTTATCGATTGGCAGACAAATTCCCCGCGTGACCAGTTGTGGGCTGATTTTTGGCGTGGTATCAGATTGGCTAATAATGCCATAAAGTATTTACCGATGTCGACAGCAATAACAGAGAAGGAAAGGGATACATGGGTAGCTGAAGCCCGCGTGCTGCGTTGCTGGTATTATATGAATTTGTTAGAGTTCTATGGTCCGATGCCTTGGATTGATGAGCCTTTGCAAGATGACTTCAATGGCTGGAATGAATTGAAGCGTCCCACATACGATGAAGTTGCTACGAAAATATCTGATGAGATCATGGACGTTGTTCGTTCCGGAATACTCCCCAACAGACAAACGCCGAGTGAGGCGCGGCATGTGGACAATGGAGTAGCCTACGCTATTCGAGCCAGAGTTCTTCTCAACAATGCGAGTTTATTGAACAACCCCACGCATGATAACGAGAAGTGGAAACGGGCTGCAGATGCAGCGCAAGATGTATTGAATTTGCCCGACTACAGACTTGTTCCGATGAGTGAGTATAAGAAGCTGTTTGTCGGAGCATTTACAACTCCAGTCTCTGAAATAATCTGGAGATCGTGGTTAGACAATTCGCATATCAATGACACCAATGGTGTGGATGTCGGCACTTACACTTGTTCTGACAATAGAATTAAATTGAATCACCTGTGGAGATGTGGAGACAGTCCTACACAGGAGCTTGTTGATTGTTTCGAGATGAAGAACGGTTCGCTGCCTGTAACATACAATGATGATTCGCGGACGAATGTCACAGTAACCCCGGGTGCTGCAGCTCTCGGATACAGTGAGGCTCCCGGTGGAGATCCGTATTCCAATAGAGATGCTCGATTCTATGTTGACATTCTTTATAATATGGCAAACTATGGAATTCCTTATAACTGTACTGAACCTTTTATTGTAGAAACCTACGTCGGAGGGAAAAACGGGTTCAATGAGTTGATTACAGACGCGGCTACAAACTCCTGCACAGGTTATTATAACAGCAAAGATACGCAGATAAAGTACTTTGGCCCGGGTGGAAGTCGAGGGAATGAGCCTACGCATTGGGTATTCTTCCGCTTGGCAGAGTTTTACCTTAACAAAGCTGAAGCACTTTGCGAACTGGGAGATTTGGATGGTGCATTGTCTGCACTCAATGTTATTCGCGAACGTGCATTGCAGCCAAAACTTCAAGAGGTGGAAGGATTCCAAAAGAACTATGATTTCATCATGAAGCGTATTCGTAATGAACGACGCGTTGAGTTCTGTATGGAAGGCTGGCGTTTCCACGACCAACGCCGCTGGAAGATATTGGATAAGACCAATAACTTCGTCACAGGTATGAAAATCACGAAAGATGAAGATAATAAATTCCATTATCAAAGGAAGAAAATCCGTGATTATCAATCAAACACTGATAAGTATTTGGTATTGCCAATTCCCTTGGAAGATGCCAAGAAGATGGAATCTATGAAACAGCCTGAGGCATGGCAATAAATGTGAATCGTATAGGAAAAAAGAACTAATTCTATCAAGATATGAAACGTATAATATATTTTGTCTTATCAACCATTCTTGTTGTTACGACATTCAGTTGTAAGGATGATCAAAATGGTGCTCCGTCTGCGGTCAACTCGCTGAGTGCATTCTCCGGAAACAATCGTGCGCTCTTGGAGTTTGCCACGCCCGGAGATGCTGTCTCGGGGAGAATCTTCTACGGATCCGGCAAGTTTCAGGATTTTACGATTGATAAGTCGGCAGAGCGCCAGCGGATCGTAGTGACACAATTGCCCGAAGGCGAACAAATTATTCGTGTCGTTACCTACAACTCGGCAGGAAACAACTCCGATCCCAAAGGCGTGAAGGTCACCGTTTACGGGAATACCTATTATTCCATGCTGGAGAATAGAACCCTGTTGACGCTCAAGCGCGTATCGTCTTCGTCCATTAGGATTGATTTTGACGAGAAAAAGCGAGAAGACGAATTGGGCGTAAGGGTGCTTTTTGTTAATACTTCAGGCAAAAACGACAGCGTCTTTATAGACCAAAGCCTGAAAACAGTAACGGTGAATGATATCGATTTGACCAAGCCTTACTATTTCTGCACGGTCTACAAACCTACCTCTACATGTATAGACGAGTTTGAAACACCCAAGGTTGATGCAAAAGAGGCTTCAATGAAAATCTTTGCAAAAGAAGATTGGACCATAGCCGGCATGTCGGGCGAGGTGACCAACAAGGAAGGTGCAAAACTTTTCGACGATAAAGTGAATACCGATTGGCAGTCAGAGACGACAACAACACCCCATTGGATTGCAGTTGACATGCAATTGGAGAAAATCTTCAGCGGTTTTAATATTGTACAATCACTGGCCCCCAAAGATCTCAGTTTCGGAAAAGACTTCCGTTTTGAAGTAAGCAACGACAATACCAATTGGGAAACGGTTAAAGAAGGGCGATTAAGAGGCTACAGCTACAAGCAGACCATTCGCTTTGACAAACCTGTAACAGCCCGTTATTATAAAATAACGATACTCAACAGCTATGGCACCGGAGCCACTTCGGCACAGATTGCAGAGATTGATTTGTTTAACGATTTGAATGTCAGCGGAGTCAATGGCGGCGATATGCCTGCGTTGAAGAATGCCCGTGCACCTTACAAAGGCGATGGTTCCGACTTGTTCCCGGGTGCCGGGGCGGGCAGAATGCAAAAGGTAACCGACTGGACACACAGTGACAATGTAAGGATCAGCTTCGATAATACCGAAAATCTGTTCAGTCCATGGTGCGCTCCGGTATGGGGCATTGCCCCTATCAACAACGGAAAGATGTATCAGACCCTCGATCTTCTGCCCGGTTTGTATCTTCTGAACGTCGAAGTAGGGAGCGTGAGCAGCGCTAATTGTGCCGATATGTATGGCGTTGTTGCCGAGGGTACAACCTTACCCGACTATAATGTGGTGGAGACGACACCAGAAACTTTGGGCAGCGATAAACTCTCTGACCATATCGGTACGACACGTTCTATTCGGTTCGCAGTCAAGAAAGCATCGAAAGTGACCTTTGGTACGGTCTTCAACCTGTACAACATGTATGGCGTAAACGGAACACCATGGTCTTACATGACCATTCGTGGCTTTACACTTGCCACACAGTAAATCCGGAAGATACGAACAGTTACAAAACAGATAAAGCTAAGAACTTGAAATAACAGCTATTATGAATAAAGATAATAAAGCTCATTATACAGTCATTCTGCGAGGAGCACAGACGCTATTCACGTCTATCGTCGTTTTCTGTGCCTGTGGGTGCACGGATTGGACGGGCCTCGTCAACAACGAAAAGAAGTTCACCATTCATGCCGTTGTGCCCAAGCAGCTCATGGCAAAAGACACGGTGACCATCGAAGGCATTGGCTTCGACGATGCTGTTAAGGTGTTGTTCAACAAGACCGAAGGCACTATCTTGTCGAAAAGCGAAGATGCTATCAGAGTGATACTTCCTGAAATTGCGAACGACAGTGATGCCTTGGTAGGGAAGGTGGCTGTTCGGGTGTATTCGCCCACCCAGTATCGCGAGAAATCCTACGAGATGCAATTCCGCAATGCGGTGTTCACACTCGAAGACCTCAAGTACACTGTCGACACAATTGCGCATTATCAGGTAGGTCCGGGAACCTATTACACGGAGTTGCAAATGGTGAATGAGGCACATCCCTTAAAGATTCATTTCCTGACAATGGACGTGCGAACCCCCAACCTCAAGTTCAGTCCCGTCCTTGCCAACGACCAATTGGGTAAAGTTGAGCGGGTTGTCCACATGGGACCGCGCAAAACCGAGCAGGGACACGGTCGTTACTTTGCCGGAGTCAATGGTGACTTCTTCAACTTGGGAGGCGATAACCGCATGCTGGACGGAATGATTATGAACGGAAATGTTGTGGCATTGCCCACAGAAACAGGCGTCGGTAACGTTATCGTGCAGAAAGACGGAGCCGTTTTCATCGACGAACTCTCTTATTCCAAGCCTCAAATCACGCTCAACGGCACCGCTACGCAGCTTGACAACATCAACAACGCCCGGGGCAGTAATCAAATAGTGCTCTACAATCGTTATTACGGAGAGGCAACCGGCACCGACAATGCCGGTACGGAAGTGGTTATCAAACCTACTAACGGAGGCGAATGGGCGCTTAATTCCAACGTAGAGTTCGAGGTAACAGCGGTGGCTGCCGCCAAAGGTAGCACCGCCATTCCCGAAGGTTGCGCCGTACTGTCAGCCAATGGCACCAAACAAGCCGTGCTCAACGCCTTGCATGTTGGCGATAAAGGCACGTTCAATCTCACTATTGCTGCCGGAAGTTACAATCTTTCAGCTCCTGTTCACTCACTTGGGGTCAAACCGCTGATCTTGAAGAACGGACAACCCACCTCGTATGTATGGAATGAGCGTCATCCCAGAACCTCCATAGGTCTCTCGGCAGACAGAAATACCATGTATATGTGCGTTGTCGACGGACGATGGAGCAACGTCTCGGTCGGTGTCACCACCACGCAGCTGGCACTCTTGATGAAACGTGCAGGCGCAACCACCGCTTTCAATCTCGATGGTGGCGGCTCGAGCACCATGTATGCCTACAATACGGGCTTTGAAGGAACGGGCTTGATGAATCGTCCCAACGGCGGAACCTACACCAGAATGGTGGCAAATGCCTTTTATGCCATAGCCGATGTGCCGGAGGATAATGCAATTGCCAAGATTGCATCTTCCGCTTACACCCTCCGTGTGAAGAAGGGTGAGGCAACCGCTCTTCGTTTCTACGGCATCAATCAGCACGGACTCATCGTCGACAATGATTTGAAGAACGTGCAGCTGTCGGTTCCAGCAACATTAGGTGCAGCCGAAGGCAACACCTTCACGGCATCGGGAACGCAGCTCAATGGCGTCATCACGGCGACCTATCAGGGCTTCAGCACGAAAATCAGAGTGTATGTCGAATGAACATAAAGCCTATAACCATGATGCAGGAGGCTACCGGTCACTCTTCAGCTATCGTATCCGACTTCACTTATATAGGGAGTGTAGTCAACAAGATACGGTGCTCTAAAAATTATCTACACGGTGAGACTTATTTCTCTACATGTAGAAAAAGATTTCTCTACGTGTAGAGACAAATTTCTCTACATGTATGGAATTTGATAAAATGCTTGCCTATAGACTACTGGCTACGGTTCTGATAAACAGAAGAGGCGCTTTGACAGAGCACAGGAGTAGATATCGTGTGGCTGAGCGCATACAGATGTGAGGAAGGAGAGGGCGGTTGTCCCGAATGTTTTAATAATGATAATCATCAAACGAATGAAAAGAAGGAGAATGTTTCTGTGCGTTATGCTTGCTTTGCTGATGCAGCATGGCGTGACGGCTTATGGGCAGAACGGAAACGGCAGCGATACGATAAAGACAGATCGCAAGGATAAGGAGGTTTCGTATGCCGGAATTAAAATGGAGAAAGTGGGCAAAAGCGAGCAACCGGCAACAGCCTATCGGTCGAATGCCAACGAACGGGTCATCAACGATACGGAGTTGACTTACTCGGGCAATTGGGAATTCAATCGATTGTTGCCCCGAAGCGGAGGCTATTTCTGCAATACGCGCAGCTATGCCCGGCAGGACGGCGCCACTGCTACGTGTTTCCTGACCGATTGCGAGGGCGTGCAATGGTATGCGAAGCCCGTTTCCCCCGGTGCAACGGCAGCAGTTTATATCGACGGGAAGTTGGTGGCAACAGTCGATTGTGCCAAGTCCGGCGCTCATGATTTGCTGTTTGATTCGGAACATCTGGCGAAGGGAAATCACACATTGGTCATTGTTGCCAAGTCGGGTGCGGTGGAGATTGACCGTATTCTGTGCAAAGGAAAGCAGACAAGCCCCGTGAAGATTGATGCCGGGAACCGCTCTTTCGTGCAGTACACGGCGGGTTTCAACCTCAAGCCGGCATCATTGGAGCATGACCGGAGTGTTGCTGAGGCGAGTTTATCGGACGAGGAATGGGAGTTTTATGCCAAGGGCAGCACCGTGAAATGCTATGGTGAGACCGGTCCCGATGGCGGAACAATGCAGCTTTATGTCAACGACAAAAAGTATAAAACGGTAAGTTGCCGTTCAGGCAAAGCGCAAAAGCATCAGTTGCTCTTTGTCGTTGACCACCTCGCAGCCGACAAGTTCAATCGGATTAAAGGCGTGGTCGTTTCCAAAGGGAAACGGGTTGCCATTGAGAACTTCGTGATAGAAGACCCGTCTTGCCTGATGGTAGAGATGAACAGACAGACAGATGAGGAGCTTGCCAGAATGAGCAAGCATGCAAAGACAGCTTCTGATCCGGCTCAATGGAAGTCCGTAAAGTTTGCTGCCACAGCGCCACAGCGCGATGTGAAGTTGGAGAACGGTGTCTTTAAAACCGTCTTCGACAGGAATATACAGTACCTGACAGACTGCCTTCACAAGCCCAATTGGGTGGATGCTAAGGACCAAGACCGCATTTGGATAGACATGCTTATGGCATCAAATGAGGGCAGAATGCTCGGAGGCATGGGACATACGCTGCGTTTTCGCGACGTTCCCGAGTTTAAGAAAGCAGTAGACGATATCTTGGAGCAAATTGATCGCCGACAGTTTGCCAATGGCAACGGATATCTGATGCCTTATCAGAGTCTCAATTATAGGATTTCAACGGACACGTGGCCCGGAGTTATGCGCGATGAACAGAAGAACTACGACCGTGCCATGCTGACAAAGGGACTGCTTGCGGCGGGGTTGAGCGGACATGAACGGGCATACAGGTTGGTGAGACCCTTCTATGATTGGTTTAACAACGCCAAGGAGTATCTTCCGCTGATGTTATTGGGCAGCATGGGAATACAGGGTAGCATTGCCGGACCGATGGTTTATCATTCGCCGGTGGGCAAACCTGAGGACATACAAACCAACATGAAATACTACGATATGGATTGGTGGTTGACAGATTTGGCACAAGGTCTGCCCGAGGCTGCATGGCGTTTCACGCTCAACAGACCCCATAATTACTTGCTTACGAGCGTCTGTGCTTTGTTCGACATCTATAAAGCCACGGGCGAGAAGCGTTATCTGGATGCCTGTCTCGGCGCATGGAAGATTTATTCGGGCTATTTTCAGATCCCGGGTGGCGGTATCAGCCTCTGCGAACACTTTGAATGCAAGCCGAAGTCGCACGTGCTGACAAATCTGCCCAATAATATCTATGAAACTTGCGGAAGCGTCTTTTGGATAGACCTCAATCATCGTTTCCTCGAACTTTGGCCCACAAAGGAGCGTTATGCTTCCGAGATAGAGAAGTCTCTGTATAATGTTGTCTTTGCAGCACAGGGCGAAAACGGTTGTATTCGTTATTTCAATCAGGTAAACGATGCCAAGTATCCTGCCTTGAGATATAACACCTGTTGCGAAATTCAGGCTACGGCGCTGTATGGAATGTTGCCGCAATACATCTATTCTCTTGCGGAAGACGGTGTGTTCGTCAATCTGTTCTCGGCTTCGGACATTGACTTCAAAGTGAAAGAGCAGCCTGTGAAACTGACAATGAAGACGCAGTTCCCGTATGACAAAGCTGTGGCGTTGCAGGTGGCAGTCGCTAATCCTGTGTCGATGAACGTTCGTATACGCATTCCCGAATGGGTACAGGGCGATGTTGCCCTCAAAGTGAATGGTAAAAAGGTGAAGACCGGTAAGCCGGGGAACTATGTGGAACTGGCTCGCACGTGGAAGAATGGTGATGAAATCACATGGGAACTTCCGATGAAATGGCGATGTGAGAAATATATCGGTGCCACACGCATAGACAATGCGACACGTTATGCCCTTTTCTACGGTCCGATATTGATGGCATTGCAGGGCCCGATGATGAAGGATGTGCTGCAAGCACCCAATGAACCTTCTGTAAAGTTCGCTTTTTCCGTGGATGAATTCTTGAAAATAATCAAGCCGACAGATAAGCCTTGCGAGTTTACCATTGAGGGAGAAGCCGACTATAGGCTCACACCTTATTTCGCTTTGCAGAGAGGAAACTTCACTTGTTTCCCGGGAATGAAGCTCGTTAAGTGACTTGAAAAATCGGATATTGAACGAAATGAATTATAATCTGAGAATGAAAATAAAGAATTATTGGCGCATAGTCTTCCTTTTACTGTTTGGTCTTCAGTTGCTTCCGTTGGTGCGGGGCGCAGAATGTTCTGTTGTACGGGCAGAGACGCATAAGAATGTGGCGAAAGAGTCGGTCTTGTTTGATTGGAAACTCAACAACAGAAAGCCAATCCCCGAGCTGTTACTTCATGATGCAGGAGGGTTTCAGAGGAACGGTTTGCTCATTACACAGAAGGATAGTATCGTGAAGCTAAACGTCTTTTATGCTTTGGCGGAGCGCGTAGTGAGATATCATGTCTCGTTTTCATCTGATGCCACGGCTCTATTCAGAAGCAGTCTTAGTGATTTCGGGGTGTATGTGGATGTGCCTCGTCAACGGGTTTCTATTGCGACAAACCCTACAACGGAAATGTCTGTCCCGTTTTTGCAGGGAGATAGAGAGTATATGATAGAGATTTATCATATCTATCAACAGGCAAAGGTGCGCATCACTGGCCTTCGGACAAAGAAAACCGCAGAGCTGAATGCTGTCAACGACGGCACGGGTGGTTGTGGAGCCGGCGCCTTGCAAAAAGGTTTTTCAGTCGGCATGCAATGGGACCACTACTGTTTTGGTTTGGTGAAAGGTACATCGCTGCTGGTAAAGCGCATAACCGTTTGCGCACTGAAAAGCAAGGTGAAGGTTTTGCTCTATGGTGATTCTATCACACAGCCCGAAGGTTATTTCCCTACAAACATTTTTCCCGGAGCGTGGACGCAACTCGTTATCGATAAACTAAATGGAGATGCGATGTCGAGTGGGCGCGGTGGTGGTAACATATCAATGTTATCCGAATATATAAAGAATGAGCTTCCCCATATTAAAGCCAAATATGTGGTGGTAACCATAGGAACCAACGGAGGAAATACGGAAGAAAACCTAACGGCTTTGGTCGATTATATCCGAAGTCAGGGTGCTATTCCCATTCTCAACAACATCCCTTGTAACGAGAGTGGCACGCAGATTAGTAATAACGAGATTATAGCTAAAGTGCGCAAAAAGCAGAGGATTAGCGGCTGTCGCTTCGATATTGCGACCTCGTTGGAGGGTGACGGGAAAGAAGTAGACAAATCCTTGATGTTTTGGGAAGACTATACGGGTAGTTATGGTTGGCAGATTTATCATCATCCCAACGAAAGAGGAGGTCGTAAAATGTTTGAGCAAACGCTTATGGATATTCCGGAAATTTATCGATAAATCAACATATTGTTAAACTTAAAAATCATATTTATGTACAAGTATTCTGTAATCTTAGGTAATTTAGGCAACACTTGTGATCGTTTCTGCAAAGGATACAAAGACAATCCAAGCACAGAAGACATGCTTGCCGAGGCAGTGAAAATTCCTTATGTGGAAGGTATGGAATTAGTGGGGACGTGGGATATTCGACCCGATAATGTGAAAGACATGAAGCGTCGCATGCAGGACTATGGGAAGACCTGCGTTTCCATTATTCCCGATGTGTTTACAGACAAGACTTATGGCAAGGGAACCATTACGAACAACGACGCTGCCATTCGCCGTAAAGCACTCGACTATCTGCGCAAAATTGCTGAAATCGCACTCGAAATGGATTGTAAGTTGGTGAACATGTGGATGGCGCAAGATGGGTACGACTATCTGCTTGCCACGGATTACGACCAGAAACGCGATTGGCTTTGCGAAGGTACAGCAGCATTGGCAAGAGAATTTCCGACCTTGAAGTTCGCTTTGGAGTATAAACCCAAAGAGCCTCGTAACTTCTCTTTCCATGCACGAATGGCTGATACCATTCTTGCTGCCAATGAAACAGGATGTGACAATGTGGGTATCTGCATCGATACCGGTCACAGTTTCTATGCCGGAGAGAATGCTGCTGAGGCTGTTGTGCTGGCAAAGCGCGCGGGCAATAAACTTTTCCACATGCATTTCAACGATAACCATGGCAGCTGGGACGATGATATGATAGTGGCTTCGGTGCACAGCACGATTTATGTCGACCTGTTGTTTCAACTGAAAAAGACGGGTTATCAGGGTTGGTTGTCAATGGATCAGTATCCTTATCGTGAGCATGCTACCGATGCTATCGGTGAAAGTGTGCTGTGGGTACGCAGGTTTGAAGAGATTGTTGAAAGCAATTTTGCTGAAATACAGAGCTTGATAAGCAAAGACGATGCCGTGGAAACATCAAGATTTATGCGTAAGGCATTGTTTGGAAAGTAGAGTATTTTAAGGCATACGCATGGATAAATATCCTAAAGCGTATGCTTTTGAAAATTATAGTTTTACACCTTAGTTGTTCGTGAGTTTCGATATAAGGCAGTATGTTTAAAAGTTGTAGGAGTGAAATATTTTTGAAGTTCAATCAATTATAAATAAATATCTACTTCTATGGCTGATACAATTTTTAATAGAAATATTCTGTGTATTCGATAACTTCTGTAAATATCTTGCTCAGAGTTAAAAAAAACATATACTTCAAGTACTGGGTAAACGGTATTGTAATCATTTATTCCGCATGTCAAACAGAGAGATAATGATCATTTTCGTACTTTTTCACATACATGGTTTTCGAGACTTCAAGCCCTTTGTCTGGGATGTATATGTCAACTATGCGTAAGGAGTTTCCGCATACAGCTTCCTATAATCACTTTGGAGCAGCAGACACAAATTGCACTGTAGCTGCTACTATTTTTTCAGACATATGTATTGGGTGAGTGTACCGGAAGACTCATTATTGCTTCTACACCATTAGTTCCTTGCCACATTAAACGGAAAAAGCAACACAATAACTATGAAAGGATGGGCTGCAAGAGATAAATGTACCATGGATTGGTATGGTTTGAGTGATAATGAGGTTGAACACCGGGGCAATGATCGTCTTCCTTTTAGCCGCTTGGTTGCACCGGATATGGGGAACTCTGTCCCCGACAACACATTCATTTCCTTGTTCAGCTTCTCGTTGGTGATCTTGGCGTATATCTGTGTGCTGGTGATGCACTTGTGCCCCAGTACGCTGCTGACAGATTCGATAGGCATGCCGTTGGACAGACAAACCACCGTTGCCATCGTATGCCGTGCCATGTGCCATGTCACGTTTTTACTGATGCCGCATATCCTTATGACGGTATGCAGAATTCTTTTGCAGGATGTATAAGCCGGTACGGGAAAGACGCGTCCGTCGTCGCACAGACCTTTGTATTTCTTCATGATTTGAAGGGGAATGTCAAGCAGACGGACATTCGTTTCCACGCCGGTCTTCTGCCGGTAGGTGTGTATCCACATGCTGTCGTCGAGCGGGTTGGACACGATGTTTTCATCCCGGAGGTTCTTCAGGTCGATATAGGCCAGTCCCGTAAAGGTGCAGAAAAGGAACAAATCGTGGATGAGCGTCCGTTTGAAGTTCATCTTCGGGGCATTGATAAGCAGCCCGAGTTCCTCCTTGGTGAGGAAGCCCTTTTCTGTTTCTTCTTTCGCTACACCGCAGTTAGGGAATGGGTAGCGCATCAGCCAGCCGTTCTCCACCACCTTGTGCAGCAGCATACGGATGGGAAAGGTATAGAGCCATACGGTATTGGGGCTTAGCAGGCAGTCCGTGCGCAGATACGCCTCAAAATCTGTAATGAACGTGGGTAGAATTTCTTTCAGGGCGATGTCGCTTACATGATAGCGTGATTGCAGAAAATCTTTCAGATGACCATACACGGCACTGTACTTTTGCAATGTGCTCTTTGCTTTCAGGCCGCAGTCTACTTTCTTGGTATAGTCTTCCAAAAAGAGATCATAAGCCTTTATGAGTGTCTGTCGGCGGTATTCCAAACCAAGAAATGCGTTCCTTACTTTCTCGGCTGTAACAAAGCTGTCGCGCTCCATGATTTCCTGATAATGCCTCGTAACGGCTGCGCGGAGCTTGTCGAGCAACCGGTTGGTCTCCCGTGCCGTTACACTCTTACCAACCGCACGACCACCCTTGATGCCCCAGAGGTCTGAATCAATGGAGAGCTTACAGCTGAACTGTGCCTGCGTGCCGTCCACGGTGATGCGCCCCATGATAGGCGAAGTGCCGTCTTTCTTGACCTTGTCTTTCTTCAAATAGAAGATGACTGAAAATGTACTTCTCATTGCTTTTGTTCCTTTCGTTTGCAAAATTATTTACTGTGGAGCGGTTTTCCACTAAGCAAATCGAGGGGAACGCGGAATAAGAAACCGACGGAGGGGAATTTTTATCCTAACGCCCTGTTTATGTGCGGATTTCCTTAATATTCCGCTTCTCAGTTATTACCCCGCAGGGGTTACGAATAGGAGACGGAACTCTGGCACAGATTGGCATAAATACCATACACCGTTGGCATCACACTACTTCCAAAAGCCCTTTTAAGTCATTGATTGATAACGCTATCGCTTCATTTTTCCAAATTTCATGTTTTATATGTACTTTTTGGTGGAGGAACTTATCTTTTCCTTTCCCCCTTGTCTAAATATCTTTTTTCTATCAATAAATTTATGAGAAATTTCCGCAAGTCTTGATCAGTGGGCACGTCGAGCTTTTTGCGGATGTGGTTACGCGTCACGTCCACGTTGTTCTCCGTTTTTTCGAGCAGCAGGCCGATTTCGCTCCGCTTCTTCCCCGCGAGGATGAGGCGGCACACGTCCGTTTCCGACTTCGTGAGACTGGGGAAGCGCTGGGCTAGGTCGCAGTCGTCCATCAAGTGGTTTTTCAGATGCAGGCGCACGGCGTTGACGAGGTTGCGCTGCGATTTCGGCTTGAGCATGGAAAACAGGCGGTCGGTGTCCTCGGGCGACGGGTGGTCGTGGCTGCTCATGCGCAGATAGGCCTCTATCTCCCGCTTGTTCAGCCTCACGGCGTGCATCAGGGCCGTCTCACGATATTGCAGGCTGACATTCTCCCTCGACACGCTCATCACGTTGTGCTGCAGCAGTTCGCCCAGCACACAGAGGAAAAACTGCACGAAGAGGAAGAAACCGAACAGCTGCCAAAGCGCGGGCTCCTGAAGATAATAGGCCAGACAACCGTAGCTCGTCAGGCTGATGACGGAGACGATGAAGGGGGTGAACCGCACAAAGCTCATCACAAGAAAGAAGATCGCCAGCAGCGATGTGATCTGATTGATCAGGATGAGCTGCAGAAAATGGTCGGGGCGCACGGCGGCGAAATAAAAGAAGCGCACGGCGATGGTGCACTGCGCCACGAGCGCCACGAGCGAGAAAGCCTTGGAAAGCGACAGCCGCCGCGTGAGATAGAGCGACAGCGAAAGGAGGCACGTCGCCAGATGGACGCCGCTCATCATCTGTGGTACCGCTTCCTGCGAACCGCCCAGGCCCATGAACTGCAACGAGATGACGGTAACAACGAGTACGGAGTGCAGCAAATACACGATGATGCGGTGGCGCTCAATGGCGTTTCCGCCGCGCGAGTGCAGGAAGACCAAAACCCTTTCGGTGAGAGAACGAGTGAACATGGTTGTCGTTTTTTACTTTTTTATAACCGCTGCAAAGATACGTTTTTATTTTCTTTTCCTCAATTTTTTTGTTAAGTATTTTTAAGGGGAAATTAAGGTTTTTAGGGTGTGATAACATCTTGATAGTGGTCTTTCTATTAAAAAAATCCCAAGCGCACAACCCGCTTTTTGTTATTTTTGCATTAAAATTTTACTATTTATGCACAAATGCTTCTCATGGAATAGGGTGGAAGAGAGCCATCCGGCATGCGAAATTCAGCAGACGGGAATGGGACACACACGACAGCGGAAAAGAATGGAGGAGGGCGGAAAGACGCCAAAGCCGATGGCGGTGCCATTGCCCAACCTGGATAAAATCTGAATATCTGTTGAAAATGAAGAATCTGATTACATTGCTATTTGTCATTACGCTCTCCACAGGAACGATGTGGGCGGTCACTCCGGCGGATTCCATCTGGAAAGAGATGAAGCATCTCAAGGGAGAGAAACTCTTGCAGGCATACAGAGATATTTGCCGGTTGGCAGCCGCTGAAGATAATATGGGCTATGAATTGCGCTGCATCCGTGAATTTCTTGCGGAAGCCCTACGGCAAAAAGACAAGGAGGCGGAAGCCCAGGCGCGCGTCAGACAGTTGTATTGCTATTATAACTACGAGATGACCGACAGCATCAACTACTATCTGCCCGAATATCTCAGCACCATGAAAAAGAATGGGACGTGGGATTATTACTACAATGCGTGGAACGTGCTGATCGAGAGTTATATATATGAAGGCAAATTGCAGACGGCGTTGCTCGAAGCACAGAAAATGTATGCCGTTGCCCAACGTGCGAAGAACAACTTCGGATTAGGGGTTTCCACATACGGCATGGCTTGTATCTACCAGACGATGGGGCGCTTCAAGGAAGCCGAAAAGACGATAGAGGAAAGCATTGCCGCCCTCTCCAAAGAAGAGGAAATATCCCAATTGCTCTCCGCCTACAATGTGTTGGGCGAAACGCTCGACGGGCTGCAGAAATATGAAAAGCTACGCGTGAAAAGCGCGGAATGGAAAGCGGTTATCGACAAATACAAAAAGGAAGCCCTGCAAAAAGGTTACACGCCGTCGCTCAACGGGCGCTATCTCTACTGCACGCTGGCAGCCACCATTGCAGAATTGGGAACAGGTCATTACGACCGGGCAGAGAAATTGTTGCAGCAGGCTGAAAAATATGCCGAAGGACGCAAAGCCGTCGCCCAGTTCAAGCTCCTTCAAGTGAAAGCCCGCTACTATGCAGCCACAAAACAGTATGAACGGGCCATTGCCTGCAACAACGAGAACATAGCCCTCATGACCGCCGCCGGCGACTCCGTCAGTCTGCTCACCGTGCAGATGCATCAGGCCGATTTATATACGGAGGCAGGGCGATACAAAGAAGCGGCCGAGATGTACAGAGCCGTCATCCCGCATAAAGACAAACTACGCAATACCGAGCTGGCCAATCAGCTCGACGAATTGCGCACCATCTTCGAGGTGGACAAACTCACCCTGCGCAATGAAATCGTCACTACGCGTTTCTACCTCTCATCAGTAA
Source organism: Prevotella phocaeensis (assembly GCF_900065875.1). Taxonomy (NCBI): domain Bacteria; kingdom Pseudomonadati; phylum Bacteroidota; class Bacteroidia; order Bacteroidales; family Prevotellaceae; genus Prevotella; species Prevotella phocaeensis. The sequence goes on along the minus strand of NZ_LT160626.1, from coordinate 549,068 downwards.
TCGGGGCGTTGTTGCTTATCGCCTTCATCCTATATATTATATATACCCGCCGCTTGCGTCGCAAGAACAGGGCTTTGTATGACGCCATCCTGCTATCCCGAAAGGCGGAAGACGACATGGAAACCGCAGCAAAGCGCATTCCCGAAGAAGAACTCGATCAGGAGGGGCAAATCTACCGCCGACTGTGTGAGCTGATGCAGAACGAGGAAGTCTATAAAGACGTGGAATTAAACCGTGATGTCCTCACAAAACAGATCGGAACCAATGCCGTCTATATCGCCAATGCCGTGCACAAGTATGCCGACGGAGCCACCGTCAGCGAGTTTATCAACAGCTACAGACTGCGGCACGCGGCTTCGCTGCTCACCAAAAATCCCGATTTGAATATCAACGAAGTGGAATATATGTCGGGCTTCAATTCTCGCTCCACGTTCAACCGCTGTTTCCGGGCTTTCTACGGAATGTCTCCGTCGGAATACAGATCAATCTCCAAAGAGAAAAAGAAGAGTCAAAAGGAAGCCCCCGGTGATATGCCGTAGCCGCCTCGCCTATTTTTTCCATAAAGCAGATGATGGGAGGCGGTTTGGCATACCCTCAGAACAGCACTCGTCCACCGCCATCACCCACCTGTGCCATTGCTGCTTGCCCCTTGCCATTAAAAACACCTTTATTTCTTACGTTTCAAGCATTTCTGACCTTTCTTTTCTTCATGAATTACAAATCTGGCACAACTTTTTACAACCATGAAACGCCTTATTTGCCCCCGCTTCCTATTTTTGCAATAAAATTAACACGCAAAAAATATGAAAAAAATCTGTTGGGTATATATCGTAAAAAATGAAATGGGAGAAATCACCATTGGCTTTTCAGTCGATATGGATAAAAAGTTCATCGAAATCTCCATGCGAAAAGAAAAGCTGTCTTATCTCCGTCCTTTTGAAGAACCGTTCGACGGCTTGGCGCACAAACATCTTTTGGATTCCCTTTCCAAAGACACGATCAACCATCTTGTACGACGTAATCGGGAACAGACAGAAATATACAAGGAAGTCTTCCAGAAAACATAGTAACTACGCCATGCCCCCCAATTACCAAAAGAATATTTATTTCTTAATTCCAATTTATATGAAAACAAAAGAAATGATTCAGAGGATCAGCCTCTTCCTGTTTGTCCTCGTGTTGGCTGCGTTGGCGTGGGCACAGGGCAACAATGGCAACGAAGTAGTGAGCATCGGCTCGAAAGAAGATTGGCAGGCGTTCTGCAATCGAGTGAACAACAACGGCGAGACCGGTCTCAACGCCAAGCTGACGACCGACATTAACCTCGGCACGGACATCGTGATGCTGGGCAAATACTCCCCTTACAAAGGCACTTTCGACGGACAAGGCCACACGCTGAAGTTCGACTGGGATGGCGGCTCAAGGGACGACATCGCCCCTTTCAAGTATGTGAGAGGTGCCACCATCCGCAACCTGCGCACCCAAGGGAAGATCACGACGAAGGGTAGCAATTTGTCCGGATTGGTTCTGGAGGCCAATGGCGGCACCACCACCATTTCCCGCTGCGTCACCGACGTGGACATCACGGGAGGCCGTGCCGGGGAGGCAAGCTACGCAGCGGGCCTGATTCAAACGATTGACCTTTATGCCCGGGTTACTATCACCGACTGCGTGGTCAAGGGCAGCATCACCGACAATGAGGGTGACGGTTGGCAAGAAATGGCCGGCTTTGTTTATGTTAATAGTGGCAGTTGCACGCTGACCAACTGCCTCTACGTCAGCAAGAACAACGCCAGCAACGAAAACTGCCGCACCTTCGCCGACGGCAACGCCAACACCCTCACCCTCACCAACTGCTACTACCTCACCGCCTGCGGCAAAGTGCAGGGCGAGCACATCACCGAGGCGCGGCTGGCGAGCGGCGAGGTAACGAAGCTGTTGCAGGACAACAGAGAAAACCTCGTCTGGGGACAGACGCTCGGCACGGACAACGAGCCGCAGCTCATCGCTTTCGCCCCCGCGGCAGAGAAAGTATATCAGGTGAAGTTCAGCTACAACGGCAAAGTAACGGCCACGCGCTACGCCAACAACGGCGGAAAAGTGAAGCTGCCCACGGCACAGGAACTCCTCGGCACAGCGTATGACGCAACAAAAACATATACGCTCGCCTTTGACGGCGGTAACTTCTCGGCTACGACCACCATCAGCAGCGACCGCACGGTGAATGTAACCGTTACCACCCCCACGGGCATCGACGGCGTGACGGACGACAGGGTAGGCGAGCGGAACGCAGCCGTCTACGACCTTGCGGGCCGCCGTGTGGCCGACCGCCTCGACGCCGCCACGCGCAGCCTGTTGCCCGCCGGCGTTTACATCGTGGGCGGCCGCAAGGTCATCGTGAAATAAACGCCCCGCCATTTGACCAACAACATGGCAACAACAAACAACATGACAATAACAAACAACATTAAACAAACATCAAGATGAAAACAAAAAATTTCATTCAGAGGCTCAGCCTCTTCCTTTTTACCGCCCTCATGCTGGCCACGCCGGCAGGGGCACAGAACAACAACGAAATGAGCATCGGCTCGAAAGAAGACTGGAAGTCGTTCTGCGATCGCGTGAACAACGGCGAGACCGGTCTCAACGCCAAGCTGACGGCCGACGTCGACCTCGACGAAGTCAGGATGGTGGGCGAACAGTACTCTTACACCGGCACCTTCGACGGGCAGGGCCACACGCTCACGCTCAACTGGGATGCCGGCGAAGAGATAGAGATCGCCCCCTTCCAGCAAGTGGACGGCGCCACCATCCGCAACCTGCGCGTCAAAGGGCAGATCACGACGCAGGAACTCCGATTGGCCGGATTGGTTTGTGATGCCTATGGAACCACCACCATCACGGGCTGCGCCACCGACGTGCGCCTCACGGGGGGCTATGGGAGTAATGCATCCGAAGCGGCGGGGCTGGTTCGATGGATAGACGACGCCCGGGTTACCATCACCGACTGTGTGGTCAAGGGCAGCATCGACGACAAGTCTGCATGGCAAAAAATGGCCGGCTTTGTCTATGTGCTGAGGGACGGCTTCTGCAGCCTGACCAACTGCCTCTACATCGGCACCAACAACGCCATCGATAACGGAAACAGCTACACCTTCGCCCCCGAAGGCGCCACCTTCAACAACTGCTACTACCTCCACACCTGCGGCAGGAAGCAGGGCGAGCCCATCACCGACGACCTGCTGCAGACCGGCTATGTAACCACGCTGCTGCAGAACAACCGCACCGACGCCTGCCACTGGGCGCAGGTATTGGGCGACACGCCGAGCCCCTACCGCGAGGCCGACAAGGCAAAGGCCAACTACGTATATTACGACACGGCGAACAGCCGCTGGGCCTGCGACAACCTCCGCCTCACCGACGGCACGGCGCTGCCCATCGCGCTCGACTTCACCGCCGCCAGCGTAACCTACGAGCGCACCATCAGCAGCGCCGGCATAGCCACCATCTGCCTGCCCTACGAGCTGCCCGTGAGCGGCTTCCGCGCCTACAGCCTCTTGGACAACCAAGGCGACAAGCTGCGCTTCAAGCGGGAAACCGGAACGCTCGAAGCCTACCGACCTTACCTCATCAAGGCCGACGCCACCGTGCAGCTCGGCGGCACGAACCTGCAGGTGAAAACCATGACGGCCGAACGACTGAAACAATCCGCCGGCGACTACACCCTCGAAGGAGTCATCTATAGCGCCGACAACGCCGGAGCAGCATGGCGCCACGCCTACATCCTGCAGCGCGACGGACTCTTCCACAAGGTAAACGCCGGAACGCCCGCCGCCATGGTTCCGCCCTGCCGCGCCTTCATCACCTCCAACAGCGCGACAGAGGCCAAGGCGCTCTCCATCGCTTTCGACGACGACGGCACCACCACGGCCATCGACGCCATCCCGACCGACCACGCCGGCGCTGCGAACACCGCTCCCGTCTACGACCTCACGGGCCGCTACCTCGGCACCACGCTCAACGGCCTCCCCGCAGGCGTCTACATCGTCGGCGGCCGCAAGGTCATCCTGAAATAACTTTCCGTCGGGAGCGCCCCCGCCAACCCGTGGCGCGCTCCCGATAAACCCATCACTCGACAAGCAAAATAGAAACAAACAACATTCAACATTTAGCAAAATAGAAATAAACAACATTCAACATTCATCAAAATGAAAACAAAAGAAATCATTCAGAGGCTCTGCCTCTTCCTGCTGCTCGTGGCTTCCACCACGGGGGCTTGGGCAACAGATTATAATCGTTCAAGCTACTCGATTTTCCGCTCACGCGAAACCGTGGAAAAAGTAGGCAAGAAAAAACAGGTACGTACACTCCATCAGTGGGAAGTCGAAATCACGTTCAGCGATTGCAAGACCACCAGCGGAACGGACAACAGTGCCATCTACGAGTTGGCAAAGGGCTCTAAAATAACCGTAAAGGCCGACGAGGGCTATTCCATCCGCTGGATCATCCTGCGCGATACGGAGGGAGGAAAGCGCTACAGCGACAAAGAAGGCATCAAGCGCATCGACAGGGTTACATCGGGCTATGACTATTACTTCGAGAGGGATGCCCTCTCGAACTCGAAAATCAAAGAACGCAATTGGAATGGACTCAACGACGACGACAACAACATCGTTGTCTACAATTATGATGCCCCGGCACGAAGCGTCGAGATCGTCACCCACAACAATTCCAAGTGGGGACAGTTCAAGGTGCGCGACATCATTGTGGGGGTTGTCAAATTGTCCAGCGTGAGCTTCGAGCAAGAAAGGTATCATGTCTACTACAGAAACAAGCAGTTTCGCCCCGAGCTCAACAAATGGGATCACGAGAAATATCCCGAGTACGAGGTGAACAATAATCAAATTACGGATGTCGAACGGAACGGAACACTACATTTCAAGCGCCCCGGGACGGTAGTGCTCACCGCCATTTTCAATTCCACTGACTATTATGCCAAAAAGGAGTGTAGCACGGTAGTCGAAATAAAGCGCGACCGGGTAACTTTTGGCGATGGGTATCTGGCCCACCTGCTTTTAGACAAGACTTCTGACTTACGCAAAAATCTCATAATGAGAACAGAGAGCGGCGAAAAATTCGATTGGGAAAATTCAGGGTTTAGCGTTACTAGCAGCAATCCCAATGTCCTCCGCTACGCTGACGGCAAGCTTTATCCCGGTAGTACGTCAGGCGAGGCCACCATCACCGTGAAGCAGGAAGAGAACGATTACTACGAGGCGTCTTCGCTTTCATACACCGTTATCGTGATGCGCGCGGACTATAACGGCGCGGCGCTCATCAAGGACGCCAACGAGTGGAAGTTGTTCTGCAAAAGCGTCAACGAAAAGGGCATTAACTACATCTACGCCAAGCTCGAAGCCAACATCGACCTCGGCAAGAACTCCATGATGGTGGGAACAGAAGATCACAAGTACCGCGGCACGTTCGACGGACAGGGCCACACGCTGACCGTCCACGTCGTGGGCACCGGGCAGGGCACGGCCCCCTTCAACTATACGAATGGTGCCACCATCCACAACCTCACCATCGCGGGTAGCGTAACCGCGCCGGCCGGCGCGGACAATTTCCACACGGCCGGCTTGGTGGGATTCTGTGAAAACACGACTCTCCGGCGTTGCGTCGTAAAAGCTGCCATCCATCTTGAACGGACGGGCGACCAGTACTCGGCCGGCCTCGTGGGCCACATCTTGCCGGGCAATAACATCATCGAAGACTGCGCCTTCGTCGGTTCTATTACGGGCGACAAGGGCAACGTCAGCAACATCTCCGGCCTCGTAGCTTGGGGCGATAACGGCACGACCACCATCCGCAACAGCTACGTGAATGCCACCTACACCAAGGTCTCGGGACTCAATCCTATCCTGCGCCGAGACAAAGGCTCGGCAAACAATCTCAGCCACGTGTATTATTCCGAGAAGTCTAAAGGCATCCATCCGGATAATGAGAAGAATGGCAACTTGGGCGAGCAGGTAACCGAGGCGCAGCTGAAGAGCGGCGAGGTAACAAAGAAGTTGCAGGCCGACCGCACCTACGACAGCCATTGGGCACAGGTGCTCGGCGAAAATCCGAGCCTCTACAGCGCGGCCGACAAGGCAAAGGCGAACTACGTGTACTACGACTCAGGGAACAGGCGCTGGGCGTGCGACAACTTCCGCCTTACCGACGGACAGCCGTTGCCCATCGGGCTCGACTTCACTGCCGCCAACGTTACCTACAACCGCACCGGCAACAGCGCGCAGAATGCTACCATTTGCCTGCCTTACGAGCTGCCTCGCAACAACAGTTTCCAAGCCCACTTCCTCTCGGGCGGCAGCAACGACAAAGTCTACTTCAAGGAAACAACCGGCACGCTCGAAGCCTACCGGCCGTATTACATAACGGCGAACGGCACGCCGCAGCTCGGCGGCACGAACCTGCAGGTGAGAGCCTACACCGACGCCCGCCTGACGGCCACCGCCAAAGGCTACAAACTCGTGGGAACGATGGACGGCGTGGACAACGCCACCGCAGCCGCTGCCAAAGCCTACATCCTGCAAGACGACGGCAAGTTCCACAAGGTAACGACGGCGTATCCCGAAGCCGTGGTGCCCATCTACCGGGCCTACATCACCTGTCCGCCGCAGGCGTCAGGCGCCAAAGAACTCTTCGTCGTCCTCGACGGCGTTGATCCCACGGGCATCGACGGCGTGACGAACGACGCGGCCGACGCGAACAGTCCGGTATATAACCTCCGTGGCCAGCGCGTGGCCGACCGCTTCGACGCCGCCACTCGCAACTCGTTGCCCGCCGGCATCTACATCGTGGGTGGCCGCAAGGTAATCGTAAAATAAACGCATCCCATCGGGCGGGCGTCCGTCAATCGGCGGGCGCGCCCCGATAACCATAACAAACAATGACGAACATGAAAAAATACATCAAACCAGAAATCAAATCGCGACGCATTGATTTGGAAAACAGCGTACTCGCCGGTTCCATCGGCGTGATCACCGACGACGATCCCGCCAAGAAGCCGGCCCTGTCGAAAGGCTCCTTCTTCGACGACGACGAGGAGGAGGAAGCAAGCGAGGCCAACCGCGGCTATGCTCCGTACTCGGTGTGGGGCGAGTAACGTTCCCGCCCGCATTCGTCGGGGGCGCGTCCGCCAATCGTGGCGCGCTCCCCGATAACCCCGCAACCCTCTCATATATAAAAGATGGAAACGACAAACGACAGCAGGCTTGTCGAAGCCCGGCAAACGCCACGGAAATTCACATTTCAAACCCAATGTCTAACTTTTAAAACTTCAACGCCTATGGTATAATTCCAAATTTCAATCTCAACGAATCATTTCAAATTCAATTTGAATGATTCATTTCAAACATCAAATTTCAAACATCAAACTTAATGTTTAATTTTTTAATTTTAATTCAACATGAAACATTCAATTACAGTTCAGAGGCTCTGCCTCTTCCTCTTCGCCCTGCTGCTGACGGCGTCGGCGTGGGCAACAGATTATGGTTGTAACGGCTATGAGATTTTCAGCTCACGCTATACTGTGAAGGAGATAGGCAAGAAAAAGCCGGTAGATAAACTCAAAAGAGGGTATGTGCAAATCACGTTCAGCAATTGCAAGACCACCAGCGGAACGGGCAGCGGTGCCATCTACGAACTGGAAAAGGGTTCTCGCATCACCGTAAAGGCTGACGACGGCTTTTCCATCCGCTGGATTATCCTGCGCGACACGGAGGGTGGAGAGGACTATGACGACAAAAATGGCATCAAGCGCATCAGCAGCGTTACCTCTGGCTATGACTATTACTTCGAGAAGAAATCTATCTCGAACTCGGGAATCAAAGAAGGCAATAAGGATGATCTCAATGACGACAACAACAACATCGTTGTCACCCAGTATGATGCCACGGCACAAAGTGTCGAGATCCATACCCACAACAACCGCAAATGGGGACAGTTCAAGGTGCGAGACATCATTGTGGGTTATGTCCAGAAATTCCCTTCGCACTTTGAAAAACAAACCTACGATGAGATTATCAATGGAGGCCATTATATTAGAGCCTACGGCCTCAGTAAAGAAATCTTATCCTGCGATGATCCGAATATTGCTGAGTTTGAACTGATTGAAGGAAAGCATTGGCTTTTGCATGCTAAAGCCATAGGCTCTACAAAAATTCGTGCTCTGTTTTCAGCCGATGGCGCAAATGCCAAGGTAACTTGTGAAGCAACTCTTAACGTGCGCGACAGATTATATACGTCCCTCGGCAGATCCATACTATTCACAGAGGGTGGTGAGGCCCGTTCCATTTATGATATTATAAAGTTCGGTACGTCTAGTAAAACCCCCTTTGATCGAAACAACCCGGGATTCAGTATAAAAAGCAATAATCCCGATATCGTAGACATTTCTGATCAAAAAACAGGCAACCTCGTATTTAGCGGTAAACAAGGTACCGCCTCGATCACGGTAACACAGAGAAAAAACGCCCAGTACGAAGGTAAATCCATAACATATACGCTCACCGTGTTGCGCGGCAACAAGACGACTAATACCATGTACATCCGCAACCTCGATGAGTGGAAGCTCTTCGCCCATTTTGTCAACGAAAAGGATATGTTCTACCTCAATGCCAAACTCGACGCCGACATCAACCTCGGCACGGACATCACAATGGTGGGAATCAATGGCATAAAAAACTATTCCGGCACGTTCGACGGACAGGGACACACGCTTTCTCTCGACTGGAATACTACGCAAAACTTCTGCGCCCCATTCAATTCAGTGGGCAACGCCACCATCAAAAATCTGCATACCAAGGGGCAGATTGCGAATAAAGTGAATTTTGCGTCTGGATTGATTAGTGCCGCGATTGGCACAATCACGATCTCCAACTGCGTCAGCGAGGTGAATTTCAAGAACACCACTAATGAAGAAAGCCTCTCGGCGGGTATGGTCGCTTTCGTTAAGACAGATGCCAGAGTTACCATTAACGACTGCCTCGTCAAAGGAAAGGTTATCCGCGCGGACAACGGCAAACCTGAGGCAATGGACGGATTTGTAGGTCCGTCGGAAGGCGGAAGCAAATCTACACTTAACAACTGCCTCTACATTGACAGTAGCCCCCAAGACTACCTCGGAACCGTCCCCTTTGGTGAACTAATCGTCAACAACTGCTACAGCCTCAGCGCGCACCACATAAAACCACGTTACACGCAGGTTACCGCCGAGCAGCTCAAGAGCGGCGAGGTGACCTATCTGCTGCAGAACAAGCGCGCCGAAAACGTGTGGGGACAGACACTCGGCACGGACAACAACTCGCTGCCCACCGCCGAAGCCGCGAAGCATGTCAATAAGGTAGACTTCACCTACAAGGGTAGGCTGAAGGCCACCCGCTACGCCAACAACGGCAAGACCGTCAGCCTGCCCACCGCACAGGATCTCTTAGGCGCGGAATACGACGCCAAGAAAACGTACACGCTCACTTACGACGGCGGCTTCTCGGCTTCCACCCGCATCAATGCCGACCGCACCGTGGCTGTAAACGTAACCGTCGTCACGGGCATCGACGACGTGACGGTCGACGCAGCCGACGTGAACAGTCCGGTATATAACCTCCGTGGCCAGCGCGTGGCCGACCGCTTAGACGACGCCACACGCAGCTCGTTGCCCGCAGGCATCTACATCGTGGGCGGCCGCAAGATGGTCGTGAAGTAACGCCTTCCATCGGGGGCGGCGGCCAATGGGGTGGGCCGCTCCCGATCGCCCGCCATCCTATATATATATAATAAGGTGGAAACGGCAAACGACGGGAGGCTTGCGCGGCCTGCGCAGACGTAAAAGCAAACGACGAGGACCTTGCGCAGCTTGCGCAGACGTAAAAGATTAACAAGTCTTAAATGCGCAGCTTGCGCAAACGACAAAAGTTAACAGGACTTAAATGCGCAGCTTGCGCAAAGGTAAAGGCTTAACAAATCTTAAATGCGCTACCTGCGCAGACGTAAAAGTAAACGACGGCAGACTTGCGCTACCTGCGCAGACATAAAAGCAAACGACGGCAGACTTGCGCGGCCTGCGCAGACGTAAAAGCAAACGACGGCAGACTTGCGCGGCCTGCGCAGACATAAAAGCAAACGACGCCAAGGCTCACGCCACGGTGACAAACAAAACGAAAGAAAGGAGGTAGATTTGAAACATATAGACATTTAATCATTGAATCTTTAGTTATCGAGTTTTTTTAGTTATTCATTTTTTAAAAATCAGTTATTATGGCAAACGAAAGTAATGTACTGCAGATTGGTACCATTCATTTGAGTCATCTCACCAACGACGCCCACTTCATTTACGTGAAGGACGTGCACAACGTGATGGAAAGCGACGAGGCCGTGAAGGCCACGCCCAACGTGAAAGCTGCCGTGGCGGCACTCAAGCCCGCCATCGACGAGGAAGACAAGTACCTCATGCTATCGAAGAAAAACGCCTACACCGACCAGATCGCGGCCAAGGACAAGGAGCGCGACTCCATCTTCCGAGGCTACCGAACAGCCGTCAAGGGAATGCTGCGACTGCCCGTGGCCGACATGGCCAAGGCGGCCGCCGACCTGTGGCAGCACCTCAAGGACTACGGCATCGATCCCGACATGCAGCTGGAGCGTGAGACATCGCGCATCATGAACCTCGTGGACGACCTCAACTCCAAGTTCGCCGACCAAGTGCAGCTGCTCTCGCTACGGCCCTACGTCGACGCACTCAAAGAGGCCAACAACCGCGTGGAGGAACTGCTCGCCACCCGCACCGACGACGTATCGAAGCAGATTGCCGGAGCACTGCGCAAGGCACGACTGGCCACAGACGAGGCCTACCAGAACGCCGTCAGGCTGATCAACGCCGTCGTCGTCGTGGGCACCGACAAAGACTTCTCGCCGCTCATCAACTACCTCAACGCCAACATCAAGCGCTACAAGGAGCAGGTGATGACGCGCGCCAAGAAAGACGACACGCCCGACGCGCCCGACAACGACGAGGACGACGGCGACGAGAACGCGTGAAAACCATTCTATTCACCAAAAAACAAAAAAGTAATATGAAAACAACGAAAAAAGAAACGATTCAGAGGCTCGGCCTCTCCCTGCTGGTACTCGTGCTGGCCGCGCTGGCATGGGCACAGGCCGGCGGCGGCAACGAAGTCAGCATCTCCTCGGCCGCTGAATGGAAAGCGTTCTGCGAGCGCGTGAGAAACGGCGAGCGCGGCCTCAACGCCAAGCTGACGCAGGACGTGGACCTCGGCGGGGAGATCGTGATGCTGGGCTCTGTGAGCTACCCGTACTCCGGCACGTTCGACGGACAGGGACATACGCTCTCGTTCAACTGGAATGCGGGCGAAGATAACCAAATCGCCCCCTTCTATTATGTGGAGAACGCCACCATCAAGAACCTGCGCACCCAAGGGAAGATCACGACGAAGGGTTTCGGCTTGTCCGGATTGATTCGTGAGGCCAATGGCACCACCACCATCACGGGCTGCGCCAGCGACGTGGAGATCACGGGGGGCCGTTTGGGGGAGGCATCCCAAGCGGCGGGCATGGTTCTCGTTGTAGCCAGAGGTGCCTCGGTTCAAATCACCGACTGCCTCGTCAAAGGCAGCATCACCGACAATGCGTGGGAAAGCCAGAGAGGAATGGCCGGCTTTGTCTATTGGGCTGAGGGCAGCTGCACCATGACCCGCTGCCTCTACGTCGGCAAGAACAACTCCACCGGCGATCCCAACAGCAACACCTTCGCCAAGGGCAACGGCACCGGCACCACCCTCACCGACTGCTACTACCTCAACGCCTGCGGCGAAGCACAGGGCACGCAGGTGAGCGAAGCGCAGGTGAAGTACGGCGCTTTGGCCTACAAGCTGCAAGCCGGCCGCACCGACAACATCTGGGGGCAGTCGATCCTCACCGACAACGAGCCGCTGCCCACGGCCCTCGCAAGCAAGCACGTGTACAAGGTAGACTTCACCTACAACGGCAACACGGTTTCGCGCTACACCAACTACAACGGCAACATCGTCGGCGGTATGCCCACGGCCAAGGAGCTGGTGGGCGCTGACTTCGACGAAACGAAAACCTACACGATGATCTTCGACGGCGGCTTCGAGGTCTTCACGCTCGTAACGGCCGACATAACCGTGCCCGTGCAGATCACCGCCCATGTCAACGATGTCGCCATCTCGACGGCCGCTGACTGGAAAGCGTTCTGCCAGCGCGTGAACGGCGGAGAGCACAACCTCAACGGCAGACTGACGCAGGACATCGACCTCGGCACCGAGATCGTGCAGGTGGGCAGATATTTACATCCGTATGTCGGCACGTTCGACGGACAGAACCACACGCTCACGATCAACTGGCAGGGCGAAGCGGGAGCTACTCCCTTCCTTAACGTGGAGAATGGCGCCGTCATCAAGAACCTGCGCATAAAAGGAAAAATCACGGTGGATGAAAGCAATACGGCCGGATTGGCTTATGCAGTCTATGGCAACGTTACCATTTCCAACTGCATCACCGACGTCGACATCACGGGAGGCCACAGCGGAGAGCCGTCCAACGCGGGGGGCCTGATTAGCGGCGTAGGCAGTGCCCACCTCACCATTACCGACTGCGTGGTCATGGGCAGCATCACCGACCGGTCGGAGGAAAGCGTGCGACAATTGGCCGGCTTCATCTATACCGATTGGGCCGACTGCACGATGACCAACTGCCTCTACCTCGGCACGAACAACGCCTCCGACAACGGAAAATGCCACACCTTCTTACGCAAGGGCGGCACCTTCGAAAACTGCTACTACCTCAACGCCAGCGGCACGCTGCAGGGCGAGCAGGTAACGGCCGAGCAGCTCAAGAGCGGCGAGGTGGCCTACAAGCTGCAAGCCGGTCGCACCGACCAAGTGTGGGGACAGACGCTCGGCACCGACACCGTTCCACTGCTCACCAACGACGCCACAAAACAGGTGTACGGGGTGAAGTTCACCTACAACGGCAATGAGATGGCCTCGCGCTACGCCAACAACGCCCAGCCCGTCTTCGGCGGTCTGCCCACGGCCAAGGACATCCTCGGCACGGGCTATAACCCGCAGAACACGTACACGATGATCTTCGACGGCGGCAACTTCACCGCCGAAACGCTCGTAACGGAAGACAAGACCGTGCCCGTGAGCATGACCGTGGGCGGCACCTTCGAAATCGCCACCAAGGACGACTGGAAAGTGTTCTGCGGCCTCGTGGCCGGCGGCCATACCGGCCTCAACGCCAAGCTGACGCAGGATGTGGACCTCGGCGAGGACATCGTGCGGCTGGGCAGCTCTGTCGAGCAGTACACCGGCACGTTCGACGGACAGGGGCATACGCTCACGGTCAATTGGGAGGGCGAAGGAGTTGGCGCTCCTTTCAATTACGTGGATGGCGGCACCATCCAAAACCTGTGCGTCAAAGGAAAGATCACGACGAGCGGTGGCGGTGCTTCCGGATTGCTTAGTTATGCCAATGGCACCACCAAGCTTTCCAACTGCGTCAGCGACGTGGACATCACGAGCAGCAGAAATGGCGCATGCCAAGCGGCGGGCCTGATTCAATTGGTAGGCTACAATACCAATGTTACCGTCACCGACTGCGTGGTCAAGGGCAACATCAACGCCACCACGGAGGAGGGCCGGAAAGGCATGGCCGGCTTTGTCTATGATAATGTCGGCGGCAGCGCCTGCACGCTGACCAACTGCCTCTACCTCGGCGAGAACAACGCCACCGAGAACAGCTTCACCTTCGCCCCCGCCGGCGTCACCCTCAACAACTGCAACTACCTCTACGCCTGCGGCACGCTGCAGGGCGACAAGGTGAGCGGCGAGCAGCTCAAGAGCGGCTATGTGGCCCACAAGTTGCAAGCCGGTCGCGCAGAAAATGTCTGGGGACAGACGCTCGGCACCGACGACGAGCCGCAGCTCGACGCCACCGCCACGAAGCGCGTGTACAAGGTAGACTTCACCTACAACGGCAACACCGCCACCCGCTACGCCAACAGCGGCGGCGCCATCTTCGGCGGTCTGCCCAAGGCCAAGGAGCTGGCGGGCACGGACTACAATCCGCTGAGCGTGTACACGCTCTCCTTCGCCGGCGGCAACTTCACCGCCTCCACGCCCGTAACGGCCGACCAGACCGTGGCCGTGCAGATGACCTCCGTCCTGAACGACTATTTCACCATCGCCGACAAAGCCGACTGGAAGGAATACTGCGAGCTGGTGGAGAGCGGACAGGTGGTCAACGCCAAGATGACGGCCGACGTCGACCTCGGCACGGACGTCTGGATCGTGGGCAGTACCTACGCGCGTTACACCGGCACGTTCGACGGACAGGGACATACGCTGACCGTCGACTGGACCGCAGACGGGTATGACCAAGGCCATCCGTTCCGGATTCTGGGCGAGGGCGCCACGATCAAGAACCTGCGCGTCAAAGGAAAGATCAAGTCGGACAACGCCCCCATCGCCGGTCTGGCCGGCGTGACGGAGGGGAACGTTACCATCTCGGGCTGCGCCGTCGACGTGGAGCTCACCAATGGCCAGAACGCCTCGCACTGCTTGTCGGGCATGGTCAGATGGATACACGACGGTAAGGTTACCTTCACCGACTGCGTGGTCAGGGGAACGCTCAACGCCACCACCGACGAAGGCAAGAAAGAAATGGGCGGCTTCGTAGGGCAGCAAGACGGCACCTGCGTGCTGAACAACTGCCTCTACGCCGGCACGAACAACGCCGGCGCGGACAGCTACACCTTCGCCCGCAACGCCGGCGCCACCAACAGCTACTACCTCAGCCCCTGCGGCACGGCACAAGGCACGCAGGCCATAGAGAAGGAGCTACGGAACGGCGTGATGACGTCGAAGTTGCAGAACGGCCGCACCGACGACAGCCACTGGGCACAGGTGCTCGGCGACATGCCCGACCTCTTCCGCGCGGCCGAAAAGAACGTGGTGAACTACGTGTACTACAGCGCGGCGAACAGTCGCTGGACGTGCGAAAACTTCGTGCTCACCGACGGACAGCCGTTGCCCATCGGCATCGACTTCACCGCCGTCAAGGCAACCTACGAGCGCCCCTTCAGCAACCTGCACAGCGCCACCGTCTGCCTGCCTTACGAGCTGCCTGTTCAGGGCTTCCAAGCCCACACCATCTCGGGCGGCGAAAGCAACAGGGCCTACTTCGATCCGGTTACCGGCACGCTCGAAGCCTATAAGCCGTATTACATAACGGCGAACGGCACGCCGCAGCTCGGCGGCACGAACCTGCAGGTGAGAGCCTACACCGACGCCCGCCTGACGGCCACCGCCAAAGGCTACAAACTCGTGGGAACGATGGACGGCGTGGACAACGCCACCGCAGCTGCCGCCAAAGCCTACATCCTGCAAGACGACGGCAAGTTCCACAAGGTAACGACGGCGTATCCCGAAGCCGTGGTGCCCATCTACCGGGCCTACATCACCTGTCCGCCGCAGGCGTCAGGCGCCAAAGAACTCTTCGTCGTCCTCGACGGCGTTGATCCCACGGGCATCGACGGCGTGACGAACGACGCGGCCGACGCGAACAGTCCGGTATATAACCTCCGTGGCCAGCGCGTGGCCGACCGCTTCGACGCCGCCACTCGCAACTCGTTGCCCGCCGGCATCTACATCGTGGGTGGCCGCAAGGTAATCGTAAAATAAACGCATCCCATCGGGCGGGCGTCCGTCAATCGGCGGGCGCGCCCCGATAACCATAACAAACAATGACGAACATGAAAAAATACATCAAACCAGAAATCAAATCGCGACGCATTGATTTGGAAAACAGCGTACTCGCCGGTTCCATCGGCGTGATCACCGACGACGATCCCGCCAAGAAGCCGGCCCTGTCGAAAGGCTCCTTCTTCGACGACGACGAGGAGGAGGAAGCAAGCGAGGCCAACCGCGGCTATGCTCCGTACTCGGTGTGGGGCGAGTAACGTTCCCGCCCGCATTCGTCGGGGGCGCGTCCGCCAATCGTGGCGCGCTCCCCGATAACCCCGCAACCCTCTCATATATAAAAGATGGAAACGACAAACGACAGCAGGCTTGTCGAAGCCCGGCAAACGCCACGGAAATTCACATTTCAAACCCAATGTCTAACTTTTAAAACTTCAACGCCTATGGTATAATTCCAAATTTCAATCTCAACGAATCATTTCAAATTCAATTTGAATGATTCATTTCAAACATCAAATTTCAAACATCAAACTTAATGTTTAATTTTTTAATTTTAATTCAACATGAAACATTCAATTACAGTTCAGAGGCTCTGCCTCGTTCTCTTCGCCCTGCTGCTGACGGCGCCGGCGCTGGCGACAGATTATGGTCGTGAGGGATACGAGATTTTCCGCTCACGCTATTTGGGCAAGCACAGGAAGATAACAACACTCAACACTGTGCCGGTGGATATCACGTTCAGCGATTGCAAGACCACCGGCGGAACGGGTAGCGGAGCCATCTTCGAATTAGAAAAAGGTTCCGAAATCACCGTAACGGCTAAACACAATTATGCCATCCGTTGGATCATTCTGCGCGACACGGAGGGTGGAGAGGACTATGACGACAAAAATGGCATCAAGCGCATCAAATCGGTTTCAATGGGCTATGACTATTACTTCGAGAAGAAATCCATATCGAATTCGAAAATATCCGAAGGCAATAAGGAACAGCTCAATGACGACAACAACAACATCGTTGTCTATAATTATGATGCACCGAAACAAAGTGTCGAGATCAACACCCACAACAATTCCAAGTGGGGACAGTTCAAGGTGCGCGACATCATCGTGGGTTATGTCAAGATAGCCAAAGTGAAGTTCTCGAAGGGGCAGTATGATGTATACTCCATGTCAGGGGAGTTTACTCCTGTCCTCAATGCCGGTGGGCACACTGGCCATGTCGAATACAAGCTGAACAACAATGATGTTGCGGATGTCCTCAAGAACGGAAAAATAAACGTCAAGCGCCCCGGACAGGGAGTTTTCACCGCCACTTGGCATGCCAATGAGAAATATGCCAAAGCGGAGACCAGCACGACAATCAACGTGAAGCGCGACCGGGTAACCTTCACTCCCAAAAACATGTCCGACGTGATTTTCGACAACTACAACTTACGCGAACATCTCGACAAGACCACACAGAGCGGCAGAGATTTCCAATGGGACAATCCGCAGTTGAGCGTTACCAGCAGCAATCCCGCCGTCCTCAGCGCCTCTAAGGATGGCAAACTCACGTTCGGCGGTACGGCAGGCGAGGCCACCATCACCATAAAACAAGAACAGAACGATCGCTACGAGGCGGCTTCTTTTTCGCATACCTTCATTGCGGTGCGTGGCGACCAGCAGAGTAATACCATGTACATCCGCGACCCCAACGACTGGAAGAAGTTCTGCGGACTCGTGGAAAGCGGACGGACCAATCTCAACGCCAAGATGACAGGCGACGTCGACCTCGGTACGGACATCACGATGCTGGCCTATAGCAAACACTACTCCGGTACGTTCGATGGGCAGGGGCATACGCTGACGCTCAACTGGGATATCGGTTCAAACCATTGGAGAGCTCCATTCTACTATGTGGAGGGCGGCACCATCAAGAACCTGCGCATAAAAGGGACGCTCACGTCCAACGGAAAAGGACTTTCCGGATTGATTCAAAATGCCTATGGCACAGTCACCGTCTCGGGCTGCATCAGCGATGTGAACATCAAGAGCATCTATAACGGTGGCATATGCGAAGCGGCGGGTTTGATTCAATATATCAAAGATAATGCCCATGTTACTATCGAAGACTGCATCGTCAAGGGAACATTTAACGCCACGGAAGAAGGCAAGAAGGGAATGGCAGGGTTTGTATATTCTCAGCGCGGCCACTGCACCCTGAACAACTGTCTCTACATAGGCAGCGGCGATGGGAATGAATTTTCAAACACTTTCGCCAAGAACGCGAAGCTCAACAACTGCTACTACCTCAACGCCTGCGGCACAGCGCAAGGCACGCAGGTAACGGCGGACCAGCTGAAGAGCGGCGAGGTGGCCTACAAGTTGCAGAACAAGCGTCCGAAACAAGCGTGGGGACAGATCCTCGGCACCGACAACGCCCCGCTGCCCACCGCTGACGACGCGAAGCATGTATATAAGGTAGACTTCACCTACAACAACAAGGTGACGGCCACACGCTACGCCACCAAAGACAAAGGCTTCTATGGCGGCCTACCCGCCCTACAGGAGCTCTTAGGCGAGGACTACAACCCCCACCATTATTACAGCGGATTCGGCTTTGGGGGCAGCTTTAACGCTTCTACCCGCATCAATGCCGACTACAACGTACCAATCATCCCCACCGAAAAGGACTACTACGAAATCGCCTCGAAGGAAGACTGGAAGAAGTTCTGCGACCTTGTGAACGGCGGACAGAACAAGCTCAATGGCAAGCTGACAAAGAACATCGAGCTTATCGACGACGTCTGGATGGCGGGAACAGAAAACCATCACTATGGCGGCACCTTCGACGGCGACGGGCATTCGATCTATATCAAATGGAATACCCGAAGCCAAACCTTCACAGCCCTATTCCGGTATGTGGAGGACGCCACTTTCAAGAACCTGCACACCGCAGGAACGCTTGTGTCGACTACTAACTATTTGTCAGGATTGATTTGCTTACTGTATAATAGTGCTACCATCTCCAACTGCACCAGCAACGTGATTATCATGTGCACCACCGTTATCCAAGGCAACCTATACGGCATGGCAGGCTTTATTTCCGAGGCACACGGAAAAGGAACCATTACCTTTAACGACTGCCTCGTGTCTGGCAGCGTCTACGTCCCGGACGAAGCTGCCAAGAGAGGAATCGACGGATTTGCTGGTTGGATGGGAGAATACAGCGTATTCAACAACTGCCTCTACATCGGCGAGAACAACGCCAATGAGGCCGGCGCGACCTTCACCGCCAGCGGTCGCACCAACAACTGCTACTACCTCAACCCCTGCGGCACAGCGCAGGGCATGCAGACCACGCAGATCACCGAGGCGCAGCTGAAGAGTGGCGAGGTGGCCTACCTATTGCAGAACGGTCGTAGCGACCAGTTCTGGGGACAGGTGCTCGGCACCGACGAAAAACCGCGGCCCACGACCGACGCGGCAAAGAAAGTGTATAAGGTAGCCTTCGCTTACAACGGCGAGGTGAAGGCCACCCGCTACGCCAACAAAGGCAAGGGCATCCACGGCGCCCTGCCCACCGCACAGGAACTCTTAGGCTCGGCCTACAACGCCCAAAACACGTACACGCTCACCTTCGACGGCAACTTCTCGGCTTCCACTACTGTCAGTGGCGACCGCACCGTGGATGTAACCGTAACCGTCGTCACGGGCATCGACAGCGTAACGAACGACGCGGCCGGCGTGAACAGTCCGGTATATGACCTGCAGGGTCGTCGCGTGGCCGACCGCTTCGACGCCGCCACTCGCAGCCAACTGCCCGCAGGCATCTACATCGTTGGCGGCCGCAAGGTAATCGTGAAATAAACTCTTCTTTTCATCGGGGGTGCGCCCGCCAACAAGGGGCGCGCTCCCCGATCACTCTTAACTTAATCAAAGAAAAGAAATAAAAACAATAAACTTCATTAAATCTTTAGTAAAATGAAAACAAAAAACATGATTCAGAGGCTAAGCCTCCTGCTGCTGCTCGTGGTTTCCTCCATGGGAGCATGGGCACAAGGTTCGGAACTGTTCAAGTCCACGGAATCGCCCAAAGGTACGAAAGTCTACGACCTCAAGAAGGGTCCCGTATCCGTCCACTTCTACAGATGCTATACTTCCAAAAGCGGCACCATCTATGAATTGGCCAAAGGCTCGGGAGTTACCATCAGCGTGCCAGACGGTTACCGCATCCGCGAGGTTGTCTTGGAAGACACCGAGGGCGGCAGCCGATATGATAAGGGAGGACTCGACCGCATCGGCAAGTATGAAACCGCCCCGGGCACTGAGTACAGAATGCAATTTGTCAAGGAGTCCGGCTCACAGCCCGACAACAACAACATCGTGTTCGGCAACTTCGACGCGCCCTCGTCGTGGATCTACATCGAGGGGCACAACATGTCGAACAAGGGGCAGCTGAAGATACGCCGCATCACGGTACATTACGTCAAGGTGGCCAACGTGGGATTCTCGAAGGGACAGTATGATTATTACTCCTTCTCGGGATGGTTTACTCCCCAGGTCAACTCCGGTGGGCATACCGGCCATGTCAGCTACTATCTGAACAAAAACAATATAATTGCGACAGTACTCGAGGGCGGAAAATTAGACATAAAGCGCCCCGGAACGGGAGTGTTTACCATCACTTACCAAGCTAATCAGAGCTATGCCAAAGCGGAGTGCAGCACGACGATCAACGTGATGCGCGACCGCGTAACCTTCACCGATAAAGGCCTTCCCTCTATGCTTTTCGGCAACTACGACTTACGCAGATTTCTCGGTGAGACCACACAGAGCGGCAAAAATTTCCAATGGGACAATCCGCAGTTGAGCATTACCAGCAGCAACCCCGCCGTCCTCCGCGCCTCTAAGAATGACGGCCTCACGTTCGGCGGTACGATAGGCGAGGCCACCATCACCGTGAAGCAGGAAAAGAACGATCGCTACGAGGCGACTTCTTTTTCGCATACTTTCATTGTGGTGCGTGGCGAACAGCAGAGTAATACCATGTACATCGGCAACCTCAACGAGTGGAAGAAGTTCTGCGCCCTCGTGAACGACGGACATAACACGCTCAATGCCAAGCTCGATGCCGACGTCGACCTTGGCAAGGACATCACGATGGTGGGCGAAGGCAGACGCTATGGCGGCACCTTCGACGGGCAGGGGCACACGCTGAAGATGAACTGGGATGGCGGCTCAGGGAACAACATCGCCCCCTTCAAGTATATGGACGGCGCCACGATCAAGAACCTGCGCACCGAAGGGCAGATCACCTCGCGCGATCGCTATTTGTCAGGATTGGTTGTGGAGGCCTATGGCGCCACCACCCTCACTCGCTGCGTCAGCAATGTACATCTCACGAGCCACTATAGCGATGATGCATGCGACGTGGCGGGCATGATTCAATGTGTAAGAAAAGATGCCAAGGTTACCATCACCGACTGCCTCGTCAAGGGAACGTTTAACGCCACGACGGACAAAGGCAAGGGATATATGGGCGGATTTGTATGTTTTCAGTATGGCACCTGCACGCTGACCAACTGCCTCTACCTTGGCACGAACAACGCCACCGGCGGCAACACCTTCGTCTACAACTCCACCATCAACAACTGTTATTACCTCAACGCTTGCGGCAAAACGCAGGGCGAGCAGGTAACCAAAGAGCAGCTCGAGAGCGGTGGCGTGACCGCCAGATTGCAGGGCGACAGACAAGACCTAGTATGGGGACAGCTCATCGGCACCGACAAAGAGCCGATGCTCACCACCGACCCCGCGAGGCGGCTGCTTAAAATAGAATTCACCTACCACGGAGAGGTGAAGGCCACACGTGGAATCAACAGTGGCAAGAAAATCTTGCTGCCCACCGCAAAGGAGATTTTGGGCGATGACTACAATTCCCAAAATACGTATGAGATTGTCTTACCCTATGAATTCGTCCCTGATTATCCTCTCTATAGAAACAAAACCCTGGCTGTATACATGATCGTCAACGGCTACTTCCAGATTACCACGAAGGACGACTGGAAGAGGTACTACAGTTACCCATCCTGCAACGCCAAGCTGATGGCCGACCTCGACCTCGGCACGGAGATTATACCGATGAATAATCTCGAGAACTGTACCTTCGACGGACAAGGGCATACGATCACGGTCAACTGGGAGGTCGACAAAGATTACTGGATAGCTCCATTCCACGCTGTGATTAACGGCACTATCAAGAACTTGCGCACCAAAGGGTCGATAATAACGAAGGAAAACGCGGCCGGATTGGTTTATAGAGCGGAAAACGCCACCTTCTCCAACTGCGTCAGCGAGGTGAACATCAGTAGTAGCGACGACAAGCACGATTCCGGCATAGCAGGCATGCTTCGAAGCGGAGATAACACTGTCACCTTCAACGATTGCGTCGTCAAGGGAAGACTCTACGCCGAACATGACAATTGCCGATGGAACATGGCCGGGTTTGTAAGGAATTGGGACGAGAAACTCAACTTAACCTTTAACAACTGCCTCTACATAGGCAAGAACAATTCGGAAGGGACAGGATTCCTACGCACCTTTGGCCGACACGGCACCGTCAACAACTGCTACTACCTCAACACCTGCGGCAGAGCGCAGGGAACGCAGATCACCGAGGCGCAGCTGAAGAGCGGCTTTGTGGCCTATCAATTGCAGGCCGGCAGAAGCGACCAGTTCTGGGGACAGACCCTCGGCACCGACAACGAGCCGCAGTTCACGGCCGACGCGGCGAAGCACGTATATCAGGTGGCTTTCAGCTACAACGACAAAGTAGTGGCCACACGCTACGCCAACAAAGGCAAGGCCATCCACGGCTCTATGCCCACCGCAGAGGAAATCCTCGGCAAGGCCTACGACGCTGAAAAAACGTACACGCTCACCTTCGACGGCGGCTTCTCGGATGCCACTACCGTTAGCGCCGACCGCACGGTGAAGGTAACCGTAACCGTGCCCACGGGCATCGACGGCGTAACGACCGACGCGACCGACGTGAACAGTCCCGTGTATAACCTCCGGGGCCAGCGCATGGCCGACCGCTTAGACGCCACCACGCGTCGCCAGCTGCCCGCCGGTGTTTACATCGTCGGCGGCCGCAAGGTCATCGTGAAATAACCATCCATCGGGCGAGCGCCCGCCAACCGGCGGCGCACTCCCCGATCACCCATCACTGATAAATAACAACAACAGTTTTATAATCACAATGAAAACAACTACAAAAGAAATCATTCAGAGGCTCTGTCTCGTTCTCTTCATCCTATTGCTGGCGGCGCCGGCGTGGAGCAAAGAGTACACAACTACAGCTCGCAACCGAAACCTAAGAGAAGTGGAAGGCACACGCACATTCGATCATGGCATTCTTACCGTCACGTGGAGCGACTGCAAGACTGGGCCGGCATTGATTCCGGCCAACCGCAACTGGGAGATGGCAAAGGGTTCTACCGTTACCATCACTTGCAAGGAAGGCTGGCGCGTGCGTGCTTTCTATGTCCGCAAACAGCTGAAGAATGCTGAATATCTCCGCTGCACGTCAAACATATTCTATGATGGTGACGCCGGGAAGGCGAGAATAAAATGCTACGACGCGCCCGACCAAAGCATTACGATAACCGCGGAGGAAGATGTGGAGTTCTCGGAGTACACCATAGAGTATGTGCAAGTGCGTTCGTTCAGTGCCAAGAAGGACAGTTATACCATTTACGTGGACCAAGAAATCGACACGCCACTTGACCAAATGGTAAACAACCCTACAGGAAGTCCCATATCGTGGAGCATAGGTAACGGCAAAGTGGCTGAAATTCAAAATGGGAAGGTAAAAGGAAAGGGAGCAGGCCAGACCACCATCGTCGCCATGCTGAAAGCCAACAACGATTATGCTTACTCCGAAGCAAAGATTAAGATTGCCGTGCTTCGCTACGACATTCACCCCACTCTGGACAAAACGGACATCACGATGGAAGCATGGGACCGTCCGCAGCTACCCAAAGTGAACGGAATGCCCAATGACTACGACGGTCAAATAAAGTATGAGAGCAGCGACAGAAGTGTAGTAGAGATCGATGGAGGCAGACTGAAGTTCGGCGGCTCGGGCTACGGACGGTCGGCCACCATCACCGTTACCATTCCGCAGAACCGCAAGTACAACGGCGCGACGCTCAAATTTACTGTCAGCGTAAACAAGATGCGCATCGCTTCGAAAGAAGACTGGAAGGAGTTCTGCGACCTCGTGAACAACGGACTGACCGACCTCAACGCCAGGCTGACGCAGGACGTCGACCTCGAAACGGACATCACGATGGCGGGAACAGTCGACAATCCCTACTACGGCACCTTCGACGGGCAGGGGTATGCGCTGAAGATGAAATGGGATGGTGGAAGAGAAGGAAACATAGCGCCATTCCATTATGTGAAGGAGGCCACCATCTGCAACCTGCGCACCCAAGGGGAGATCAAGTCAAACGGTCGCGCTCTGTCCGGATTGGTTTATTCAGCGGATGGCACCATCACTATTTCCCGCTGCGTCAGCGAGGTGAATCTCACGGGGGGCTATGGTGGAAATGCTTCCCAGGCGGCGGGCATGATTCAAATTGTAGGCGACGATGGCGAGGTTACCCTCACCGACTGTGTCGTCAAGGGAACGTTCACCGACTTGGCGGATAAAGATTGGAGAGCGATGGCCGGGTTTGTATGTCTTCAGCAGGGCACCTGCACCCTGACCAACTGCCTCTACCTCGGCACGAACAACGCCGACGCAGGCTACACCTTCGTCAATGACGAGCAATCCTCCAACACCACCCTCAAGAACTGCTACTACCTCAACGCCTGCGGCACAGCGCAGGGCACGCAGGTAACGGCCGATCAGCTGCGAAGCGGCGAGGTAGCCCACAATTTGCAGAACAAGCGCGCCGGAAACGTGTGGGGACAGCTCATCGGCACGGACAACAACCCGCTGCCCACCAGCGACGACGCGAAGCATGTCAATAAGGTAGACTTCACCCTCGGCGGCTGGGTGAGGGCCACACGCTACGCCAACAACGGCAAGACCGTCAGCCTGCCCACCGCACGGGAACTCCTCGGCTCGGACTACAACGCCCAGAGAACGTACACGCTCGCCTTCGACGGCAACTTCTCGGCTTCCACCCCCATCAATGCCGACCGCACCGTGGCTGTAACCGTAACCGTACCCACGGGTATCAACGGCGTGACGAATGACTCGGCCGACGTGAACAGTCCGGTATATAACCTCCGTGGCCAGCGCGTAGCCGACCGCTTCGACGCCGCCACTCGCAGCCAGCTGCCCGCCGGCGTCTACATCGTCGGCGGCCGCAAGGTAATCGTAAAATAAAACATATTCCATCGGGCGAGCGTCCGCCAACCGGCGGGCGCGCCCCGATAACCATAACAAACAATGACGAACATGAAAAAGTACATCAAACCGGAAATCAAATCGCGACGCATCGATTTGGAAAACAGCATCCTCGCCGGTTCCATCGGCGTAATCACCGACGACGATCCCGCCAAGAAGCCGGCCCTGTCGAAAGGCTCCTTCTTCGACGATGACGAGGAAGCAAGCGAGGCCAACCGCGGCAATGCTCCGTATTCGGTGTGGGGCGAGTAACGTTCCCGCCCGCATTCGTCGGGGGCGCGTCCGCCAACCCGTGCGCGCTCCCCGATAAACCCGCAACCCTCTCATATATATAAAAGGTGGAAACGACAAACGGCGGCAGCTTTGCCGACAGGCGCACGGACGTCCCGACAAATGACGGGAGCCTTGCCGACACGCGAGAAGACGTCCCGACAAATGACGGCAGCCTTTCCGACACGCGAGAAGAGGTCCCGTCAAATGACGGGAGCTTTGCCGAAGCTCGGCAAACGTCAAAGCAAAAGAAATGTTAAATGCCGAAGCTCGGCAAACGTCCCGACAAATGACGGCAGACTTGCCGAAGCTCGGCAAACGTCTCGGCAAACGGCGGCAGATTTGCCGAAGCTCGGCAAATGTCAAAGCAAAATAAGTATTAAGTGCGGAAGTTCCGCAAGCGTAAGGTAAAAGGAAGATTAATTGCCATGGTGTGGCAAACGTCCCGGCAACGAACGGGACGGTCAGCTCAAAGACATTTTTTCTATTTTTATCAGCGAGTGTGCAGGCTGCGCCGGCGTGGGCGCAGGATGTGTCTGGCACCGAAAAGGACTACTTAAAGGCGCGGATATTTTAGGAATGGCAGACGGCTTCTTAATCTTAACAACAATATAAAATATAAATCAATTAGAATTATGCGAATGAAGAAAACAAGTAGACGGGCGTATGTGAAGCCCGCGACAAAAGTGTATGCCCTCGCTGTCGAGGACGCGATGCTTGCCGGCAGTCCGGCAGTTCAGCCGGGCGGTGGCGGCGGCGGAGACATCAGTATCGTGCCGCTGCCGGAGGATGATGACGACAATGATCTTTCGGGTGCGAAAAGGTCGACCCTCTGGGACGGCGAGGAGTAATTTACAAACCACAACTATGCAAAATCAAAGAAGTATGAACATCAGAAAGTATTTCATCAGTTTATTCCTCGGTAGCCTCGCGCTGCTGACACTTGTCTCCTGTGCCGACGACGAACTCGGCAAGGATGGCGGCGACAAGGACACCGCCGTATCGTTTATCGTATCGCAGGCGCAGGACGACGCGCGGGCGGCTAAGGACATGCCGGCCACACGTGCCGCTTTCGCAAGTCGGCTCGCCCTGCAGGGACTGACTCCCGAAGATCTCGCCTCGCGGAGGATTTCGGTGAAAGGGGCTGACGACCTCTGCCTTATCGAGACCACCACGGCCGGCATCGACGACGCGACACGTCTCACGA
Organism: Prevotella phocaeensis; assembly: GCF_900065875.1. NCBI lineage: Bacteria > Pseudomonadati > Bacteroidota > Bacteroidia > Bacteroidales > Prevotellaceae > Prevotella > Prevotella phocaeensis. Next base: position 522,380 of record NZ_LT160626.1, on the reverse strand, counting down.
CCACAGCCACGCGGGCCAACGTAACGGGCGAGACTACGGGAAAGTTTGCCGACGGCGACAAGTTTGCTGCCATCGGCTACCGTGGCGCGACCTCGGGCGCGGGCATCGACCGGCAATGGTTTTACAATGAGGAGGCCAACAACGACGGCACGCTCGTCAACGCCATTAACTGGTCGTGGCAGCAGCCATGGGGCAAGTTCTACGCCGTCTTCCCCAAGCCCTACTCGAAGCTCGCTCTCTCGGCTGCCAATCCGTCTGCCGTGCCCACCGTCGACTTCGAGGTGGAGCCTGACGTGAAAGACCAAAAGGACCTTATGACCGCCTACTCGGGCGAGGTGAGGTATGCCACGCAATACGTACCGCCCACGACTGACCTTAAGTTCCACCACGCCCTTACGGCCGTGCGGTTCAAGGTGGGGCAGAATCTTTCATGGAACAAGAATATTACCAAGATAGAGATTACCGGCGCGATGAGCAAGGGCCGATATACGCTTCCCGCCATCGCCGGCCATGCGGGCACGTGGGACACGCCGACGGCTCCTGCCACATTCGTCCTCGGCGGCGACGGAACGGTCAGCGCAAGCACCTCCGAGGCGGTGAACAACATCATCGTGGGCAAGCCGGGCGACAACTTCACGTTCTTCATGATTCCGCAGCAGCTTACGGATAAGGGCGTCCATGTGAAAGTCTACTTCTCCGACGGCTCGACGCCCATCGATGCCACCCTCAAGGGCGAATGGAAGCCCGGCACGACGAAGGTCTACGCTCTGTCGGAGAAGACGACCAACTGGAACTACGTGCTGAACGTTACCCAGACGATGCCGGCTCCCGTGGCCTACGACCAGACCGCCGCAGGCAACTACAGCATCACGAGCTATCGCGAAGACCCGACCACGCACACGCAGCAGGCCGTGGCATGGAAGATTGTGGGCTATGAGGAGAGTGCCGACGGCGGAAACACCTGGTCTGCACTCAGTAATACAAAGCCGGCATGGCTCGACGCACTGCCCGTAACGGAGAGCGCGGGAGGCACTGTGCCCGTAACCGGTGTGGCCTCCGTGCAGAAAGCAGCTTTCGTCGACAAACTCGCCGAATACAATAAGGTGCTCCGCGACGCCCCTGCCAAGGGTAGCCCGGGCAACTACTACAACCTCTCGAATGCGACAGGTGGGGCAACGGTTATGAACACCGCCAACTCGTATCTCATCTCCGCCCCGGGTTACTACAGGATTCCATTGGTCTACGGCAATGCCATCAAGGCAGGCGCAGACAATCCCTCGTCCTACAAGACCTCAAACACGGGCGCTCGCGTCCTCAGCAATTTCAAGGATCACGCCGGTGTCAACATCGATAATCCATGGATTACCCAGACTAACGGCGGGACGAACGCTCCCGACGGTGCGAAGATAGTGTGGACCGACCAGAGCGGTATCGTGGAGGCAGGCAGCCTCGCGCTGGAGGGCAGTGGCACGAATGCCTTTGTCCGCTTCCGCATACCGCAGGACAAGATCAGGAACGGCAACGCCGTCATCGCCGTTACCAAGGGCGGCACGGTGGTCTGGTCGTGGCATCTGTGGTTTGCCCACAGCGACGAACTCAACACCATTCCCGTGGTCAATTATCAAAACGTTACCTACAGTTTCACTACGCAGACGCTCGGCTTTGCCTACCGCAAGTGGGAGGGTACTTCCTATGACAAGCCCCGCCAGGTGCGCATTAAGGTGGAGCAGACTTTGGGCAACGGCTCTCCCGTCGTCAAACAACACGGCTATATCACCATCACGCAGAATCCCGGCAGCGTCAAAACAATCAGCTCTACGCACTATCAGTTCGGTCGCAAGGATGCCATGCCCGGCATTGATGTCGTCGCCGACGGTTCCTTCATCAAGAACGGCGGCAACAACATGTCCATCCAGAACGGCATCCAGCATCCCGAGACCTTCTACACCGATGGTACTTCTTGGTATGATAATCCCCCAACAGGTTACTCTTACTACAACCTCTGGTCGATGGACAACACGACCACAGGCTATAACGACAACCTCGTCGTCAAGACCATCTACGACCCTTGCCCTGTGGGGCTGAAGATGCCCGCCGGCAACGCCTTCACCGGTTTCACGCTGAACGGTAAGAATAACGGTACTCCCAACATCGATGGCACTTGGAACAAGGGTTATACCTTCAAGTCCAAGAGCGGCGGCAATACCGTCTACTTTCCTGTTTCGGGCAGTCGCGACAACAGCAATGGTTCGCTGAATGTCGCAGGCAGCTTCGGCTACTATTGGTCGGCCGTTCCGAACCCTACGCTCAACGCTTGCGGCTTTGGGTTCAGTCCGGGCTACGTGGTTCCGGAGGGTGGCGCCTCTCGGCCGTCCGGCTTCGCGGTGCGCCCCGTAGCGGAATAATCCGGTTCGTTCGATTCGTTTAATTTATTGCCGTCGGCGGAAAGCCGACGGCTCGGATACCGGTGCGGGCGGTCGATTTTGCCCTGTTTTATGTATCTTGACGTATCAATGGGGCTGTGTCAAAACTAAAAACGACAACTCCGAAAAGTTACAGATTATAATTATAACATATAAAAGGGTCGTATCAAACTCTATTTTGAGTAATGATACGACCTTTTTTAGTATTTTAGAATATTCAAATTTCAACTTTGAAGTTCATCTTCTTAAGAATTGAGTTTTGAACACCCTCATTTTTCTATTGGTTCTTCTGCGGCTTCACGCATCTGAACAGACAGGCGGAACTTATTTTCTCCGTCAGTACGTCGTCGCCGTACATGTTCCTCAGCCGGCTCCCGGCCTCAGCGAATGTGTCGTATGGAGGAAGGAAAAATCCCTTCCGTTCCAAGACGTTCTTAACAAATAAATCCGCCAACCGGCGCTCGCCCCAGACATAGAAGCAGCCTCCGGGTTTCAACACGCGGAAGGTTTCGCTAAAGGCTTTTTCTTTCTCCGGAAAAGCATGAAAGCCGTTCATCGACAGTACGCAGTCAAAACTCTCGTTGGCATAAGGCAACTCTCCGACATCCCCCTGCACCAAAGACAGGTTGGCTATCTGCTCTGTCTTTTTCCGCAAAGTCGCAATGGCTATCATTTCTTCGGAATAGTCCAAACCTATCACCTCGGCCCCTTTCAGCCGGCGATACTTCTCGGCGGTGAAAATGGCAGTGCCGACGGGCACATCAAGCAGCCGGCCCCGAAAGTCGTTCGGTATGAAATCAAGCACTTTTCGAGCCAAGAGATTACTGTCATCGTTCCAAATCCATCGCGTATATATCCTCGACCACCACTTCCGTCCGGTCAGTACGTCGTCGTAATATCCCATCATCCTTTGGTAGGAATTGCTCTGTCGGTTTTCCATTGTTTTCTTGTCAAGAATGTTCATTTCTTATTTTACAAAAGTACGATATCCGCTTCGTTCCAGCAATCGCCATTAATAATGATTTTTCTTTCGGCTATCCGCTATGTAGACTTGAGAACACAGAAGAACATCGCTAAAAAAGATGGAAAAGCCACTCAACTTTGCCCCCTTTGGCCACAGTTTGATTGCCCTTGTAAAGTCCTTGTGCAGGGGTCAGTTTTATTTTACCCTTTTAAATTCTCTAGTTTTTCTTAGACCTTAACTTACGCATGCTTTCACCGTATAATTCTATGGTACGCGCCGTATGGATGATGCGGTCAAGAATGGCATCGGCTATTGTCGGATCGCCTACCATGTCATACCAGTTGGACGCCGGGTACTGTGAGGTGATGATGATAGATTTTCTTTCATGCCTGTCTTCTATAATCTCGAGCAGTATGGGACGTTCCTTGGCGTCAAGAGGCACAAGGAACAGGTCATCGAGGATAAGCAGCTGGCACCGTTCAATCTTCTTGAGTTCTG